>JAZQOH010000028.1:0-2364 GCA_045627725.1 Prevotella sp. | reverse complement strand
CACATCATTCGGTTTATCTTCTGCTTGCCATCGCTCAATGCTTCAAGCTGCTTGTCATTCAGCATTAGGCTGTATCTTACATTTGTGTATGCCATAAGTTTTCTTTGATTAGGTGCGGAAGTGGGATTGTTGTGTCCCACCTCCACACAATGTTAATACTCACATCCATGTCCCACCAATTACTTGCGATTTGGCTTACGACGGTTGCTTGCAAGAATCGCTGCGTTCTGCTCCTCAAAAGTAAGTGGAACAGGATTCTTCCGGTTCACCTCCAGCCACTTGTCAAGCTCGTCCTGGTATATCTTCCAGCACTTGCCCAACTTGGATGCAGGAACCTCTCCGCTCTGCAACTTCATGTAGAGCGTGTTCTTTGGCATACGGAGATACTCTGCTGCTTCCTCTACCGACATAAGACGATGCGTGTTATCCTTCTTCTGCTGATTTTGTCCGTTGTGAAGGCTCTGCAGTAGTAACGCCTTCATGCTCGATACTTCTCTCTGAAGTTCGGCAACAGCCTGTGGAAGACTGTCAAATGATAATGAATCCTTTGTCATAGCGACGCGAATGAGAATTTGATCTCGGCGGCAAAGGAACATCATTATCAGAGGGTTATCAATATTATCTTTGGTAATGCGTCAGTAATGACAGTATAAATGAAATAGTGCTGGTTGACGAGGGTTCTTGTTGGGTATAATTGGTAATTATGAATGTATTTTCATGAGCAGACGTTATTGGCGTAACCACCAAATAGAACTGATAAAAGTGGGAAAAGAACGCTTACGGTTGGTGTCTCAGCATTGGTAATGACACAAAAAAAGCACAACCGCACTGACTCGTTTGAATCGGTGCGGTTGTGCTGGATAATGGGTGTTTGTGTGGTTTGTTATTCTTCCTCTTTCTGGTCGTAGTGGAAGGCGTAGCTGTTTGACTCTGGCTTGTCAAGAACGATATTGCCCTTGTTCGCATCTGCTGTCAGACACTGGCTGAGCGTTGTGTCCTTGACATCCTTGCATAGGTCAGGGAACATCTTTTTTAAGAAGCACGCACATACCATCGTATTATAGCCATCGCTCATTCCCATTCGCACAGCTATGTTCCAAATAAGATGGCGCACATCAAGATGTTTTACCTTGAATTTTGCATCCTCACTCCATTTCCAGTTACGACCAATAGGTTTGTAATCAGAATTGTCAAGCCATCCCTGTATTTCAAGACAGAAAACCTGCATATCCTCTTCCTTTAGGATTACTGGCATTACGTAACGAACATAATTCATTATAGCGTCTATCTTCTGCTGGCGTTCTGCCTCGGTCTCAACTCGGACTTCCTCTGCACGTTTGGCATAAAGCTCAGAATCTGCAGCCTGTACCTGAGTTGGAGTTACGGGCTCTTCCTCGGTAGTCTTCTTGCCAGACTTGCTATCCCAATACTCGCCTATCTGGACGAATGTCATCATGAATAGGATGAAGAACATTTCTACCAGAGCAAAGATAGACCATTGCAGAGTGGTGTATGGGATCAGTTCACTGGCAGCAAAGATTCTTCTTGCTGCGAGAATTGAAAACAGGTAGATGATAACGCTGACAGATACAAGTACTGCAACGATGAACAGTTTGGCATGTGTGACATGCTTCGCTGGGAGTATGATACTGTTTCTATTCATATATTATAATTATTTATTGGTTCTTGTTGAATCGTGGTGCAAAGGTAAACATTTTTCTTTATCGCTGTACTACTTCTTATTGCTCAATACCAGTTATTTATACTTATTTAGGAATCATACTTGAAGCGAGTATGATTTTTACTTGCAGATGTTTGCATATGGTTACTTTGTGGGAAAGCAATGATGATGCAAAGGTACATTCGAAAATGGGAACCTTTATAAAAAAGCCCCCATTTTCGTACAATTCTGATGCAATTCTCCCGATTTGGTTCTATTTTGAATAGGCAATAGAACCAAATTAACAACTGTTAGTCTTGTCCGACAATCTTCAGTTGAGGTGTGAATTTTGGCTTCAGTGTGATACGGTCAACGCTCTGGCGCTTTGTTTCATCTGCCATGTCTGCGTATATCTGTGTTGTGGCAACATTCTTATGACCGAGCATGTGCTGAACGGCATAGATACTTGTTCCTGCATCAACTTGTAATGAGCCGAATGTATGACGTGAGCAATGGTAGCTGATGCTCTTGGTTACTCCATTTGCGTCAAGCCACTTCTTCAGTGGTTTTTGTGTCATGTAGTTCTTGAGACCAGCAAACACCTTGTCTGTTGGCTTGCGTTCAGGATCCTCATCATAAAAACCAATGAGTTCAAGTGCTTCCTCGCTGATAGGATTCTTGATGAGCTGCTGAGTCTTCTGCAT
>JAZQOH010000027.1:0-19066 GCA_045627725.1 Prevotella sp. | reverse complement strand
TCAACAAATTGGGTTTTTTAGTCAACTTATTCTGCTTACGTAACCCGCAGAATATGAGCAAAAAGAACCGAGGCAAGAGTCTGTTTTCCAAACTCTTGCCTCGTATTTCACTAATTATCAGC
The DNA here is from genome assembly GCA_045627725.1 of Prevotella sp. GTDB lineage: Bacteria > Bacteroidota > Bacteroidia > Bacteroidales > Bacteroidaceae > Prevotella. The sequence continues at coordinate 18,944 of JAZQOH010000027.1, read as the reverse complement.
ATTCAGTCGTTTATTCTTCCACAGCAGCCTGCGCGGCTGCAAGACGTGCGATTGGCACACGGAATGGAGAGCAAGATGCATACTTCATGCCGAGCTTAGCGCAGAACTTAACTGATGAAGGCTCACCGCCGTGCTCACCGCAGATACCTGTGCGGATGCCTGGACGAACAGCGTTACCCTTCTCGCAAGCCATCTTGATGAGCTGACCAACACCGTTCTGGTCGAGAACTGCGAATGGATCAGCCTTAAGAATCTTCTTCTCAAGATACTCAGGAACGAACGAAGCAACGTCGTCACGTGAGTAACCGAAGGTCATCTGTGTAAGGTCGTTAGTACCGAATGAGAAGTACTCTGCCTCTGTAGCAATGCGATCAGCTGTGAGACAAGCACGTGGAATCTCAATCATTGTACCAACCTCGAACTTAATCTCTACGCCATACTCAGCAAATACCTCAGCAGCCACCTTCTTGATGATTTCCTTCTGCTGCTTGAGCTCATAGAGGATACCAACGAGTGGAACCATGATTTCAGGATGTGGGTCATAACCCTCAAGCTTCAGTTCGCAAGCTGCAGAGAGGATAGCGCGTGTCTGCATAGCTGTAATCTCAGGGAATGTAACACCGAGACGGCAACCACGGTGACCAAGCATTGGGTTTGCCTCGTCGAGAGCAGCAGCACGCTTCTGGATTACTTCGAGAGCTACGCCCATCTGCTCTGCCATTTCCTTCTGACCAGCAGGGTTCTCCTTGTTAGGAACGAACTCATTGAGAGGTGGGTCGAGGAGACGGATGTTAACCTGAAGACCATCCATAGCCTTGAGGATTCCGTAGAAGTCAGCCTTCTGATAAGGGAGAAGTTTAGCGAGAGCAAGCTCACGGTCAGCAACGTTCTCAGCGAGAATCATCTCACGCATTGCCTTGATTTTCTCACCCTCGAAGAACATGTGCTCTGTACGTGTAAGACCGATACCCTTAGCACCGAAGTCACGAGCCTTCTTTGCGTCAGCAGGAGTATCAGCATTTGTACGGATCTCCATCTTTGTATATTTGTCGCAGAGGTCCATAAGAGCCTTGAAGTCGCCAGAGAGCTCTGGATCGATTGTCTTAACCTCACCAGCATAAACCTGACCTGTAGTACCGTTAAGAGAGATATAGTCACCTTCCTTATAAACAACACCACCGATTTCAACAGTCTTAGCCTTATAGTCAACATTGATTTCGCCAGCACCTGATACGCAGCACTTACCCATACCACGAGCAACAACGGCAGCGTGAGAAGTCATACCGCCACGTGCAGTGAGGATACCCTCAGCAGCGTCCATACCAGCGAGGTCTTCTGGAGATGTCTCGATACGAACCATGATAACCTTGTGACCATCCTGATGCCATACCTGAGCGTCGTCAGCGTGGAATACGATCTGACCGCAAGCAGCGCCTGGAGAAGCAGGGAGACCCTGTGTGATAACCTTGGCATTCTTCAGAGCAGCCTTATCGAATACTGGGTGGAGGAGTTCGTCAAGCTTCTGTGGCTCGCAACGGAGGATAGCTGTCTTCTCATCGATGAGACCTTCCTTAACGAGATCCATAGCAATCTTAACCATAGCAGTACCAGTACGCTTACCGTTACGTGTCTGGAGGAACCAGAGTTTGCCTTCCTGTACGGTGAACTCCATGTCCTGCATGTCGTGGTAGTGGTGCTCAAGCTTATCCTGGAGAGCGTCAAGCTCAGCATAGAGCTCAGGCATAGCCTCTTCCATTGAAGGATACTTAGCTACACGCTCTTCCTCAGAGATACCTGCACGCTCTGCCCAACGCTGAGAGCCAATCTTTGTAATCTGCTGTGGAGTACGGATACCAGCAACAACGTCCTCACCCTGAGCATTGATAAGATACTCACCATTGAAAAGATTCTCACCGTTACCAGCGTCGCGAGAGAAGCAAACACCAGTAGCAGATGTGTCGCCCATGTTACCGAATACCATAGCCATAACGGATACAGCAGTACCCCACTCGTCAGGAATACCCTCCATCTTACGATAAAGGATAGCGCGCTCATTCATCCATGAACGGAATACAGCGCAGATAGCACCCCAGAGCTGTACGATAGGATCCTCAGGGAAGTCAGAACCTGTCTGCTCCTTGATAGCTGCCTTGAAGAGCTCAACGAGTTTCTTGAGAGATTCTACAGAGAGATCCTTATCAAGAACAACGCCCTGCTCTTCCTTCACCTTCTCGATGATAGCCTCAAATGGATCGATGTCTTCCTTGTTCACTGGCTTCATGCCGAGAACAACGTCACCGTACATCTGTACGAAACGACGATATGAGTCATATACGAAGTGAGGATTGTTTGTCTTCTTAGCCATACCCTCAGCAACAGCATCGTTAAGACCGAGGTTGAGGATAGTATCCATCATACCTGGCATTGAAGCGCGAGCGCCTGAACGTACTGATACGAGAAGAGGGTTGTTGACGTCACCGAACTTGCAGTTCATGAGGTTCTCAACGTGAGCCACTGCTGCATTCACCTCATCCTGAAGAAGTTCAACGATTTTGTCCTGACCTACCTCATAATACTCATTACAGGTGTCTGTAGTGATAGTGAAACCTGGAGGAACAGGAACACCGATGAGGTTCATCTCAGCAAGGTTCGCTCCCTTGCCACCGAGTGCTTCACGCATAGAAGCATTACCTTCAGCTTGTCCGTTACCAAAGGTGTAAACTCTTTTCTGTGCCATTTCTTTTTAATGTTTTTTTCAGTTTAGGTATTATTAAAAACTTAATATTTACGTTATCATTAACAAGACGTATCTTGTCTTTAGGAATGCAAATTTAGCGAAATATGATGATATTCCCAAAGAAAATGCATTCTTTTTTGCTTCTTTTTGCAGAAAAAGATAATTTTAGTGGAAATATTCTTTATTAAAAGAAAAAGTTATTAACTTTGCACCAAATTCGAATTTTTGTAAATATGGCCAGAAAGAAGAAACCATTACCATTATTAGAAAACATCACGATTACTGACATTGCCGCTGAGGGCAAGTGTTTGGTAAGGGTTAATGATCTTGTTGTTTTTGTTCCTTTCTGTGTTCCTGGTGATGTAGTTGATTTACAGATAAAGCGCAAAAAGCATTCCTATGCAGAAGCCGAAGTTGTCCGTTTCCATAAATATAGCGAAAAGAGATGCGAACCTATGTGTGAGCATTTCGGTGTTTGCGGTGGATGCAAATGGCAGAACCTCCCATACGAGGAGCAGTTGAAGGCAAAGCAGAAGCAGGTGCATGATCAACTACATCGCATCGGAAAGATTGAATTGCCAGAGTTCTTGCCTATTCTCGGTTCGGTAAAGACAAAGGAATACCGCAACAAACTCGACTTCGGATGCTCCAGCAAGCAATGGCTTACAAGGGAACAGATGGAGGCAGGAGTGCCATTCCAGCCAGGTATCGGTTTTCACATCACGGGTGCCTTTGACAAGATTCTTCCTATCAACAAGTGTTGGTTGATGGATGACTTGCAGAATAAGATTCGCAACCACATTTATACATACGCGATGGAGAACGGCATTACGTTCTTCGACCTTCGCGCTCAGCATGGACTTCTCCGCGATCTCGTTTTGAGAAATTCACTTAGTGGCGAATGGATGCTCGTAGTGCAGTTCGGTCCTTCGGAAACTGTTCAGAACAATAAGGAGTCAATAGCCGAAGAAATAGCTACCGAAAGTAAGTTTGACAAGGAAACAGCAATGAAGGTACTGGAAGAGATTCAAGAGATATTCCCTGAGGTGACATCCCTTCAGTATGTCTATAATCCAAAGTGCAACGATACCTTCGGCGACCTTGACGTGAAGGTTTATTACGGCAAGGACCATATCTTCGAACTCATGGAAGACCTTAAGTTCAAGGTAGGACCAAAGTCATTCTATCAGACAAATACCGAGCAGGCTTACCATCTCTATTGTGTTGCCCGCAAATTCGCATTCGGAGGAGATGAAAATACGAGTGACAACGCAGAACTCCCACTTGTCTATGACCTCTATACAGGTACCGGCACCATTGCCAATTTCGTAGCAAAGAAAGCAAAGAAGGTCATTGGCATCGAGTATGTTCCTGAAGCTATCGAGGACGCAAAGATAAATTCTCAGGTGAACGGTATTGAGAATACCTTATTCTATGCAGGCGACATGAAGGACATTCTTACCGATGACTTCATCGCAGAACATGGTCGCCCTGACGTTATCATCACCGATCCTCCTCGCGCAGGTATGCATCCTGACGTTATTCAGACAATTATAAATGCCAAGCCGGAGCGCATCGTCTATGTAAGTTGCAACCCTGCCACTCAGGCACGTGACCTCCAACTCCTTGATGAGCATTATAAGGTGGATGCGGTTCAGCCAGTGGATATGTTCCCTCACACTCCTCACGTGGAGAATGTTGTACTTTTAAACAGAAAAAAATAATCATGGAAGAGAATACAGTAAAGAAGACTAACGATAAATCAACCACGGTTTCCAGCGAGCATCATCATCATCACCACCATCACCACCATCATCATAGTGGGAAGCATAAGGATGTAACCGGAGAATATCGTAAGCGTATGTTCTCTCATGTGGAGAGAATGCGCCTTATCCGTAAGTGGGGCTTTAAGGCTTTGTGTGTTGTAGCAGGAATTATCTCCTTTATAGTTCTATTACTATACACCCTTGATTAATATAGGTGTTTAATAACTAAAAAAGATACATAAAAAAGCATTGGTTCTACTCATTTTTTAGAACCAATGCTTTTTTGTGTGAGCTTTAGGTGTGCTAACTCAACGCTTTAGGCATGCTAACTCAATGCTTTAGGCATGCTAACTCAACGCTTTAGGAACAGCGTTTATTTTTTCTTCATAAAGAAGGCACTTGGAATGCCCATGGAAATCAGCAATTCCCTATCTACTTCCGCCATAGCTTGGTATTTCTTCTTTTTCATCTTTGCATACAATTCGATACGATGAAGGACGTAGATAGTGAATGGATCATTCAACGTTATTTTATAATCAGAAGGCAATTTATCCTGTTCCAGTTCTATTGACTTGGAAATGTCATCGATAGCAAGTTCTGTCATACCTCTTGCATCTTCCACCTGCGCACGAAGAGCGTATGAAGAAGAATGATCCGGATACAGTTCCACGAGATGATTTGACTCATCAAAGGCATTGAGAAGTCTATTGTCGGAAAGATTGACAAGGATGAGGCCTGTGATAGCGCCCTCATGATCAGGGGCATAGCGCAACACCTGCTCGTAATCCTGTCGGGCAAAGGAATAGCGCTTCAACTTATCATTGACATAGCCACGGAAATACAATGCCCCAAGATGAGTAGGATAGAGATCAAGAATATTGGAGTATTCATCGAGGGCATACTGCCATTGCTCCAGGGCGATGTTTGCCTCTGCCTTTCTCATCCTCAGTTCCAATGACTTAGGATTCTGCTCGATGAGTTGAGAGAGGTAGGAAACGGAATCACGCCACTCACGTGATGTCTGTGCCGAGGCATAGACGCAACACGAGAGTAGCGTGATGAATATTAATATCTTACGCATAGAGGTAAGTTTAATATGAACAGATTGGCTTAAGCGTTCTTGATATAGTTGACGATCCAAGCGCCAACTTCCTTTGTGCCATACTTTGCACCACCTTCAACCTGAATCTCTGGTGTGCGTACGTTCTCATCGAGAGAAGCGTCAACTGCCTTGCGAACGAGAGCGCCTTCTTCCTTAAGGTCGAAATACTCGAAGAGCATAGCAACGGAAAGAATCTGTGCGAGTGGGTTTGCGATGTTCAAGCCCTTACCCTGTGGCCAAGAACCATGGATAGGCTCGAATACAGGAGTAGAAGAACCTGTAGATGCTGATGGGAGAAGACCCATAGAACCTGTGATTACAGAACCTTCGTCAGTAAGAATGTCGCCAAAGGTGTTCTCTGTCACCATAACGTCAAAGAACTTAGGATCCTGAATCATACGCATAGCAGCGTTGTCAACATACATAAAGTCAGTTTCAACGTCAGGATACTGTGGAGCCATCTCCTGTGCAATCTTTCTCCAAAGGCGAGAAGAAGCGAGAACGTTAGCCTTATCCACAACAGTAAGGTGCTTGCGACGCTGACGTGCATACTGATAACCTACCTTAAGAATGCGCTCAACCTCAGGACGAGAGTAATAGTTTGTATCAAGAGCATCTTCAACACCCTCAGCATTGATAGAAGGCTCCTGCTTCTTACCGAAGTACATACCACCAGTGAGCTCGCGGATACAGATGAAGTCAGCACCCTTAACGATCTCATCCTTAAGTGGTGACTTATGAACGAGGCAGTCGAAAGTTGTTACAGGACGGATGTTAGCATAAAGGCCGAGCTTCTTACGCATAGCGAGAAGTCCCTGTTCAGGGCGTACCTTTGCTGTTGGATTGTTGTCAAACTTAGGATCACCTACAGAAGCGAAGAGCACTGCGTCTGCCTCTTCACATACCTTGAAAGTCTCTTCTGGGAATGGATCACCAACCTCATCGATAGCGTGAGCACCGCAGAGAGCTTCCTTGTAACTAACTTCGTGACCGAACTTCTCTGCTACTGCAGAGAGAACGGCAACACCCTGTTCCATGATTTCTGGTCCGATGCCATCACCAGCCAGAACTGCAATTTTTAAGTTCATCTTTCTTTATTGTATTTTGTTTAACATTTTCATTGTTGCCTTGATAGCTGCCTCTGTCTGGTCAGCATCAAGTGCGCGGGTACGTAAGACAGAGCCATCCTCCAGTTTCCAGGAGATTACCGTTTGCACCAAAGCATCGGTACGTCCACCAGGAGGAATACTTACGGCATAATTGAGCAAGTCTGGGAGTTGACGACCAAGCTTATCACGATAGATTCGGCGCAATGCCTTCACGAAAGCATCATACTGACCATCGCCCGTAGCCTCACCATTATAAGCTTCGCCATCAATCTCAACCTTAATAGAAGCCAAAGGCTTAATGCCATAGCAAAGGCTGACCATATAGCCGAGAAGCTTCACCTTGTCGTCAGGAGTGTCATGCTTTAAGACATCGGAAACGATGAATGGAAGATCTTCCTGAGTAACGACAGATTTCCTATCTCCCAGTTCTGTTATTCTCTGAGTAATCTTCTTCACCTGCTCTGGAGTGAGGTCCATACCAAGTTCCTGAAGATTCATCTCAATGTTTGCCTTTCCCGAACTCTTACCAAGTGCGTATGCTCTTTTTCTGCCAAAGCGTTCTGGTACAAGTTCGTTACAGTAAAGCTTATCCTTATTATCTCCATCTGCATGAACACCAGCCACTTGTGTAAATACGTTCTCACCAACGATAGGTTGGTTTGGAGATATAGGAATACCCGAATAGCTCTCCACCACCCCACTTATCTCATTGAGTTTATCCTCATTGATGGAAGTGTTCATCTTCAGATGATCATGGAGTATTGCCTCCACGGAAGCGAGAGGAGCATTACCGCAACGCTCACCAAGACCATTGACGGTAACGTGAACGCCCTTTGCTCCTGCCGTTACTGCAGCAAGGGAATTGCTGACGGCAAGGTCGTAGTCATTATGTCCGTGAAAGTCAAAGTGAACATCCGGGAATCGCTTCACCATGTCAGCCATATAGGAATGTGCATCAACGGGATTGAGAACACCAAGGGTATCTGGAAGCATGAAACGCTTCACTCCCTTATCCTTCAATGCCTCCACCATATTATATACATACTCTGGCGATGACTTCATTCCGTTTGACCAATCCTCGAGGTAGAGGTTTACGTCAAGTCCTTGGTTATGAGCATATTCTATAGTCTTGCAGATATCAGCAATATGCTCTTCTGGAGTCTTGCCCAACTGCTTAGTGCAATGCTTCAGCGAGCCTTTGGTAAGAAGATTTATAACTTTGCCTCCACAATCCACGATCCAGTCAATGGAACGATTGCCATCCACAAAACCAAGAATCTCTACCCTATTGAGCATTCCTGCACCTTTTGCATAACGACAAATCATAGCAACAGCCTCCTTCTCGCCCTCGCTAACTCGTGCAGAAGCCACCTCGATGCGATCAACATTCACATCGCGAAGCAGCATCCTTGCTATTACGAGTTTCTCATGAGGGATGAAGGAAACACCGTTCGTCTGCTCTCCGTCGCGGAGAGTGGAGTCCATTATTTCAACCCTCCCCCAGTCCCCCTCTCCAGGAGGGGGTGAAGATACATTTTTCGTTATATCACCATTCATTAATATTCCTTATAGTTTGATCTATGACATCGGAAATCCGTTCTAATACGGAATCAATGTCAGTCAATACTTCTTTATTATCAAAACGTAAGACTTTAAATCCTCGCCTGTTCAGGTAAGCTGTCCTTTCCTCATCTGAAATAACTTGCTCATCTTTATAATGATACTCTCCATCAACCTCAATCACGATTTTGTACTTTAAGCTAACGAAATCAACGATAAAGTCACCGATAATATGTTGACGATTGAATTTTATGCCCATCTTTCGTGCAGAAATATAACTCCAAAGATGTATTTCTGCTTCTGTTGGACACTTCTTCATTTGTTCAGCATATTCCTTCAAGAGCATATATCTGTCAGGAGCAGCTGTATTATATTGATGTAGTCGCGAATCACTCATATCGGGAAAAAACATTCCAGTTCCCCTCTGGGAGAGGGGTTAGGGGAGGGTTTCGTAAGCCTCAATCTTATCTGTATTGCTCAACAGGAAGTCGATGTCATCGTATGCATTCATCAGACAATACTTCTTGTATGAGTTGATTTCGAAATGCTCAGAGTTACCTGTTGAGAGATTAGTAACCGTCTGGTTAGGAACGTCAACCTTCACCTCTGCATTAGGATTCTTTGCAATTGTAGCGAAGAGTTCGAGCTGGAACTCACGGCTGACGATAACAGGGAGAACGAAGCAGTTGAGGAGGTTGTTGCGATGGATATCTGCGAAAGAAGAAGAGATAACCACGCGAACACCATAACCTGCAATAGCCCATGCAGCATGCTCACGACTAGAGCCTGAACCCCAGTTCTGACCACCAACGATAATCTCATGGATGCCCTTGCTAGGAGCAGCAGAGAACTCTGGCTTGTTCATTACGAAGTCTGCTATTGGCTCATTATTAGCATCATAGCGAAGGTCATGCATGAAAGCATCACCATAGAACTTTGGGTCACGAGTTGTGAAAGCAAGATAACGAGCAGGGATGATGTTATCAGTATTGTTGTTGTCAATCTCAATAGGAATGCAGGTTGACTGTATTATGTCGAATTTTTCTTTTGCCATTGTAAATATCTTTTTTTGCTCTGCGAAAAATCGCGGAGAACTATTTATAGTTTTCTTGGATCTGTGATTACGCCTGTGATAGCAGAAGCTGCAACTACGAGTGGAGAAGCGAGAACGGTGCGAGCACCAGGTCCCTGACGACCTACGAAGTTACGGTTGCTTGTAGAGATAGCAAGCTTACCAGCTGGCACCTTGTCTGGATTCATGGCAAGACATGCAGAGCAAGAAGGAAGACGAAGTTCAAAACCTGCCTCTTCAAGAATCTTGTCGATACCCTCATCGATAATCTGCTGGCGAACGAGCCAAGAACCTGGTACGAGCCAAGCAATTACATTGCCAGCCTTCTTCTTTCCCTTAACAACAGAAGCGAAAGCGCGGAAGTCTTCGATACGACCATTTGTGCAGGCACCGAGGAAGCAATAGTCAACAGGAGTGCCCTCAAGCTTCTGTCCTGGTTTGAACTGCATATAGTCAAGCATACCGAGGAACTGCTCCTTCTCTGAATCGTTCATACCGTCGAGAGTTGGGATGCACTCGTCAATAGCGATGCCAGCACCTGGATTTGTTCCGTAAGTGATGCGTGGTGCGATATCTTCTGCGCGGTATGTAACCTCCATATCGAATACAGCATCATCATCGCTCTTGAGTTTCTTCCATTCCTCTACAGCCTTATCCCATGCCTCACCCTTAGGAGCATACTCACGTCCCTTGAGATACTCGAAAGTTGTCTCGTCAGGAGCGATAAGACCTGCACGTGAACCCATCTCGATAGAGAGGTTAGAGAGTGTCAGACGACCTTCCATAGACATATTGCGAATAGCAGAACCTGCATACTCTACAGCATAGCCTGTAGCACCGGAAGTAGTCATCTGAGCCATGATATAGAGAGCTACATCCTTTGCAGTTGTGTTCTCTGGAAGAGTGCCCTCGATGTTAATGCGCATTGTCTTTGGCTTCGACTGAAGGATACACTGGGAAGCGAGCACCTGAGCAACCTCAGAAGTACCGATACCCATTGCGATAGCGCCTACAGCACCGTGGGTAGAAGTGTGAGAGTCACCGCAAACGATTGTCATACCAGGAAGAGAGAGTGCCTTCTCAGGACCTACTACGTGGATGATACCGTTATCCTTTGTGCCCATAGCGAAATGCTTGATGCCGAACTCAGCGCAGTTCTTTGCGAGAGTTTCCACCTGCTTCTTGCCAATAGGATCATCGATGCGCTCCTGCTGGTCAGAAGGTGTGTTATGGTCAGGCATAGCAACCACATGGTCAGGACGGAAAGCCTTAATGCCCTTATCGCGGAGAGTGTCAAATGCCTGTGGTGAAGTCACCTCGTGAGCATACAATCTGTCAATATACAATTGTGTAGGACCATCTTCCACCTGCTGAACAACGTGGGCGTCCCAAATTTTGTCAAATAAAGTATTCATTCTATATTTAAATTACGAATTACTAATTACTAAATCTATATGCAAAATATGATTGAAGTACAGTCTTATCTGTCAACTGAATTACTTAAACTTATTGATACAGTCGATATAAGCCTCGAGGGAAGCCTTTACTACGTCGGTATCAGCACCGAAACCGTAGTAAACATGACCATCATATTCCACCTGCATGTGTACCTTACCAGTATCATCAGAACCCTTTGAGATAGCCTGGATGGTAAACTCCTTAAGAGTCATCTCCTTGATGATAATCTTCTTAAGAGCCTTGATGGCAGCATCTACAGGACCATTACCAGTTGAGCAAGCCTCAAACTTCTGTCCGCTGATATCAAGACCAAGGCTGGCAACACACTTCGAACCATTTCCCATGCCTGTGGTAACCTGGAGGAAGTCGAGTTTGATAGCGTGAGCCTCGGAACGATCAGCACCTGCAAGAACGAGGATATCATCATCGTTCACCTCCTTCTTCTTATCAGCAAGTTTAAGGAATGCCTCATATATCTTGTCGAGCTTCTCGCCTTCTACCTCTACTCCATTCACGCTGAGACGATGCTTCAAAGCAGCACGGCCAGAACGAGCGGTAAGTACGATAGCATTATCATCGATACCAACCTCCTTTGGATCCATAATCTCGTAAGTGGAAACATTCTTCAGCACGCCATCCTGATGGATACCAGAAGAGTGAGCAAACGCATTCTTACCCACGATAGCCTTGTTTGGCTGAACAGGCATGTTCATCAGCGAACTTACCATACGTGAAGTAGGATATATCTTTGAAGTATTGATGTTTGTCTCAATGCCAAGGTCAGGGTGAGTCTTGAAGATCATAGCAACCTCTTCGAGTGAAGTATTACCGGCACGCTCACCAATACCATTAATGGTAACCTCCACCTGACGAGCACCGCCAAGCACACCAGCTACGGTGTTTGCAGTAGCCATACCGAGGTCATTATGGCAATGGGTAGAAAGAATTGCCTTGCCTGCAGAGAAAGCATCAACGTGCTCATAGAGATACTTTATCTTCTCCTGATATTCGTTTGGCACACGGAAACCTGTGGTATCTGGAATGTTACATACGGTAGCACCTGCCTTCGTTACAGCATCGATGACGCGGGCGAGATACTCATTGTCTGTACGACCTGCATCCTCTGCATAGAACTCAACGTCCTCTACGTACTTCTTGGCATACTTCACGGCACGCACAGCACGCTCGATGATTTCCTCACGATTGGAGTTGAACTTAAACTTAATATGACTGTCGGATGTTCCGATACCGGTATGTATTCTCTTACGCTTTGCATACTGAAGTGCCTCTGCCGCACAGTCGATATCCTTCTCCACTGCACGTGTAAGGGCACAGATCGTTGGCCAGGTAACAGCCTTTGAAATCTCAATAACGGAATTGAAATCACCAGGACTGGAAATAGGGAAACCTGCCTCAATAACGTCAACACCGAGTTGTTCAAGCTGCTTTGCCACCTGAATCTTCTCAATTGTGTTCAACTGACATCCTGGCACCTGTTCGCCGTCACGCAGCGTAGTGTCAAAAATAAATAATCTGTCGCTCATATTATCCTTGTTTATATCTTATTTACACTGAAAAAGCCTTCTTCGCTCCCACTCGGGAAGTGAAAAAGGCTTGTATCTTACTCGAATCGCATCTACCAGCACATATTATCACTTCCCGTTTCGTATCGAAGCAGGAGGTTAATAATAATTGAAGATAGGTTAATGTTGCGAATCATTTTGTCAATATTTACTTTTATGTTTCAAAAACGATGCAAAATTACTAAATATTTATGAGAATGACGAATAAATTATCAATTATTTATCCTAATTTGCTTACATTTAAGCATTATTTACAAGCAGAAAAGGTATAAACAGACATAAAACGTCAATCATCTGGCTAAAATGACATTTGCGACGATGGCAAAGCATCATCAGAATGGCATCTGACCAGATACTGCATCGCCCCCGAATGGATCTCCTCCAAAAGCACTCGACTCCCTTATCTCGCCTCCTTCCATAGGTGGTGGTGGAGCACTGGCATCCACATCCTCAGGGTTGGCAAAGCGTGTGAACTCACCGCGGAAGTTAAGATTTACTGTACCTGTGGCACCCTTACGGTGCTTGGCTATGATAATCTGTGCCACACCACGGAGGTCACGTCCTTCATCATCCTGAAGTATGCGGTAATATTCTGGGCGATGAACGAAGAGCACCATATCGGCATCCTGCTCGATGGCACCCGATTCACGAAGGTCTGACAACTGAGGCACCTTTCCATCAGTACCTGGGCGTTGCTCTACGGCACGGCTCAGCTGCGACAGGGCAAGCACCGGAATATCCAATTCCTTGGCAAGTCCTTTGAGCGAACGACTTATCATGCTCACCTCTTCCTGACGGCTATTGAAGTTCATACCGCTTGCCGACATAAGCTGCAGATAGTCAATCATTATCACCTTCACGCCCTTCTCCCTCACAAGGCGACGTGCCTTTGTTCTGAGTTCAAAGACGGAAAGTCCTGGAGTATCATCCACATAGATAGGAGCATTGGAAAGACTTGAGATACGCTTGTCAAAGCGCTCCAACTCGTCATCGGAAAGCTTACCACTCAGGATGTTTGAGCCTCTTATCTCGCACACGTTGGAGATGAGACGGTTAACCAACTGTACGTTGTTCATTTCCAAAGAGAAGAACGCGATAGGCTCGTTATAGTCAACGGCAATGTTTCGTGCAAGGGAAAGGGCAAATGACGTCTTACCCATGGCAGGACGTCCCGCTATGATGACAAGGTCGGAAGCCTGCCATCCGCTCGTAATCTTGTCCATCTCATAATATCCCGTAGGTACACCCGTCATACCTCCGTCATTCGCCATTGCCTTCTTCAGAAGTTCCTCAGCCTTTTTCACAACCTCAGAAACAGCCTGATAATCCTGGCGCATATTCTTCTGCGAGAGTTCAAAGAGCTGTCCCTCTGCCTCTTGCATCAGTTCTTCTATGTCGCTCGATTCATCAAAAGCCTTGCCCTCAATGCCCGAGGCATAGGTTATCAGTTGTCGCGCAAGGAACTTCTGCGCAAGGAGTCGTGCGTGATATTCTATATTGGCAGACGAAACGACATTTGCCGTAAGGTCTATGATATAGTTTGGAGCTCCCACCTCATCATGGGTTCCATCCTGCTTCAATTGCTCTATAACGGTCATCAAATCCACAGGCAATTCATTGGAACTCAGTTTCACAATGGCGCTATAGATTTTCTGATGACGTGGTTCATAGAATGTCTCAGGACGTAATATCTCACTAACGATGGTGAAGGCGTCAACGTCTATCATCAACGCACCAAGTACCAGCTTCTCAATCTCTACCGACTGAGGTGGCATGTGGCCCAATGAGGTGTCAACTGTCTGCGTCTGCTGACGACGTGAACGGGATGTATTTCTTTGTTGTGGCATAGGCTTTTTGGATTTAGCGGTGCAAAGGTACTGTTTTTTCTTTTATTTTACAAAAAAGGAATACAAAGTTTTTCGCAAAGTAAAAATTTATTATTACTTTTGCAAATCAAATAATATAAATTAGCAGTTACAATATGATAACTTTCCCTTGTGCCAAGATAAATCTCGGATTGAATATCGTTTCGAAACGTGAGGATGGCTACCATAATCTGGAGACCGTTTTCTATCCTATACCAGTCAATGATACTCTGGAAATCGAGCCTCAGAAAGAAGATGAAGCATCTTCCTATGATTGTGAATTGTCCGTTGACGGTGCAGTAATAGAATGCGATGCAAGGAAGAATCTTGTTGTCAGAGCCTATAACCTTCTGGCGAAGGACTACCCTCTCCCACGCATCAACGTTCTCTTACGCAAGATGATACCTATGCAGGCTGGTCTTGGTGGCGGTTCGAGCGATGCAGCATTCATGATTCGACTTCTCAACGAGCAGTTCAATCTCAAGATAGACATCCCTACCATGGAGCGCTATGCTGCAAAGCTCGGTGCTGACTGCGCCTTTTTCATCACCTCACAGTCTTCGTATGCTACTGGTATTGGCGAGATTCTCACTCCATTAACAGAATACACTCCTGACAGCGAGATACTTAAGGGTAAGTGGATAGCACTCGTGAAACCTAATGTAGCAGTTTCTACGAAGGAGGCTTTTGCTGGCATCAAGCCTAAGACTCCTGCAAAATGCTGTCGCGACATCATCCTGCAACCTATAGAAACGTGGAAGGATGAACTCATCAACGACTTTGAGGAAAGCATCTTCTCATTCCATCCCGAACTGGCAGAGATAAAAGCATTGCTGTATGAAACCGGAGCACAATATGCTGCTATGAGTGGTAGCGGCTCCACCGTCTTCGGTTTGTTCAATGACGAACCAGAGAACATTCACGAGATATTCCCTGATTGTAATACCTACACCTTATTATTATAATATAATAGAAAATCTTTTTACTTAAAGAATACTCCAAAATAAATAATAATGGACAACCAAAACGAACAATTCCCTATCGTTGACGAAGAAGGAAACATCCTCGGAGCAATATCAAGAGGTGATGCCCACAACGGCACAAAGGTCCTTCATCCTGTAGTTCATCTTCATGTGTTCAACTCAAAAGGAGAACTATACCTTCAGCATCGCCCAGAATGGAAAGACATTCAGCCTGACAAATGGGACACAGCAACAGGTGGACACGTTGATCTCGGCGAGAGTGTCGAGATGGCGCTTCGAAGGGAAGTGGAGGAAGAACTTGGCATTACCGACTTCACCCCTGAGTTTATCTGCAAGTATGTCTTTGAAGGGAAGAGAGAGAAGGAGCTCGTCTATGTTCACAAAACCGTCTATGACGGGATCGTTACTCCATCAGAAACAGAATTGGCTGGTGGCAGATTCTGGTCGAAGGATGAGATAATGGAGAATATCGGAAAGGATATCTTCACTCCCAACTTTGAGGACGAATATATGAAATTGTTCGGCAAAAAAGAACAATAATACGTTTTAGGAAAAGAAAAATACATTTTTTTGAAAAATATTCAAGAAAAAATTTGCACGGAACAAAAAAAGTTACTACCTTTGCACTCGCAAACAAGGAACAAGAGTTCTGAATGCAAATCTTGGGATATGGTGTAATGGTAACACTGCAGATTCTGGTCCTGCCTTTCCTGGTTCGAGTCCGGGTATCCCAACAAAGAGCATCACTTTCGAGTGATGCTTTTTTTGTTTATTATCATTTTTGATAAGCAAAAGAAAAATATGGATTCCCACGATAATGCGGAAATCCATATTGAGAAAGATATATTGAAGTATTTATGTAATTCAAGAAGGAGGATTACTTCTCTGAATCGATTGCCTTAATCTTCTGGCGAACGAGTTCAAGATCATCACGAAGCTTCTCCACCTTACGGTTCATCTCATCGATGAGGCTATTACCCTTCTTGCTCGAAGCAGAGAGGAAGTTAAGGTTGTTCTCGTATGTCTGCAACTCCTGCTTGAGAGTTTCAAAGCGGCGAGCGAGACGTGTGCGCTCATCGTTGATAGCCGACTCGCCACGCTGAGCAACGTCCTTCAGAGAACTCTTGAACTTATCAAGGCGACGACGTGCAGAATTGCTGTTCAGCTTCTTATAGAGTGCGTCAAGTACTTCGTGGTACTCACGGAAAACATTATCCTTTTCCTTGAATGGAACGTGACCAACAGCATTGTATTCCTCTGTAAGCTTCTGCATCTTCTGCTGAAGACCTTCTGCTTCTGCCTCGATGAGTTCCTTAAGCTGTGCTATGATAGAACGCTTCTTCTCAAGGTTATCCTTCTGCTCGTTGCGCTGACCAGCGTTGGCAGCATTGCGAGCCTCGAAGAACTTATTACAAGCAGCGAGGAAGTCATTCCACAACTGATCGCCAACCTTCTTTGGCACCATGCCTACCTGCTTCCAATCCTTCTGCAACTGGATGAGCTTATCGCTTGTTGCCTTCCAGTCAGTAGAGTCAGCAAGTGCCTTTGCTTCAGCCACGAGAGCCTCTTTCTTAGCAAGATTCTCTGCAAAACGGTTCTTCAGCTCTGTGAAATATACATTCTTTGCATTGAAGAATGCATCGCAAGCGCTACGGAAACGCTCGAAAATCTTCACATTCATTTTCTGAGGAGCAAAACCGATAGTCTTCCATTCTGTCTGAAGGGCGATAATCTCCTTTGTCTTCTCCTCCCACTCAGCAGATGTTGAAGCCACCTGTGCAACGATGTTCTCCACCTTCTCACACAGAGTTTCCTTCTTTGCGAGATTCTCTTCTTCCTGAGCACGGATAGCATCGAAATGAGCAGCATGACGGCGATTAACCACTGTGCTTGCCTGCTTGAAGCGTGCCCATATCTCCTCGCGGAGTTCCTTTGCTACAGGACCTATTTCACGGAACTGGTTATGGAGTTCTTGAATCTGATGGAATGCGCTGATAACATCCTCTTCGTCAGCAAGTTTCTCTGCAGTCTCGATGATAGCAGTCTTCATCTCAAGATTCTTCTTGAAGTCGTATTCGCGAGCTTCGCTATTAAGTTTCAGAAGGTCATAGAACTGCTCTACGCACAACTGGTAGTTCTTCCAGAGGTCAGCAGCGTTTTCAGCTGGTACAGCCTTCACTTCCTTCCACTCTGCCTGCAGAGCCTTAAATTCCTGATAAGCCTTGTTGGCTTCTTCTGGTGAGTCAGCGAGCGACTTGATGCGTTCGATGATTTCCTGCTTACGCTTAAGGTTCGCCTGCTTCTCCTCTTCCATCTGGAGGAAAGCCTTCTGGCGCTTTTCCTTGATGAGATTCATTTCAGCCTTGAATACCTGCTCTATCTCATCCACAGGAATTACATACTGCATAGGATCGCCGCCAGCTTCGATGAATGCCTTCTGATGCGCCTCACGCTCGGCATTTAAAAGGTGATAAAATGCCACCTTGAGATGATCAACGTCTTGCTTTGTAGGAATTTCTTCAGCCTGTGCAAGTTCCTTAACTCGGTCAACAACCTCTTCTTTTGTAGCGAAAATACGCTTTTCCTCTACTGCTGGAACTTGTTCCAGGTCTTTTTCTTGAGAGTCCATCATTTTCTTTTTTAGTTAATGATTCGATGTTCAAACACACTTTTTTGCCCTGAATTCTTCAAGGGCTTAATTTAGAATGCAAAAATACTACTTTTTTTTGACATGACAAAATATTATATCAATTATTTCAAAATACTGCAGTTTTCACTCTCTTTTCATCTTTTCATCTTTTTCATTCTTTTCTCACCCCCACTCTTCCTTCTCCACATAGCTGTCAAAAGGATAAGGCTCTATGCCTTGCGCCTCAAACAGCTCCGCAAAGAACTGTTGCACGTCAGGCGAGATCAGTCGCGTCCCCTTGCGCATCTCATAGTATGGATTCTTAGTGTAGCGAGCAAGGAGTTCGCTCTTCATCGACTCAAACACCGCCCTTGGCAGGTTTCGTTCCATATTCATAAAGCCACAACCATAGCGCACCTTCTTCTTCCCTGAGAACATCGGGCAATCCTTATCATTGGTGATTACCAATGGGTTAACCACCCTCAGGTACCTGTCTTCCTTCGTTATCGTCTTATACCCCATTGCCCTATGGCAAAGGTCAGCAACCTTGCATCCACTACCAGAGCAAAGCACCACTTTCTTATATTCTTCTTTCATAATATTCTATCAAACAAACTAAATTTCTTACTAAAAATTTCTCCATTCCCATCGCCCTCCGGCTCTCCCCCTTTAATGGGGGAGCGGGGAGAGGGTCTTCCCTCCTCTATCTCGTCGGGGTCGGGTATGCGCCACAGATTTATCCAGCCATCCTTGTTTTTACTATGCAAATGTACTAAAAAAATCTCAAATATGCAAGATTTTTAATAAAATATCATTAAATAAGTCGGGGTTTATACACTAACTACACTACCCATTATAACATATTGTTTCCCAGTCGTTTTATGCAGTGTTGTTAAGTCTGCTTAACAACACTATTTATACACTAACTACACAAATATTTGTATCCGTCTCCGGGTTTATCCTGTGCCACATAAAAATAGCGATGCAGTTTGATTAGCATCGCTATTTTAAGATTTTGGAGTCCACATGTCAGGTAGGAGTTCTCTGTATTTCTCGACAGGTGTTTCATCATCCCATCCT
>JAZQOH010000026.1:0-53957 GCA_045627725.1 Prevotella sp. | reverse complement strand
CAGACAAGACTCTTCTGAAGGATCTTTTCAGCAAAACTAAATTCAATGATGTCAAAGAACAAAGCGGTCTTGATGGACCAGATTTATTTGAAAATTTTAAATTTTAACTCGTCCCTAATTTTTAGTGGACACTAATGTTTTTCTTATAAAAATTAACAAAAATTCTGTTCTTAATATATATGAGTCCGCTACAAAAAGTAGCTCGAAATTTGTCTTTTACATTTTTTAGTTGCAATCTGTAAGCAAAAGTCTTTGCGGCATTATGTTTTCTGTTGAAATACGGCTAATTGAAAGGTATAATGGCTCCAAAACAGGTACTCAACTTACGATTTGAAACCGCTCTGACTTTTTGTAGTAGAGTCATATATTACTTAATAATTTATTTTACCACCATATCTGCCCTCCTTTCTTTTTATATGTGAAGATTCGTTCCTCCACACCTTTTGTTATATCTTTCAATATATATAGCCCTCCGGGATGAATGTTATTGAAATACAAGACATTGTCAGCTGCAGTCTGTGAGCCAACCTGCTCCCAGTAGCCATCTTTGTGCCATACATATAATTCATATCTATCACCACGCTCCACACAGTTGCCATCATTGCGACCGATATATCTTATTTTGGAAAGCTGGATAGGATTGGGTAACTGCAAACCAACCCAATTACCATCTGGACTCAACCCACCGAAACCAGTAAGGATATCACCATCAAAGACTCTTTCCTTGGGACACCAAGATTCTCCTTCTGTACCAATGATTTTACCATCTATCTTTTTTCCTATATTGTCATAAAACTCCAACTCATTGATATTGCAAAAGGAACCTCGTCCTCCTATATATCTAAGGTATCGGAATGTTTTTGATGAATTTATAGGAATATTGTACCAGTTGCCGTTTGTTATACCATGATGGGTATGAAGGGTCTCTGCATCAGAAAAGTCTGATTTGTTCGCACCTTGAAATTGACCTCCATTCATTCGGCTGTTAAAGTAATCCTGTGCACCCATAAACGGATATTTTCTCGTCAAGGTCATTGTTATCTTTTTATTTTTATCACACTGTATGTCTTCAATCATACCGTTTTGGGTTACCACGAAAGGATTACCGAAAGGAATAATTTTATTGTCTTCATAAACGGCAGACATATATACAATACCACGTCCCATATCCTTGTATGTGACTTTATCACCAGTTATTTTACCATAATAGACTGGTACCCAGTTCCTATTATCAAAGACACAGATGTAAGCTAAATTTCTGTTTCGATATTCATCAGGAACTTCACGAACCACATCAATGGTATTGTAGTATTGGTCTGTCACGTCTGTATACCTTGGACATGCGAAAAGAGATGGAATGCTTTTCTCAGATTGGAAATCGTTGACGATTTCCTTATTGAGACTGTACCTGTAGCGGAATACCTTGGGCTTGAGATATGAATAGAAATAATGCGCAGTGTCACCAGGCATGTTCCCCATATAAAAAGGAACTGTCTTGCCATCCTTGTCAATGAGAACGCTCCACGAATGAGACCCGCTGCGATTGCCCCAATGAGGTGTAAAGTCATATGCTGCAGGGATGCCGAGATATCTGCTCAGCAACACAGAGTAGGCTGTCTCGTCAGCACACTTGCCGCTCTTCGTCTTCATCAGTGTACTGCCCTTTGTGAGGAAAGGACAATTATGAATGAAGTATTCGAAGGAATGAGTGATATCCAGCACGCGCATTGCCTCGGATATGGATGAATGAAGGGTGAAGAAATGCTGTGCGTGGGTGTTCTTCTCGCGCGGTATCACTCTCCATATCTGGGTGTCGGAAAAGGCGTATGGTTTCTGGACCAATAGCTCTCTTTCGCTGTCTCTGCGTATGTCAAGGAACATTCCCGTGTGTTTGTTCATTATACGATATTCGTTGCCACCAACTGGGAGGAATGCCCACTGCATGAAAGGACGGTTCTCATATACGGCGGCGGTGACCAGAGAATCAGGAGCCAGCACACGTGATGTACCGAAGGTCATCTCAAGACACACATCCTTGCCTCTGTTCTCATGACAGGCTATCTTCCACAGAGGATATCCTTCACTATCCAGACGAAGATGCTGTCTTCTGTCGTTCTTGGCATAGGGAAGGAGTTGAAGGCCGTCTGTCACGCGTACCATGGAAGTATCAAGGGTGATGAGGTTACCAGTCTGCTTGTTGGCGATGGTATGGTAATGCGAAGAGAAATCCGTGAGTTCCGAAGGACGGATGTCTTCCACCGCACCCAGTTGGATATAGTCTATGCAAAGGGAATCGGATGGTGAGGTTACCGTCAGCATGTTCGCTCCTTTTCTAAGTGGATAGGCCTTATGATGCCACTTCTCTGAAAAGGAGACACTGTTGCGGCTTGGTGCCAGATGTAGCGTATCCACTACTCTACCGTTTATCTGCACGAGGGCGTGCACTATTCTATCTGGCGTGGAGTATCTGATGATAAGTCGTTTCTTTGTATCCCTCTCTGTATTTATGGTAAAAGATAGTGAACTACCCTTTCCAATGAGCATTGCAGCCTGTCCATTGGATGCTCCGTCAATGTTCCTTTCCATATACATCACGGCTTCTGCAGTCTCTGCTTCATATTTCATGCCCCTACGTGAAAGAACAACGTTGTCAGCAAGAAGGGGAAACTCTTTGCTGATAGCTTCGCGCCAGTCGCTGAGTAACTCATGGTCTATGCGGTATGGCAATATATATTCAAAGAAGACGGACTTGTCGTATGCCTCATGCCATGGTGCCTGGCACCATACTTCGCAAGCATCGTCTATGGCTTTTATGAGATAATCAGCTTTTATCCTCGTTATATCCATCGAAGGCTTCATGGGATTGCCGGAGGTTATATCAGTAGCATTGGCATTGAAATATTCCGTTCTTTTGTTCTGCGACATTTCTGCAGTCTTGAGATACAGCGCATCCAGTTCCTCCACGCTCTTTCCCTGGTAGGTATATTGGTGTTGCATATTCTCTATAAGAAACACGGCTGCTTCATACTTCAGCGGATTATCGTCTCGCTGGAAATGCTCCAGCACCTTCTCCAACTCCTCTCTGTTCTCCCCTGCAGCCTCCAACGAAGCATCAAGGTTAGAGGTGCAGGAGAGAAGTAGCACTGCGGAGAAAAGAAGTGTTGCTAATTGATTCCTCATTTCTATTTGCATATTTAATGACCTGTAAATAATCCTATATGACATTGAACGTCAATTCTGCTAAATTCATGCTGTAATATATCTAATTCTTCCAATGTTGTTCCATTAGATATAGGTATGGATAGTAATTCTATCTTTTGTTCCTGAGTGATATGACACTATAAGCAAGGTGCTCAGACGATTCTCGTGACAATATGTTGTCACGAAAAAGCACGATACCATCTTCTACACCTGTCCAACCATTGAAATAGTTGTACAATGCTGATCTCATTGGATATTCTCCTATTATGTTGAATTCCTTATCAAAGAACATAAGGTATAACGTCTGTGCGTCAACAATTGTATTCGTATCACAATGTTTTGCTGTATCAATACCTCCAAGCATCGGTCGTACATATATCTCTTTCTCTCGAAGATAAAGGAACTGATAGAAATGTGGATTTCTCCATCCGTAAATCTGCATTTCGTTTGCATCCGTGGCTCCATTATATGGCTCAATAACATTTTTGGTATAATGCGAATCAGCTTTGTATATCTCAAAATGATAATCAGTCTTATCTATTACCACAAATTCTGATGTATATGGGAAGTTGCATATTACTACATTGTCATAGAATGACACGTTAGGCACATACATATATCCATAGTTTTTTTCACCTTTAGGGTTAACCTCAGGAAAAGGTATTGGAACACGACCTATCACCTCGCTGGATTTGACATCAAACCTTTCCAACGTGAATCTTTTGTCGTCTGCCAAGACTATATATAAAAGTTCACCATTCTTGCCGAAGCCAAAAGAAGAAGAACTCATGGCATAGTTACAGTCGCAGATTGGAGTCTTGTCCGTCTTGATTCTATTTAAGACATTACCTTTTGAATCCATAAGGTAGAATGCAACCTGATCATACAACCATATAGAATCTTTGGATACAACACTCATTGCTGACAGTCGGTTTATCACTCCATTACTTCCGTGTTGATCAAGTTGCAGAGATGCAATCTGTGAATGATGTGAGAATATATCCAATGAATGACGTTTTTCATTATATGCTATGACACCATGCTTCCCTGCTGCTGGATATGAGGCTGTAAGATAATAAGACTGAAGAAAATTCATACTATCGCCAGCCACAATGAAAGAATCTTCCTCTATTACACAAAAACTTCTTTCGGGTGGACTGAGCACATGTATTTTGTTGTCACCCTTGCATGCTGCCAAGAATAACAGACATGCATATATCACTGTCTTGTTCATTGTAATCCTTTATTATAATGCTATACTGAAGTCTAAGATAGACTACTGTAGCGTACATGCGTAGGAACTCTCATCCTACTTACAATATGAAATATAACAACAGGTTTGCAGATGTGTCTGCGAAGAAAAACCACATTCGTTTCCCGTAGAGCTTCGACAAGGCATAATCCTATAGTCACAATTCTTTTTATCATCCTTATCTTTGCAGAGCGCCTCTATGTTTGCAGACAGTATAATATCAGAAACATTAGGATCGCTTGCTTGATGTGATTTCATACCCAATAAGGTGGCTACCGCGAAAGTAGGAAGAACGACAAATGACATTGCAATTTTCTTTTTCATGATTTATATATTTTTATTCTGTTTATACGTTTACGGACTTTCCGTAAATCAGCATTTATATCTTAAAATAGGATGGACATTATAATAACTCCACCACACTTAATACTCAAATGTCTCACGAAGTATAGTCTGTAATATCTCTTCTATTTTTTTGTTGTTTACGGGGCTTCCAATAAGTACAACATTTTGTGTGGAGTTAATCATAAATGTATGCAGCAGTTTATTCTTTGGCAGTTGAGGATTATGCCTTTTAAACACTCCTATTGTATCAACATATATGTTTTGCAAATAATGATTTTCTGTTCTTATTTTCTCAATAATACGTTCTTTGTCAACATTTCTTGGCTGTATAATAAAGATATGATTATACTTTGATGTATCAGTTGTATGGTCTATCATCTTCCAGTCAGAGAAATGCGACAATTCACAGTCGCTGCACGATGCCGAATCTATGTAAGATATATACACGTATGGCTTATGCTGGTATGCATTAGACACACCATTTGCAATGACCATAGAATCAAGCATAAGTTCAATCCTTGAATCGGTGAATCTCTCAATGTCAATCTCTATTGAGGACTTAACACATGAAACGATAAACGTGAAGGAAATGAGGATAACAGGGAATAGTCGCATATCTATTTAAGCAGAATGTTTATACAATCATATCTCAGGGTATGTTCATTGTCATTTTTGTTTGATTAATTATTTACAGTCTGCAGACTTTCTGCAAATCCATATTCCCAATATTGAAACTACCCATAGCAGAAGACTTTTTACAAATGATGCCAAAGGAGAAAAATGAATCAATTCCCCGAAGCATCCACAAGACTCTATACTACCCAGAATACTCGGGAAGAAATAATTCATGCCAGTGAGGTAAACGAAGAAAGAGAGCATGGCGCAGAAGGCAATGAATGCAATCATACGCATCCTCCTCAATAGCACAAGAGCAGAAAGTACTATCTCAATCATACATACCGCTACTGCAGCGACTATAGCATAGTTGTGTATCCACTCCCCCATATACACCTCTCCGTACATCTGCACCTCTTGTTCAAAGGCACGGATGCTTATTGCTTTCAGCACTCCGGAGAGCATGAAACAAAAAGATAGGAAATAGCGTATTATTGGTTCTTTCTGCATATGTTTTATCTTAAATGAAGTTACTCTTTTCTTTTTATAGATTTAGAACTAATTAAGACTCTTGCACAGCCCAAAGATTCTAGAGCAATTACAAAAAAAGACTGTTCCTCTGATAGTTCTATAATACTTCCAATCAGTCCTTTTAAGTTTCCCTCTGTTATCTCAACATTATCTCCTATCCTTCTTGGCATAGAATCAAAGATTATCTCTTCGTCACTATTCTCCACGAGTGTACGGAACTGATTCATCTGGTCGTCTGGTATTACCGCAAGAGGATGTTTTCCAGAAGAATCTTTTTGTCCTGACACATTTATCATGAATCGCTTAACAAAAGGGAGATTCACTATATGCTTTCTTTCTCGCTCTGAAACATAGACGAACAATAGCATAGAGATAACAACTTTCTTTTGCTTTCTGCGTTTTCCATTAAAATCAGAGATGATTTCCTGTTGGGGAACAAAAGTTTCGAAACCAAGATTTTCCAATTTCCGTGCCGAAGACAACTCTGTATTGTTGTTGACAATGGCAACAAACCACTTCTTTTTGTCCACGCCTACGGCATCGCCAATTTTGGATAACTGGCGTTCTGTTTGCAATATGTTGTTTGGCTTAGCCATGATGTTGCGTTGGCAACATGTTAATTTTATAAAGAAGAAATAACGGCAAGTTTCGTGATGCTGTCAAATCTTCAATGGTAAGGTTTTAAGTCCCTACTGACCTATATACTCAAATGAGGTAAGTGTATAGAAACACCCCATCTTAGAATCTACGCACAACTGATACTACATACGTGGATGATTCAGCTGATATTGTTACAAGCGAAGTGATGAACGAATTAACTTATACTTTTTTGTATTATATCCTCACTAACGCCATATTTTCGCAAGTTTTCTGCAATGCGTTGCTTCTCTGATTGCTTCTCCATCAGCCAGCGAAGTTGATCTACGATAACCTTCAACGCACGTTTGACTCTCTCTACGTGCTCAGGATTATTTATGTCAATACCACAGAATTCTGACCTTTCTTTGTGAAGACACAGATAATAGATGCCACTGATAAGAAGAGAAGACCAGGCTACAATATCTACGTCTGTACCAAAATAATGACTGAGATACTTACCTGCTAACGGTAAAGTGTGTTCCTCTCGTAACTTTGAAGTCTGGTTTGTAATGTCATTGCCTTGCGCGACCTCCCAACGAAGCAGTTCGAGCATTATAGATTTTCCGCTGAGTTCGGTCAACAATGAACTTAGCATGTTATATACATCATCCATCATATCCTCACCTGTCATTGCATTCTTGATGACTTCACTGAACCAATAGTCATACCTTTTGACGAACTCTGAATAGAAATCATCAAGGTTCTTGTATCGTTTGTAGAATACCGTAGGTTCAATGCCTGCTTCTTTCATTATATCTGTAACGAGAGTATCGGAGAAACCGTTTTCTCGGATCAGTTTTTCTGCAGCCTGGTTAATAGCCAATTCAATGTCAGCCTTGGTTCTTCTCTGTCTGCGTTTCGATGTGTCACCCTCACAAGGTAAAACATTCTCGTTAGCGATATCAATATTACTCATATTAAAAGTTTATTAAGTTTCGGATTTCAATTAACGAATCTACAAGATGGTCAAGTTGCCACTTTTCATGTGTGGCCAAGACACTAACCCTTATTCTGGCTTCTTTTGTCCTAACAGCAGGGTAAACTATACCGCTGGCAAAAATATTCCTTCTCTGTAGTTCCTCTGATATTTCATAAACCTTCTTGTTGTCGCGCACCATGATTGGGAATATTGGTGACTGCGATTCGCCAATATCAAAATGCTCAGCAGTA
Organism: Prevotella sp.; assembly: GCA_045627725.1. Lineage (GTDB taxonomy): Bacteria > Bacteroidota > Bacteroidia > Bacteroidales > Bacteroidaceae > Prevotella. The sequence goes on along the minus strand of JAZQOH010000026.1, from coordinate 46,204 downwards.
AGTCTTTCACGAAGAAAGTTGACATTATTCCATAGTTTCTGCCTTATCTCTGGTTTTTGCCTAATAAGTTCGATAGCTTTTAACACAGAACCTGCAACTTGTGGTGTCATTGCTGCTGAGAATACATTGCTGTCAGCATAGTACCTCAGATATTGTACCAATTTGCTTGATGCTGCAACAAATCCTCCGACGCATCCAAATGATTTACTGCATGTTCCTGTTATAATATCTACTTTCCCAAGGCAATAATAATACTCCGCGGTACCCCTGCCATTCTCACCCATAACTCCAATACCATGTGCGTCATCCATAATTAGAAGACATCCATGTCTATGGCATACATCAATATATTCAGGGAGAAACGAAAGATCGCCATTCTGAGAATACACGCCGTCAATTATTACAACGCTTGTAGTATATTTCCCTTTATCGGCTGATAATACCATATCCAGATATTCAACATCATTATGCCCTATGTGTTTAATGGTTGTTCCTCTCAACCCACTAAGTGCACTGGTATGAATAAATGAGTCTATGTATGCTATGTCATTCTTGCCTAATATTGCTCTAAGAAGTCCCGTATTTGAACCAAATCCAGAAGAAAAGAGTATTGCGTCTTCCTGACCTGTAAAGTTTGCAATGGATTCTTCCAGTCTGCGGTGTATGTCAAGGTAGCCACCAATAGCTTGAGCTGCGCACGCGCCCGTTCCATATTTATTTATAGCATCAATACCTGCTCGTTTGGTTTCTTCTCTCTGAGACATTCCAAGATAGTCGTTTGAGATAAATGCAGAGACGGGAGTATCTTCGTTCTCTATATACATGGATGCACCCACGCCAGAATTTGCCATTACCCAGTAACTCTTATGACCAAATGAATTCATCTGGTCAACGATTTTTTGGAAGTTCTTGGACTGTGTGACAATATCAATTCCATCTGAATTACCGAAGTCTTTTACGGAGTAAAATTTGTTACTCATAACTAATAATGTTTTTATTGTTTGCTGCAAAGTTACAATAATTATTTTAATTACGCAATAGTTTTAGGCAAATAAATGTTTTTTTTTTGCATTGTTTATACAATACTGCTTGTATATATATAATTTTGGTACATAAAGTACTCTTGCTAGGATTACTTTTAAGAACATTTGCAAAATTAAAGAATGCAACATGAATTGCACACTAACAGCTATATTTGGAGCTTTTTTAATTAATAATGCATGACAAAAGGTTTAAAAAAGGTTATTTTTTAGGCGGATATATTCTCTCATTTTGCGTATGTCTAAAAAAAGTATTAACTTTGTCGCGTACTTATTTAATTATGGTTATAATGAAGAATTGAACAAAGAAATTGGGAGTCTCTTGACATATGAATACCCAGACAGGCAAGGACATCCATGTGAAGGGCTAAAAAAATCTTTTTAGATTAGAGCACAGCGAAATCTATGCTAAAAGTCTTCTAGTTAGTCGATTTTTCAAATGAATAGACCATAATTCACAAAAAATTAACATCGAATTTGGTTATATAAGATATTACTTTGCATTTTCAAATAGTGTTGTATAAAAGTAAAAATGAATATGAATAAAACTATTTCCATAAGAGAAATTTCAATCCACGAGACCGAAAACACAATCAACGCAATGGTCAATGGCATGAAATAGACTGCTACGATGCAGAATTGTACACCTGCACAGTGTTAATATTTGGACAGACGGATTCATGAGGTTGAACTTATGGTGTAAGGTCTGAATCGGTTTGCTCATACGGTGAGTTAGTGTGGTCTAATTTCTTCATATAATTCAAGTTGTAAAATTTTGTCACTGATAATATCTATTTAATTTTAAAATGAAAAAATGAATACATTGGTCTCAAATAATAATCTAAGGAATCAGTTCGTCGAGCGACTCGTAAGTGCTTATGGCTATAGTCGTGAGCAGCTGATGTTGGATTTCCATATTGATAATAATATCAAAGTGGATATTGCAATATGGAGAGACGTAAATTCAAAAGAGACAAACACTTTCCCAGACATCTTTGTTGTCGTTGTGTGCAAGGATGAGCATGTTGCAATAAGCCACAAAGAATATTTTAATGTTGAGCCTTCGCTGATCTCTCACCCTCATTTCTATGTTGCCCACAATCTGAAGGAGACTAAGGTGTTCTATTCGGATCCAACCAATGATGCCATCAGGTATCGTAGAATTGGGGATTTTCCAAAGGCTGCAGATATATTGAGCGATGAAAGTCTTCGCACTTTTATTAAGACAAAGCGTGAGTACTCAAAGGGTGCATTACAGGATGCACTCAAGTCTTGCCATAATATTATTCGCAATATAGACAAACTTTCTCCAGAGGCCGCATTTGATGAGATTAGTAAGGTACTGTTCATTAAGTTGCTGTATGAGACAAAACCTGATGCTGAACTGGTATATACACTGGAGAAGTATAAGACAGAGGAAAAGGCTTTTGGCTGTGAGCCCGACTCGGAATATATGCAGATACTCTTCAATCGAGTGAAAGCAGAGTATAGACAGGACGGAATCTTTGATGATTCTGAGAAAATCCGTATTCGCCAGAATACATTTGAGCGGATATTGGACGAGCTTAGCAGTATCAACCTTTTTGATACCGACGAAGATATTAAGGGTGTTGCTTTCGAAACTTTCCTTGGAAAGACTTTCAGAGGAGAGCTCGGTCAGTTCTTTACTCCACGACCAGTGGTTGAGTATATGGTCAAGGTGCTCGACATAAAGGAGGGAGAATTGGTGTGTGACCCTTGCTGTGGCAGTGGAGGCTTCTTAATCAATACATTTACACATCTTCAGAATATCATTGATAACGACATTAAAGCACAGATTGAGGACATAAGAAATGACAGCTCTTTATCTGAAAACGCGAAGGGAAAGAAAATTGCAGGGTTGTATGACGAGTGCAATCGCAAGAGAGTTGGCAGTCGTTATTATAAACTTTGTCATAATTACCTATTCGGTGTGGATGCAAACTCTCGAATGGTTCGAACATCAAAGATGAATATGATCATGCATGGTGATGGTCATGTAGGTATTTATCATCACGATGGTCTACTGAATGTGGGCGGTGTATATGAAGGACGTTTTGATGTTATCTTGATTAACCCACCATTTGGTGCCCATGTGGAGAAATCACAGAGAGTATTGACAACAGACTGCCCTACAACAGCGGAGGTTTCAGATTATTCAAAACTATTTGGTAAGGAGTACACTGAGAAAGTTGAAAAGCAGATGAATATGCTGGCCAACTATGTCAATCGTGATGGTTCGGTGGGCAAGTCCATCCGCTCGCTATACAAGATAAACAAGAGCAACACTGAGTTGCTGTTTATTGAGCGCTGTCTTAATCTTTTAAAGCCTGGTGGTCGTGCTGGCCTTGTGTTACCAGAGGGCATTATGGGTGCGACTTCATATAATTCAATTCGTAAGTTTGTTGAGGAGCGTGCCCAGATTTTGAATATTACCAGCATTCCCGCTGATGTGTTCTTTGCCTCAGGTGCTAACGTCAAGCCCGCTCTGTTGTTTATCCGTAAATATACAGAGGACGAGTTGAAAGAACGGAAGAAGGACTATTCACTAACCATCACACGCATCAACGATGCAGGGATTAACTCTCTAGGCCTCTTGACAGAGACAAACGAGTTGCCGCGAGCAGCTGATGAGGTGCTAGTTCGAATGACAAGTACTGATTATCAACAAGATACACCGTTTACTCATAAGATAATGCTGAGTAATATGTCCGATTGGAACATACTATCTTGTTTTGATGTAAACAAAGTGAGGTATAATAGTAATTATCCTTTAGTGAAACTGTCAGAATTTCTATCTTTTAACGATGCAAAGATAAATGTTTTGCCTGATGTTAAATATACTCGTCTAAAAGTGCGTTTGTTTGCAAAAGGAATAACGGAGCGTGATTCTCTTATGGGTAATGACATTTTAACCAAACGTCAAACTCCAGTGCATGCAGGTCAACTCATTATATCAAAGATAGATGCAAAAAGCGGAGCACTTGGGATAATCCCAACTCAGTATGATGGAGCAATTGTGACCCAGGATTTTCTGACTTTCTATATTAATACAGATAAGGTCCTTCCTGACTACCTTATACTTGTGATGCAGAATGAGGATTTTTACAGTCAGTTCAAGGACACAAGTGTCGGATCTACAGGCAGACGTCGTTTATCGCAGAAAACACTGATGAACACATCGATTGCACTACCTACACTTGATGAGCAGCATGAAATGCTTGTGGAGTACAAAGAACTTCGCAGACAACAGGTGGAGCTGGAGGATATGATAGCGAAACAGAAACAAATTATCAAAAGTAAAATATTTGAAGAATCATGAAATTGACTTTTTTGAAAATAGATACTCCATTTCGAAATCTGAACGGTTTTAAGGTAGATTTTCACCGCTCAGAAGAAACATTTGTATTTATTGGTAATAATGGATCTGGTAAGAGTAATATATTGGAAGCGCTAAGTTTGATATTTGGTAACTTATTGTATGGGAAGCCAGAGAATATACCTTTCTTCTTTAAGCTGACTTATGATATTGGAGATGCATCAGTTGTTATCAATTCAAAGTATGAAGGCATTACATATAAAGTAAATAATATACAGGTTGATAAACTTGAAACTCAATACCTTCCAGCACGCTTAGTCTGTAACTATAGCGGAGAAGATTTACGCTTGTGGAAGAATTGCTATGAACCATATTATGATAGTTTCTATAAATCTTTGAGAGAAACTCAAATAGAAAAGTTGCGTATGGTATATGTTGGCAGACAAACATGGATGACTACGTTACTCGTAATGATACTCAACTATAATAAGATTGAAGCTATACACCATTTTTTAGCCTCATTAAATCATCCTGTTGAAAATGCAACAATTAAAGTTGTTTTTAACAATGCAGTAAAATCATCGTGGAAGAAAGAAAATCGTGTAACGGCTCTTATTAAACTTTTTGATGACATGATGGTTCAAAAAGGAAGATTAGATATACCTACACTATCTAAGATAAATATTGAGCCTGATGATTTGTATCATTTGCTGACGGGTGCACAAAAAGCGATTGAAGATATCAGAATCGTGTTTTCAGATGGTGTAGATGCAATGCTTTTGAGTGAGGGAGAGAAGAAAATGATGGATATTGTTTTTGTCTTAGAATGTCTCGCAGACGAAAAGTCTCTGGTTTTAATGGATGAACCGGATAGCCACATACATGTCTCTAGAAAAGTGGAAATGAAGAAAGCTTTCGAGAATGTACCCAATCGTAATAATGTCATTACAACGCATTCGCCATCTTTAGCTGCTGCATTTGATGATAATGCTATTTTTATGCTTGACAAGGATGGTGCTGGAAAGGTTTATATTGATAAAGATAAACAAGAAATTATTAGTCTGTTGACAAAGGGAGTATGGTCATATCATGAACAAAATATTTTTTTGTCATCGCGAAAGGATGTATTGTTCCTGGAGGGAAAAACAGATGAATATTATATAAAAGCATCTTTAGATTCATATCATAATCAATCACTGTATTTGAATATATCACTTGAATATGTTCCTTGTGGAGGAGCCGCTCATTTAAAAACTTTAAGTCAAAAATTCATGCCGAAACCGAAACAAACTTTGATGGCGTTTTGGGATTATGATAACGCAGGAGAAACATCCATGCAGGAAATTTTTGGTAATAGTTTTAATCGCAGTAATTTTGGAAAGGCACGGAAGAAAGGATATGTGTGGTTTGCTTTTTATCCAAGAAGAAACAGATCAAAAGAGTGGGCTAAAGGTTTTAATGTGGAAGACTATTTCACAAAACAAACTTTAAGTAAGTACATTCGTTCTTTTTCGTCCTTAAATGAAATTATATCAAAGGATTCTCTAAAAGACTTGTTGAAAAAAGACTGTATTGCTGGGAATTTTACCCATCAACAATTACGTCATTTCAAACTTTTGTTTGACTTGATACAAGAAATCAAACAGGCTGAAATAGATGGTAAAATTGCTATATAATAACGATGGCACAATTTCGAACTAAGGCAAGGGCTGTGGAGTTGTTAGGAAAAGGTCAGATAGCCGATCTGCCTACTGCAGTCTCCGAACTCTGGAAAAACGGATATGATGCGTATGCAGACGCGTTGACATGCGACTTGTTCATGCGAGGGTACAAGGATGTGAAGTCTCCTGTCTTTGTACTCTCGGATACAGGTTTTGGCATGTCGGAAAGTGATATCCTCAACAAGTGGATAGTACTTGGTACAGACTCGAAGGTAAGGGGTATGGAATTGCTTCCAAGTGAGCAGCGTTTTGGTTTGAAGCAGCGTGTGCCTATGGGTGAGAAGGGTATCGGCAGGCTGTCAGTTGCCTATCTCGGTTCGCCTATGCTGATGATAACAAAGAAGGAAGGCCTTGAACCTCAGGTTATCCTGTTCGACTGGCGAATACTGGAGAACTACAATCTCTTTGTGGATGATGTCAATATACCATTGAAGTCATGCCATGACTTGATGTCGATTGATGCCTTGGTGGAAGAGCTGAAAACTGAGCTGGTTTCAAATCTGTATTCCACTACAGCATGGTTTGACCAACCAGATATTGCGCTGTCTATAGAAGATGATGCAAAGAATATAACCATACCGCGAGCCATTAAGGAAAATGAGTTGGCAAAGTTTGCGAACGATGATTATCACGGAACAACATTCATCATTTTCAAACCACATGAGCAACTTATTGAACTCTCAAAACTGAACGATGATAATGAGACTGACTCACTCCTTGAGATGAGAAGATCACTGGGTGCAATGTTCAATATCTTTGCTAATACACCTGATTTTACGACAGAGTTCAACGTAAGAAACGAGAACGGTTGCTATAATATCATTAATGATTTCTTTGACAAGCAGGATTTCGCAATTGCCGACCATTATATCCGAGGCAAGTTCGATGAGAGCGGATTCTTTGAAGGTATAGTCCGCGTCTATAATCAGACATACAGCTATACTTTTCGTCCGATAAGAATACCAGGAAAGACTCCATACGGTCCTTTTGAAATTGAGTTAGGCGTGTTGGAGGCTAATGCAAAAAACTCTCTGCTTAATCCTGAAGCATACAACTTATTGGACACCAAGACGTCCAAGTTTGGTGGATTGTATGTTTATCGTGACTTCTTCAGAGTACTGCCATACGGACGTATAGACTATGACTTCCTTCAGTTTGAGTCTCGAAGGATGAAGCGTGCTGGTGATTACTATTTTGCCTATAATAAGATGTTTGGTTATCTTGGTATAACCAGAGAACATAACCGTAATCTTACCGACAAGGCTGGACGTGAAGGATTTATAGAGAACAAGGCTTATAAGGAGTTCAAGAGAGATCTCATAGCATTCTTCATAGACCTTGCCAAGACTTATTTCGCTACTCCAGGTAAGGATTCTGATAACGCCCGTTCGAAACAGCAGAAAGAGATACAGCGTCAGAATGAGAAGATGGAAGATATAGAGAAGCGCAACTCTGCAAAGGCGAGAAAGGAGTTTATGGACAGGGTTCGTATAAATACGGAAGAAGTCCAGAAACTGGAAAGTGAGATATTCGATCTGAAAGAACTTCTTAACCAAGCTTCCCAAAATTTGAGACTGTCATACGATACTTATAAACGACTCGGTGATGAACTGGATGCAAAGCGCACACAGTTGAGAAGATTGTCTCTGAGAAAGCCTCATCGTATATCGTTGACAGAACGCCAGCAGAATATCTATGCAGCTTTTACGTCATCGTATGAGCAGTTATCTTCTGTTGCCATCGACTGTTCTACTAGTATGAATGAGATACGCAAAAGGTTTGATATCAGTGACCTTAGGAATGATTTCATCAATCGCCAGGCCATTGCCATCGCAAATATCGGTAAGGCAATATCTGTCTATAAGAAGCGAATTTCTTCATTTGCAGACAGAGCTGAGGGATTGCTTTTGGAAGAACAACGTTCATACTCGGATAGATTCAAGGATGAACTGAATGAGAGCGTTGATACTCTTGTAACTGCCGAAGACTATCGAGAGGCTATCGCCAAAGTGATAAAGATAGAAGATTCAATCAAGGACTATATTGATGAACGGATACGACCATTTGCCGAACATCTTGACAGTCTGAGTCTGGACGTCAATGATGACATACTTGTGGCATGGTACAAGGAACAGAAGGCAAAGGTGGAAGAAAAACTGGAGTTTACATCATCTTTGGCCCAACTCGGTATTTCTGTAGAGATTATTGATCATCAATTTAATGTTCTCTACTCACAGATGGCATCGTCAATGAAGCTTCTCAAACAGTATTCTAAGACTCATCCAGAGTTAGAGGATACATACCACCAGATGCACAATGCCTTCGAGCACATGGAGCAGAACTACAAGATGTTGAAGCCATTATACCGTAGCACACAGCGCAGGAGGAGTGAGTTCTGTGGCAAGGAGATTCTCGAGAATATGAAATCATTTTTCAAGTCAAAGATAGAAGCTCTAAATGTTGAAGTAACATCCAATGCTGATTTTGATGCCAAGACATTTTTTGCCTTTGAATCGGATATCGTGTCGGTGTTTATCAACATCTTCAACAATGCCCTATATTGGCTGATACCAGTGAGTGATCGTAAGATAAGAATAGAATACGTTCCGTCAAACGATACTATTCTCGTCATGAACAGTGGTGTGCCAATAGGAGATGCTGACTTAAGCAAGATCTTCACCTTGTTCTATACAAAGAGAAGGGATGGTCGTGGCATTGGTCTGTATCTTGCACAACGCAGTCTTGCGACCAACAATTATACCATTTTCGCATCAAACGCATCTGAGCAGAATAAATTAGGAGGAGCATGCTTCGTCATCGCACCAGAAAGGAAGTAGATATGATAAGTGACAATAAACTAAGAGATCTGATTGTCTCTTCAATAAATAATTGCATCGGTATCGATGATAATTTTGTCGAGCCTTATAATACATCATCTGGTGATGTCAAAGAAGTTGATTTACCAAATGAACTGAGAAAGTCATTCAGAGAGGACATGAAGTGTTCTTTTGATATCTTTCAGTATACCAATCTGGAGGCATTCATCACCCATAAAGATTTTTTGGTCAATAATAGAGATTTGATAATACTTGACTGGCAGTTAAATGAAAACGAACAGGACAAATCAAAGGATACAATTAATGTAATGAATGATATTTGTTCTGCTCATATTCCATATTTAAATATTTATTCAGATGAAGATATAAATGATGTGAGTTTTAAGATAGAGGGCGCTTTTGATGGTTACACTCAAGGTGAATCAAATCAAATATTTAATGAACTCTCTGTTGCATATGCCGATTTTCTAGAACAGATCGATATGGAACCAGGAGCTATTTTTGACTTAATAGCAGACTGTGCCGATGGATACAATCTATATATAGATAGAAGATCACAACTAGCAGCTCAGGCTACAGAAGAACTCACAAAACTTTTTGAAAAAAGAGGAAAAACCATAAAGGAAGTTTGTAAAATATTGAAGTCAACAGAAAAGACGAAAGATTTAGCTACACTTCTTAAATGGGCAGAACTTCGTAAAAAGGAGGTATATAAGAATCCAATTGCAAATGGAAAACAACTAATAATAATAGATAGTAATACATTTATTATTAATGGCACTCTTGTTTTTGTGACATCTAAAAAGGATACAAAGCCTCAAGATGTACTAAATATTATAATAAGTGTGCTTAAGAAAGTTGAAAATAAGAAATTCTTTGTTTTATCTTTGCTTTTAAAGGATGTTGTAAACACACATTTGTCTGATTTTGGAAGCCAATTAGGAAAACTCAATGAAATCGTTTTGGAAAATCATTGCCGTAGTTTGTTACATCTCGGCGAAGAGTATCTTTTGAATTTCCTTAGCAAGATGATATGTGAATACATAGCGTTTGCAATTGATGATTCTCAAATTGCAGAAACATTGAAGCAGATCATTGTGGATGAGCGAAATAAAGATATGAGTAATTATCGTAAAGAGATGCTACAGACAAACAGTTTTCTGTCATTCGTTGATAAAACTCAGATGCACAGGAATACTCATTATTTGTCTTCAGGTGATGTGTTTGAAGTAGATAAATCATTATATGGTGATGGTGCCGAATCTCACACTTACATCATCTGCATTTCTCAATCATGCGAGTGCTTGCGTCCACAGAAACTATATAATAACTATTCATTTGCTTTTGGAAAAATAGCAAAAGATGCTACCGTTCTTTCTCATGTAGAAGAAGGTTTTTTCACTTTCTTACCTTCAGAAAAAACAATAGAGTGGGAAGATAAGCATTTTACCATAAATATCGTAGACAATACATTCGACATAAACAAAGAAGAAAGCTTTAAGTTTCTATATGCAGGTAAAACTTATTCTGCAAAGTATGTTGGATATCAAAAAGAATTATATACTCAAAGGCTTATAAATAGGATTTTTAGCTATGCAATGAGAATGGGTATAGATCTTCCGCAATTAGAAAAGAAAAAGTAAAATTATGTTGCTAATTGGAGCATAACAATCCAATATCGATATAACACCTATGGATAATCCTTCTAAACAGTAATAAGAGCCTATGCTACTCACACAATTCTCTATAGTCACGAACAGGTACCACATAAAGGTGATGGAACTTTGTTCCATTTATTATATGTAAATTCTTTCTTTGCTATTCTGGGGGATTTGAGCTTTCTGCCATCATGCTTCGAACGATTGAATGACATGAATGAGGGAAATACTCATAATATGAATCAGAAAGATATATCAAGAAACAGTGTAGTATATACAAAAAGTACTCTCATATATTACATATTCGATAATTGGTTGAACATTGGGAAGTGCTTTTTTATATATCACAAAACAGAAAATAAACTCATTGTATTTTACACATATTATCCGTGAATGTCTGAATTATTTACTTATACAAGAGATATGAATTGCGACCAGACAAATATGTTAACAAATTGTTAATTGTGTGTAAACAAATCTTAATTGATATTTACGTCAAAAAAGAGTCATAACACATCTCATTTCTTAATACCTAGAGAACCTTATGCATATTGAAAAGTTTGGGAACATCGTGGTACCACAAGCAGTTTTTGTAAAGTTATACACACTGATTATTAATCTGTTATAACAATTATAAGTAATCAGACGTGGGTTCTGCGTAATTTTAGGATAGAGCATTATAAAAAAATTGAAACCAAAAACTAATAAGAAATGTTAAAAAGATGCTTTACTGAGAAGAAATGAGAAAAGAAAAAGTATTATATGGATAATTTGATATAGTTTTGCAATCACAAGAGACGACATAGGACATACTATATCAATTAATAGACATAATGATATAAATAAAAAACATAACGATATGAGAAGATTATTTACCATATTGATTGTATTGCTTGAAGTAGCTTCCATGAAAGCTGTGGACATCCGCAATGCCATCGTTGAATATTATGCAAAATGTCCGCAGGAGAAGATATTCGTACATACGGACAAGAATCAGTATATGGCAGGTGACACGGTTTGGTTCCGTGCTCATCTGGTTGATGCCATGACGATGATGGAAAAATGCGAGTCGCGCTTTGTCTATATAGAATTGTATGATGACGCGATGAAGATGCTTGAACGTCACATGGTGAAGGCTGACTCCTTGGGTGTGTTTGCCAATGCTTTGCGCCTTTCTCCACAACTGAAGACGGGTGCCTATACCCTTGTGGCCTATACGCAATGGATGCAGAACTTCCCCAACAAGCGATTCTTCTATAAGCGCCTGATGATAGCCGACAAGGAAGCAAGAGAGGTGAAAACTGATGAAGAGGTGACTTACATGGGTGGTTCGACATACGATATACGCGATGTAAAATCGGCAATAAATGTTTCGCAACGCAACGAGCGTTTAGTGGTGAAGTATGAAGCTGGCATGCAGGAAAAGAAGCCTCTCTCATTGGTGATAATAGGTAGTGGAAACCTGATAGTTGTGGATTCGCTGAAGGAGAAATCCGTATCATTCCGCGAAAAGGAATTATGCTGCGGCACGGTTAATATCGCAATAGTGGATAGTGAGACGGGCAAGGTAATAGCCGAGCGTCTGGCTTACATAAAAGGTGCGGGATTGCCTGAGGTGTCTGCCACGATGCAATCTTCTGATGAGAGTGGAGCCATGAGTATTGACGTGATGGTGACAAACTGCGAAGGAACGCCTCTGGCGGGTGATTTCTCCATATCTATAACGGATGCAGACATAGTGGAACGTGATACTACTCAGCAGGATATTGCCGCCTATATGCTCATGGGCTCGGAGATGGAACCAATGAACAGGAAGGTAGTAGAATTGTTTAGGGAACAGTCGCAAGCGGGCATCGCGAAGCTCGACCACATGGCATCACAAGAGGCTGGCTCATGGCTAAGCATGTCTGAGATGTTGAGTGGCGAAACACCGAAGAATAAGTATGACATGCAACGCGACCAGCGCATCTCAGGCATAGTTCAGGGCACTATTCGCAAGAAGATAAAGACTCCTAGCATCATGCTCCTCAACCCTATGGCAGGAACGCTTGAGAGGTATGAACTCCCGTCATCCACACATTTCAATCTTGTAGGTATGGACTTCCCTGAAGGAGTAAACTTCATGCTTGAGGCGGCACGATATAATGGTTCCGACAAACTAATAGAACTAAAGATTGATTCGCCTTCATTCCCTACCCCTTACCCAGTCATGACAACTGCGAACAAGCGTATCCTTACAGGAGAATTCCTGAAATACGAAAGAATGCAGGCAGCCATCAATGGGCTCAATGACATGAACTATCTTGAGGAATTGGAGGTCACAGGACACAAAAATTCCGCAGATGACAACAGAAAGGCGTTCTCACCATGGAAAGAATACAATAGGAGTGTTGATGGTACACCTATTCATAAAGACATGAGGACATGGTTACAGAGCATGGGATATCGCTTTACGAGAGACAGGAATAATAGTATTAGCAACCTCAACAGCACAGTTATATGGGTAGATGGTTTCCGTACCGATCTAGGCGACCTGCTGAACATTGACCCTTCTTCTGTGAAACGAATAAACTATTATCTTGAACGCGATGGCAGAATTACTTTGCCTAATTCTATCCCCAGCGCTTACGACAATGGAACGAGACATCTTTATGTAGAACTGACAGACATTAAGAATGCTAGCGATAACTCATTGGCAATTAAGACCATACATCCTCTCGGCTATATGCCTTCCGTGAGCTGTGAGCGTTTCTCAAAACCTAAGGCAGAAGGTCAGATAGACATGCGAACCACTCTATTATGGTCGCCATACGTGAGTCTCTCACAAGAGGGAAAAGCTAGCGTAAAGTTCTATCCTTCAGATACATCAAGCAAGTATCGCATAACCATTCAGGGCATAAGCAACAACGGACAGGTTATCAGTAAGGAATTGGAAATCAAGATGAAGTAATATTTCTAACAGCTACATACAGGTAAGTAATGAGAAAATTGTTCCTTTTACGCCTTTCCACCTGCGAGAAAGAGATTATGGGCATTCTGTGGTCGGCAGGTAAGAGCCTCAGCACCAATGAGGTACTGGAGATGTGGCCGGCAGATCCCAAGCCATCATATAATACTCTTGCTACGCATCTGACACGCTTGACGCACAAGAATTTCGTGGAGCATAGGAAGCGTCAGGGCGACAAGACTCTTTATTACTCACCTGTAATAAACCGAGCACGATATCAGCAACGTATAACGCTTAGTATCAGCATATTAACGCTCATCTGCATTTCTGCTGTTGCTGGCATCATTGTCACTTTACCATACTTTGGTATTTGGAAAGATGCAAGGCATGAGGAAGAGCCAAAGACTACTCCTGTAATCAAACAGCAATCGATAAGCTCCGATACCATTGAGGTGGTGAATGATGAAAAGCAAATAGTTCCGCAACCTAGCTTTAATGCCGAATATGAAGGTGGTATGGAAGGCGTGCAGGAATATTTTGAGCAACATTGGCAAAGTGAACACCAAGGACGTGTGTATCTGCAACTTACGATAGACGAAACTGGTAGGGTGACAGACGCAAAGGCACTCCTTGACCCTTCCACGAATCCTAAACTGGCAAAGGAGGCAGAGACTTTTGCTATGCAGATGCCACAATGGAAACCTGCCATGAACAAGGGTGTGAAAGTGAAAACAAAAGTAACAATTGCGGTAGTTCTTATTAACGACTGATGATACGACAATTATTATACATATTTATATTGTGCGGATTTTTTCTGAATGGCAAAGCACAGTCGGTGTGGCCATCTTCTGAAGAGGAGATGCGAAAGGAGGCAATGCCGCTTGAAGCGTTGCCAGAGGTTACACCATGCTATGGCATTTGTGTGGTGAAAGGTAATCTTGTGAATGGATACCAATTGCCAGACAGCATATCGCTCCGCTATTTCATGGGAAAGGAAAACACCATAGCTACAGGCGTGGATGAGAAAGGCGACTTCCGTTTCCATGTGCCTCTGGCTAGGAGTTGTGGTGCACATCTCGATAACAGATGCTATCTTTTCCTACAGCCTGGCGATACCACAGAGGTATGGCTTTCACTGAAGAGTCCTTTGGAAAGAACTGAGCGTAAGGTGTTTGTAAGGGGACCACTGGCATCGTTAGTGTCGGATATAAATAACAGCCGTTCACAGAAGGATATTATCCGTGAGCATCTTTCCTTAGAAAACAGCGACTTGCTTGAATATATGATAATGGAGAAAACGATAACGGATATGCTCAAGACTGTAGCCAATTTTGATGATACTCTCCCTCCATTAATTATGGATGAGGTTTTGCTTGTATGCAAGAATCCGAAGGTGGTGTATTCCCGTTATTTTCATGATGTGCTTCGTGTAGTGAGTCGGTATGGCATTGTAACTCCAAAACGTTTGTCGCAGGAGTTGAGGTTTTATAACGCATTATCAGCATTTAGTCGTGGAGAAGAGTTTGACAACGATGCATTTTCCTCTTTGCCAGAAGCATATCAGCAATATTTTGAGAATATGAATCCTACAAAAAGGGCTGCCACCCAATGTGAGTAACAGCCCTACATCTATTCTTTCAAGAAGATATTGCTTGATTGCAATAATCTCCATGGTTTGAACTTTTTTACCAAGCGAAGAGAGGATAGTTCTTCATTGTCTCGTTCACCTCACCGCGAACCTTAGCGATAACTGCCTCGTTCTCTGGATCGTTGAGAACTTCCTCAATCCATGCAGCAATCTGAACCATGAGGTCTTCCTTTGCACCGCGAGTGGTGATGGCTGGTGTGCCGAGACGGAAACCAGATGTCTGGAATGCAGAGCGAGAATCGAATGGTACCATGTTCTTGTTGATGGTGATGTCAGCAGCCACGAGAGCGTTCTCTGCCACCTTACCTGTGAGATCAGGATACTTGGTGCGGAGGTCAACGAGCATAGAGTGGTTGTCTGTACCGCCAGAAACAATCATGAAGCCACGCTTTGTGAGCTCTTCAGCGAGCTTTGCTGCGTTCTTCTTCACCTGAGATGCATACTCCTTCCACTCTGGCTTGAGACACTCACCGAAGGCAACAGCCTTAGCAGCGATAACGTGCTCAAGAGGACCACCCTGCTGACCTGGGAATACAGCAGAATTGATGAGCTGAGACATCTTCTTTACTACACCCTTTGGAGTAGTGTAGCCCCATGGGTTGTCGAAGTCCTTGCCGAGAAGGATAAGACCGCCACGAGGACCACGGAGAGTCTTGTGGGTTGTTGTTGTAACGATGTGAGCATACTTCACAGGGTTCTCAAGAAGACCTGCTGCGATAAGACCTGCTGGGTGAGCCATGTCAATCATGAGGAGAGCACCTACCTCATCAGCAATCTTACGCATACGAGCATAATCCCACTCGCGAGAGTAAGCCGAACCACCACCGATGATGAGCTTTGGCTTGTGCTCCTTTGCGAGAGCTTCCATCTCGTCATAGTCAACGCGACCTGTCTCCTTGTTGAGGTTATAGCCTACTGGCTTATAGAGGATACCAGATGTGTTTACGAGTGAACCGTGAGAGAGGTGACCGCCGTGGTCGAGGTTAAGTCCCATGAATGTGTCGCCAGGCTTGAGCACAGCGAGAAGAACTGCTGCATTTGCCTGAGCACCAGAGTGAGGCTGAACGTTAGCGAACTCAGCGCCGAAGAGCTGACAAGCACGATCGATAGCGAGCTGCTCAATCTTGTCAACCACCTGACAGCCACCATAGTAACGCTTACCAGGATAACCCTCTGCATACTTGTTTGTGCAATAGCTGCCCATTGCTTCCATTACCTGCTCGCTTACGAAGTTCTCCGAAGCGATGAGCTCAATACCTTTGAGCTGACGCTGATGCTCCTGCTCGATAAGGTCAAAAATCTGCTGATCTCTTTCCATTGTGTTGTGATTTTGTTTTTATATTAATATTGTATTTTTTTACTGAAAGAAAATTATCCAGAAAATAACAGAAAATTATTTCTTTGGTCATTTCCTGTCTATTCCTTATTGCAGGTACATAAAATATATGTATGCCAGAACTGCCAGAAGGACAATAGTAATGATGGACCTTATCAGGCAGCTTACTACCTTCTTGATTATGAAGAAGGCGATGATGATTGCAATTATGCAAATGATATAGTATGAGAAACTTGACATAATGTTTTTTGCTTTTTCCCTATCTACTCCCTCCCCCTCGGGGGAGGGTAAGGGGAGAGGGACCTTACTTAAACAAACTTCTGAACGCTGGCGGTATCGGAGTGAAGAACTCCATTGGCTGATGCGTTATTGGATGATAGAAGCAGAGAACATAGGCATGGAGACAGAGACGATGTAGAGGATCGTCGCCATTGCCATACTTAGGGTCTCCACAGATAGGATGCCCCATATCGGAGGTATGGACACGAATCTGATTCTTTCTGCCTGTCTCAAGCTGGAACTCTACGAGAGAGTGCTCCGTGGTGCGGTCGAGGGTATGGAAATGGGTTACGGCATACTTTCCGCCATTATCCACAGGAGAGGAGAAAGTAACGTAAGCCTTATTGTCCTTCAGCCAGTTGGCGATGGTGCCTTCGTTTTCTTCCATCTCACCGCTTACGACAGCCACATAGCGACGGTCATAGACGGTGCCATGCCAGTCACGCTCCAGTTCGCGTTCCACCTCGATGCTCTTCGCATAAATCATAAGTCCGCTGGTGTCGCGGTCAAGACGATGAACGACATGAGCCGTGCAACGCTGGCGAGTCTTCTTGAAATAGTCGTCGAGAACGGTCTTCACGTTCAAAGAGGAATGTCCCGCAGCCATAGACAATATGCCCTGCTTCTTCTCCACCACCACAAGCCACTGATCTTCATAGACGATGGTGACATAGCGGCTCTTGAAGGTGTCATTCTTCTTCGAGAGGCTCACGCTGATACGATTGCCAGGCATCAGGGGATAGTCGAACTGAGTGACAATCTTGCCATTCACCTTTATTCCCCTACCCTGCAGTATGTCCTTTATCTTGTTCCTACTGCCAGGGAGGTTGGCAAGGAGATATTCCAATAGTGGCATCTCCTTCTCGCAGACATATTCCTGATATTTATTCTTTCTTGGATTGTACATAAACTATTCATAATTAGCAAACACCTCGCTGACGGTATTTACCTGAAGCATAGACACACCAGCACTCTTGTCTGCCACGCCAATGCCCATGTGGCCAGTGAGATAGGTCACCTTGTCGCTATCAACCACCACACCGTTGCGATAGAGCTTCTTCAGAGTGTGATAGAACATTTTCTCCAGTTCTTCCTTCTTTGGATAAGTGGCGATGACACCATAGGAGAGAGCGAGCCAACGCTGGAGCTTGTCGTGCTTGCAGATAGCCACAACTGGCTGAGGACCACGATATGCGGCAAGAGCACGGGCATCGTCGCCATTGCCTGAGTCGGTGAGGATGCACTTCACGTCGAGCTTGGATGTTGTCTCGATAGCAGCACGGCAGAGGAAATCACGGAGAGTGGTATCAGCACCGTCCACATCCACCTTGTGCATATAGTTGCGACGATCCTCCTCTGCCTGCTCGGCGATACGAGCCATAGTCTTCACAGCCTCAATAGGATAGGCACCGCTTGCTGTCTCGCCAGAGAGCATCAGGGCATCGGTATTGTTGAACACAGCCGTAGCGATATCATTCACCTCGGCACGTGTTGGGCGAGGATTCTTTATCATAGTGTGGAGCATCTGGGTAGCCACGATGACAGGCTTTTTGCGGAACACACACTTCTTGATGAGCATACGCTGGATGCCAGGGATTTTCTCTGCAGGAATCTCGATGCCGAGGTCGCCACGAGCCACCATGATGCCGTAGCAATGGTCCAGAATCTCATCGATATTGTCAACGCCTTCCTGATTTTCTATCTTCGAGATAATCTTAATGTCGGAATTATGCTCGTCGAGAATATCCTGAACGGCGATAAGGTCTTCCTTTGAGCGAACGAATGAATGGGCGATGAAATCAATGTCCTCCTCAATGGCGAGGAGTATGTTGCGCTTGTCCTTCTCGGTAAGTGCAGGGAGGTCGATATGCTCTCCTGGCACGTTCACACTCTTGTGGGAGCCAAGCATTCCGTTGTTCATCACTTCAACGCAAACCTCTTCTCCCTTGATTTCGCTGACCTGCATATCGAGTTCTCCGTCGTCGAAGAGGATATGGTCACCAACCTTCACATCCTTCGCGATGTCGGGATATGAGAGATTGATTATGTCATGGGTGGTAGTCTTGTCAGGAGCACCGAAGATGCTGACCTTCTCACCCGTCTTGTATGGGATTGGCTCGGGAGTGTCAGTAGTGCGAACCTCAGGTCCCTTGGTATCGATGAGGATGCCCAGATGAGGTGATACGGCACGAACGTTTCGGATGATTTCCCTGAGTCCGTCAGGCGTTGCGTGAGCCGTGTTCATACGGATTACGTTTACTCCTGCATCATAGAGTTCCTGTATGAACTCCACGCTACAACGAAGATCGCTGACTGAGGCTACTATCTTGGTTTGCTTCATTTCTAAACAATAAATATGAGATAAAAGTTTGTTATCTGAGAAAACAATAATATTTGGATAATACCTAATATTTGGCAAAATTACAAGAAAATATTGAAAAAACAAAATAAAATCACACAGAATTGCCAATATTGGCACAAAACTACCAATATTTCAGTATTTTATTTGCCTATTTAAAAATAAAGTATTACTTTTGCATTGCAAAGTGGACTTTACAATCTAAAGTTGAAAAACGACACTCACAACACAATGACTCAAAACTACATTTCACACGATGGAATTGTCGACTCCGTTTCTCAGGGCTGTGTGCAGGTACGCATAGTTCAGAGTAGTGCTTGTGCCAGTTGTAAGATTGCCACTTATTGCACCTCGGCAGAGAGCAAGGAGAAGTTGATAGATGTTTACACCTCGAAGGCTACCAAATATCAGGTGGGGGACAAAGTAGAGGTAATGGCAAGGCTAAGTGTCGGTTTTCGTGCAGTTCTTTTCGGCTTTGTTATTCCCGCAGTCCTCATATTCTCCATACCTTTCATAGCTATCTGCGGATTCCATCTTACGGAAGACAAGGCTGCACTCATGGGATTGGCATCCCTCATTCCGTATTACACATTATTATATATGCTGAAGGGATTCTTCAAAAAAATAATGATATTCCAGATAAGGAAAATTTGAGAAAACAAAGACAAACCCAAATCATCGAATAATCGAAAAATAAACATCGAAAAATCGAATCATCGAAAAAAATAAAAAAACAAAAACAAAAATAACTAACTAAACTACTAAGAATTATGGATTTCATTTTACCTGCAGTAATCGCACTTGGAGCCATAGCATTGGTGGCAGCTGCCATCCTCTATATCTGCTCTAAGAAGTTTGCTGTCGAAGAAGATCCTCGCATCGGTAAGGTTGCCGAGATTCTGCCACAGGCAAACTGTGGTGGTTGCGGCTATCCTGGATGTGCAGGATTGGCAGAGGCACTTGTAAAGGGTGCTGACGCTGGATCGCTTGAGGGCATCAGTTGTCCTGTAGGCGGTGCTGAAGTGATGAGTAAGGTGGCTGACCTGCTTGGTATGGCTGTTGCCAATTCTGAGCCGAAGGTTGCCGTTGTGCGTTGTGGCGGTACCTGCCAGGTTCGTCCAAAGATTGCCGTTTATGATGGTCTTCGCACTTGTACTGCCATGAACTCAACAGGTTCTGGCGAGACAGGATGCGGTTTCGGCTGTCTCGGCGGTGGTGATTGTGAGCGCGCTTGTGCATTCGATGCCATCAAAATCAATCCTGAGACAGGTCTCCCTGAGGTTGACATCGAGAAGTGTACCTCTTGCGGTGCTTGCGTAAAGGCTTGTCCTCGTAACATCATCGAGCTCCGCAACGTGGGCAGAGTTGTAAGAGGCGTAGGTCGCAGAGTATGGGTTTCTTGCGTAAACAAGGACAAGGGTGCCGTGGCAAAGAAGGCTTGTGGCGCTGCTTGTATCGGTTGTGGCAAATGCCAGAAGGTATGTAAGTTTGAGGCTATCACCATAGAGAACAACATCTCATACATCGACTTCAACAAGTGTAAGGCTTGTGGCGTATGTATGCGTGAGTGTCCTACAAATGCTATCCACGCTACCTTCGAGCTCCCTGCACCAAAGCCAAAGGCAGAAGCTGAGGCTCCAAAGGCTGAAACTAAAACAGTTAAAACTGAAGTTACAACAGTTAAAACTGAAGTTACAACAAATGTAGAACCTAAGAAGGAGGCATAATATTATGAATCTGAAAGTTAAGACATTCCGCATAGGTGGTGTTCATCCTGATGAGAACAAGCTGAGCAACGATGCCGTTACACAGCCAGCACCACTTCCAAAGCAGGCCATTTTCCCAATGAGCCAGCATATCGGTGCTCCTGCAAAGCCTGTCGTTCAGAAGGGTGACAAGGTGAAGGTGGGCACTCTCATTGCTGAAGCCAACGGTTTCGTAAGTGCTCCTATCTATTCTTCCGTTTCGGGCACAGTATTCAAGGTGGACAACGCTATCGACGCTTCGGGCTATCTCAAGCCTGCCATCATCATCAACGTAGAGGGTGACGAATGGGAAGAAAGCATTGACCGTTCTGATAAGCTTGAGAAACTTGAGGATCATCCAGAACTTACTCCTGAGGAAATCGTCAACCGTATCAAGGTGGCTGGCGTAGTAGGTATGGGTGGTGCTTGTTTCCCAACATTCATCAAGCTCTGCCCTCCTCCAACAGCAAAGGCTGAGTGTGTAATAATAAATGGTGTAGAGTGTGAGCCTTATATCACTTCCGACTATCGTCTGATGATGGAGAAGAGCGACCAGCTCATCGAGGGATTGAAGATCCTGATGAAGGGTGCTAAGGTTGACAAGGGCTACATCGGCATTGAGGACAACAAGCCTGCTGCCATCGAACTCCTCGCAGAGAAGGTGGCTAACCTCCCAGGTATTGAGGTTGTTCCTCTGGCAAAGAAATATCCACAGGGTGGTGAGAAGCAGCTCGTCGATGCTGTCATCGGCCGTCAGGTTCCTGCTCCTCCTGCTATTCCTGTAAACGTAGGTGCTATCGTGCAGAATGCTGGTACTGCAGTTGCTGTATATGAGGCTGTTATGAAGAATAAGCCTCTCTTCGAGCGCTATACTACCGTGACAGGCAAGAGCCTCCAGAAGCCAAGCAACTTCCTCGTTCGTATGGGTACTACCTTCGGCGAACTCATCGACCTCTGTGGCGGTATGCCTGAGGGCGACAACAAGGTGCTCGCTGGTGGTCCTATGATGGGTAAGGCAGTCAACTCTCTGCAGGTACCTGTAGGTAAGGGACAGAACTCTATCACCATCCTCACCGATGAGGATGCTCACCGCAAGACTCCACAGCCTTGTATCCGCTGTGCGAAGTGTGTAAGTGCTTGTCCTATGGGACTTGAGCCTTTCCTCCTCGCTACGGGCAGCGCCCTGAAGAAGTGGGATATGCTTGAGCAGGAGATGATTACCTCTTGTATCGAGTGTGGCTCTTGTCAGTTCACATGTCCTGCTCATCGTCCTATGCTCGACAATATCCGTCTCGGTAAGCAGACCGTTATGGGTATCATAAGAGGAAGAGCAGCGAAGAAGTAATAGAACCTCTCCCCATCCCTCCCCAAAGGAGAGGGGGCAAGATAGTAACAAAGCGCGAAAATTCTTGGGTTATAAACGTAACTAAGTAATTTGTAATTAATAATTTGTAATTAAACAATGTCAAACCTTATAGTTTCCCTTTCACCACACGCTCACGGCAATGACTCGGTGGAGAAGAACATGTACGGCGTAGTAATGGCTCTCCTGCCAGCACTCCTCGTATCGTTCTATTTCTTCGGACTCGGTTCTGCCATCGTATGCCTCGTAAGTGTGGCAGCCTGCTTGTTCTTCGAGTGGGCTATCTGCAAGTTGTTCTTGAAGAAAGAGCCAACTCTGCTCGACGGTTCTGCCATCGTCACAGGTCTCCTGCTCGGCATGAACCTTCCATCAAACTTCCCATTGTGGATGATTATCGTCGGTGCTCTCATCGCTATCGGCGTAGGTAAGATGACTTTCGGTGGTCTCGGTCAAAACCCTTTCAACCCTGCTCTCGTAGGTCGTTGTTTCCTCCTCGTAAGTTTCCCAACAGCAATGACTTCATGGCCTGTAGAGGGTCAGATGATGGCATACGCTGACGCACAGACAGGTGCTACCCCACTCGCCCTGATGAAGCAGGCTATCAAGAGTGGTGATGCTTCCGTTCTCGACAAGCTTCCTTCAAGCATCGACATGCTCCTCGGCAATACTGCCAACGGTATGGGTGCCGGCACAATCGGTGAGGTATGTGCTCTTGCTCTCCTCATCGGTCTCGGCTATATGCTCTGGAAGAAGATCATCACATGGCACATTCCTGTAAGCATCATCGCTACGGTTTTCGTTATCTCTGGTCTCATGCATCTCGCAAGTCCTGTATATGCTAACCCTGTTCAGGTTTGCCTCTCGGGTGGCCTTATGCTCGGTGCTATCTTCATGGCTACTGACTATGTGACTTCGCCTATGACTCACAAGGGACAGCTTATCTATGGTATTGCCATCGGTGTGCTGACAATCGTTATCCGTAACTGGGGCGCTTATCCAGAAGGTATGTCGTTCGCCATTCTCATCATGAATGCGTTCACACCTCTTATTAATATGTACATAAAGCCAAAGCGCTTCGGTGAGGTGCCTGCTGCTAAATAATAATAAGGAGACAGAAAGATGGAAAAACTCAAATCAAATCTTACTAATATGGTGGGTGTGCTCACAGGTGTGGCACTCATCTGCGGAGGTCTCCTTGCATACGTAAACAAGGCAACGGAAGAGCCTCGCAACCAAGCTGCGCAGAATGCCCTCAATGCTGGTATTGAGCAGGTTATGTGTGGTAAGTGCGAAGTGCAGAAGGTTGATACAGTCACTCGCAACGTGGATGGAAAAGACCTGCAGTATATCGTATATAACACCGACAAGGGAACCGCTGTTCAGTCAACGGATCCAAATGGTTTCGGTGGTAATCTCACAATCCTCGTAGGTTTCAACGAGAGTGGCAATATTCTCGGCTACACCGTTCTTGAGACAACAGAGACTCCTGGTCTTGGTGCCAAGGCAGACAAGTGGTTCCAGGGCGATGGCGGTCAGGGAGCCAACATCATCGGCAAGAACCCTTCTGAGGGCAATTTCACCGTCAGCAAGGATGGTGGCGATATCGATGCCATCACCGCTTCTACTATCACTTCACGCTCATTCCTCCGTGCTGTAGTGCAGGCTTACAACACCTTCAAGAATGGTGATGCTCCTGCATCAGATGCAGAAACAGGTGCTACACAGCAGGTTGAAAACTGCTGCAAGGATGCCAACAAGGATTGCTGCAAGGCAGGCGAAGAGAAATGCTGCGAAGAATAATTAAAACAAAGGAGATTCAAAATATGTCAAAACTTGGAATTATCATTAACGGCATCGTAAAGGAGAATCCTACCTTTGTTATGATGCTTGGTATGTGTCCTACTCTGGCCACAACCACAAGTGCCATGAACGGTATGATGATGGGCCTTGCAACAATGGTGGTGCTTATCTGCTCCAACATCGTTATCTCGCTCATCAAGAAGCTTACCCCTGACATGGTACACATCCCTGTGTATATTGTAGTTATCGCTACATTGGTGACCATCGTGCAGTTCTGTCTCGCTGCTTATATGCCAGACGTGAACAAGTCTCTCGGTCTGTTCATTCCTCTGATTGTGGTGAACTGTGTCATCCTCGGTCGTGCTGAGTCATTCGCAAGCAAGAACAACGCTATCGACTCTGCCCTCGACGGTATCGGCATCGGTCTCGGCTTCACCATCGGTCTTACTCTTCTCGGCATCGTTCGTGAGTTGCTCGGCAACGGAACAGTATTCGATTTGCGTATCATCCCAGAGGACTTCGGTATGCTTATCTTCATCCTGCCTCCAGGAGCATTCCTCACACTCGGATTCCTTATCGCAATTATTAACAGATTCAAAAAGGCATAATTTATGGAATACATACTTATATTCATTGCTGCGATATTTGTTAATAATATCGTGCTTAGCCAGTTCCTTGGCATCTGCCCATTCCTTGGTGTCAGCCAGAAGGTGAACACATCGCTGGGTATGTCGGCAGCTGTAGCCTTCGTTATGACATTGGCAACTCTCGTGACATGGCTCGTGCAGATGTATGTTCTCAATCCTATGGGACTTGCATATCTTCAGACGCTCTCGTTCATCCTCGTCATCGCAGCCCTCGTGCAGATGGTTGAGATTATCCTCAAGAAGGTCTCTCCTCCTCTCTATCAGGCTCTGGGTGTGTTCCTCCCTCTCATCACCACCAACTGTGCCGTACTTGGTGTGGCTATCTCGGTGATTCAGAAGGACTACTCACTCCTTATGTCGCTCGACTATGCCATTGCTTCGGCTATCGGCTTCGGTCTTGCCCTCATCCTCTTCGCTGGTCTTCGCGAGCAGCAGGAGTTTGCTGCAATACCAAAGGGTGTGAAGGGTGTCAGCATCACTCTCATCACAGCGTCTCTCCTCTCCCTCGCCTTCATGGGCTTCTCAGGTGTTGACGGTGGATTGAAGATTCTCTTCGGAATAGAATAATAATTAGATACAAATTACGAATTACTAATTACTTATATAGATTTTCTGTGTTTATTCTAACGCTCAGTCGTAAACTAAGTAATTAGTAATTAGTAATCAGTAATTAAAAGAACTATGAACATATTACTTTGCGGTGGTGCCGGATACATCGGCTCACACACCATCATCGAATTAGACAAGGCAGGTCATTCTGTCGTTGTAGTTGACAATCTCGTAAACTCCAATCAGGAGGCACTCAATCGCGTTGCAAAAATCATCGGCAAAGAAGTTCCTTTCTATGAAGCTGACGTTCGCGATGCAGAGGCTCTCACTAAGATTTTCAGCGAGAACAAGATTGACGCAGTAATCCATTTCGCAGGTCTTAAGGCTGTTGGCGAGTCAGTGGCTAAGCCATTGGAGTATTACCACAACAATATGACAGGCACTTTCATTCTGATGGACGTAATGCGTAATCATGGTTGTAAGAACATTATCTTCTCAAGTTCTGCTACCGTCTATGGCGACCCTGCAATCATTCCTATCACAGAGGAGTGTCCAAAGGGACAATGTACAAACCCTTACGGTCAGACAAAATCCATGCTTGAGCAGGTTATGATAGACGTACAGAAGGCTGACCCAGAGTGGAATGTCGTTCTTCTCCGCTACTTCAACCCTATCGGTGCTCATCAGAGTGGCACTATCGGTGAGAATCCTAACGGAATACCTAACAACCTCATGCCTTACATCACACAGACAGCTGTGGGCAAGCGTAAGGAACTCGGTGTGTTCGGTAATGACTATGACACTCCTGATGGCACTGGCGTTCGTGACTATATCCACGTTTGCGACCTTGCAAGCGGTCACGTTGCAGCTCTCCAGGCTATCGACAAGAAGTGCGGCCTTGCTATCTACAATCTCGGCACAGGACATGGCTATTCGGTTCTCGACGTTGTGAATGCCTTCATCAAGGTAAACGGCGTTGACGTTCCTTATTCCATCAAGCCACGTCGCCCAGGTGACATCGCCACTTGCTATTGCAATCCTGCAAAGGCAAAGGCAGAACTCGGTTGGGAAGCTAAGTACGGCATCGAGGATATGTGCCGTGACTCATGGAATTTCCAGAAGAATAATCCTAACGGATATTAAGATATTGCCTGCGCCTTCGTGGCGCATGGTATTATTTGTGTTTGTGTTGTTGTTCCCCTTCGCTGTGAAGCGAGGGGGAATTTTTTGTCTTATCCATATAAGTATGTGGATAGATTTACTTTTATATGAAAAAAGACAAGGAAAAATTTCATTTTTTCATGACAATAGACTATCTTTGCAGAATAAAAGATTAAAAACGATAAGAAATGAGCAATTTCATAAATAAGGTATTAACAGCAATAGTCCTAACTCTGTTCATCACCTCCCCAGCCTACTCACAAAAGCGCGGTAAGACTACGGCGAAGAAGGCTGCCCCTGTTGTGGTAGAGAGCACTCCTGAGGAACTTAATTATGCAAACCTCCTCCCTGCCACGGCTCGTCTTATATTCATCGACTCCGTGGTCGTAGATATCGACAATATCTATGATGGCATAAACATCGCCTCATCGTGTGGAGAACTGAAGGCTGAGAAGAAGGATTCACACACCAACTACACCTACACCAATGATTTCGGCACCCTTCGCTATCTCTCCATAGCAGATAAGGAAGGCATTCATCATCTCTATTCACAGCAACGTCTGGGAAGAAACTGGACAGAGCCAAAGGAAGTGACGATAGATGGAGAAATGACAGACATCATCTGCCCATACCTCATGCCTGACGGTGTAACTCTCTATTTCGCTGCTCGCGGAGGAGAGGACAACGTGGGAGAACACGACCTCTACTATACCGTATATGACTCTGACAGCCGCACTTTCTATCGCCCTCAGAGTCTCGGTCTCCCATACAATTCAATGAGCGAGGACCTTTGCTGCATTATTGATGATATAAACAATCTCGGACATCTCGCTACAACTCGCAGACAGCCAGATGGTAAGGTGTGCATCTACACCTTCATACCAACAGAGAGTCGCGAGACATACGATGCAGATATGGACACCGAGCAACTCGCCTCTTTCGCTGCCCTCAATTCCATTAAGGACACCCACACCGACAAACAGGCACTCGCTGATGCCCTCAATCGTTTCAAGAATATCCGTGATGCTGCCTCCGGCGATAACAGCAGGGACTTCACCTTCGTCATAAATGAGAAAAAGACATACCATAGCCTTTCTGATTTCCGTAGTCCTTCAAACGCAGAACGATATCA
This sequence comes from Prevotella sp., assembly GCA_045627725.1. Classification (GTDB taxonomy): domain Bacteria; phylum Bacteroidota; class Bacteroidia; order Bacteroidales; family Bacteroidaceae; genus Prevotella. The sequence goes on along the minus strand of JAZQOH010000026.1, from coordinate 18,645 downwards.
AAACTATGCAAATCGTCTTGCCGAGCTGAAGCAGACAGAGGAAATGCTCTCTGAGATGAGAACAGCATACCACAATGGTGACAAGTCGAAGTCGAAACAGATTCTCTCACTTGAAAGCGACATCATGAAGGAACGCAAAACCCTTGCAGAACTGGAAAAGCAAATCAGGAACGCAGAACTCTTGAAATAATTAGGTGATGATAAAAAAAGCCATATTCTTTCTCTTCCTTTTATCATCGTTGTATAGCGCAAAAGCACAGGTCTCTTTTGGTAAGGCTACACTTTTCAACGATGATTGGACCTTCGTATTAAACCAAGACTCCTCTGCCCTATATAAAAATGCGCGGAGCCTCAACCTTCCACATGATTGGAGCATAGAGGGAAAGGCAAGCAGGGAATATGCAAGTTGCCAGGGATACCTTCCTGGAGGCATGGGATGGTATAGAAAGACCTTTACCATAAATGACAACTCCCCTCTCCATTACGTCTATTTCGAGGGAGTTTACTGCCGCTCCACCGTTTATCTCAATGGAAAACTTCTTGGCTATCGTCCTAATGGCTACGCAAGTTTCCTCTATGACCTCACTCCTTTCCTCAAGAAAGGTACGAACGAGATAATCGTAAAAGTGGACCATACCAAGCAGGCCGACTCGCGTTGGTACACAGGAAGTGGCATTTACCGAAACGTATGGCTCATATCATCAGAGAAGACACACTTCAAGCAATGGGGAGTAGCATGGAGCGCAACGGATATTTCCGACACAAGCGCCACGCTGAATGTATCCATGGAAGTGGAGGGAGCGAAATATGTAAAGAAAAACATATCGCTAAAGACCACTCTCCTCGATGACAAGGGCAACATCGTTGCATCCCATACATCACCTTACGATGCTAAGAAAGACAAACAGGAAATCCAGCTGAATATCCCTAATCCAAAGCGTTGGGACATTCTCTCACCCTATCTATATCATCTTTCGACAGAAATTATCGAGCAAGAGAAATGCATCGATAAGACTGAGTGTAACGTAGGATTCCGTTCCCTCCATTTTGATGCGAACGAAGGATTCTCTCTCAATGGCAGGAACATAAAGGTGAAAGGTGTCTGCCTCCATCATGATGCTGGTGTACTTGGAGCCGTAGTGCCTCGTGATGTTTGGAAGAGGCGCTTACAGAAGCTAAAGGAAATGGGAGCCAATGCTATTCGCATGAGCCATAATCCGCAAGACCCTCAGTTGTATGCCCTTTGTGATGAAATGGGATTCCTTGTTATGGATGAAGCCAGCGACGAATGGGAGTTTCCTAAGCGTAAATGGGTAGAAGGATGGAATGTAGGCAAACCTGCCTATGAAGGCACCTACGATTTCTTTGAAGAATGGATAGAACGCGACGTTGCTGACATGGTGAAGCGCGACAGGAACCACCCTTCCGTCTTTCTCTGGAGCATAGGCAATGAGGTGGACTATCCTAACGACCCTTATTCTCACCCTATCCTCGATGGAAAGAATGCCACAATAAATCAACCTATGTTTGGTGGCTACAAGAAAGAAGCCCCTAACGCAGAACGCATTGGAAAGATAGCAAAGCGCCTCTCTGCCATTGTGCGTAAGATAGACAGTTCGCGTCCCGTGACTGGTGCTCTCGCAGGTGTTGTCATGAGCAATGAGACGGAATATCCAGAGGCGATTGATGTGGTGGGCTATAACTATACCGAAAACCGTTACGACACCGACCATGAGCTTTATCCTCAGCGCATTATCTATGGAAGTGAGACGGGAGTAGGCTATCAGAATTGGAAGGACGTACGAGACAGGAACCATATCTTCGGTCAGTTTATATGGACAGGACTCGACTATCTCGGCGAGAGTGGCAGATGGCCTTCACGCGGTCTCAACACTGGTCTCCTTGACTTCTGTGCCGATAAGAAACCTCGTGGATGGTTCCGTGCTTCGCTATGGAGCGAATCGCCTATCACCTACATTGGCACCTACCCTTTGCGTAATAATCGTAATGGTGATAATAACCGCAGGAACACGCTCAGCATCGAGGCACAAGACAACTGGAACTACAATGATGGACAGACCATCAGAGTGGTTTGCTATACCAATAGTACAAAAGCGCGTCTTCTCCTCAATGGCTCCGTTGTGGGCAAGACAAAGGACTATGATGACTCTACAGGAATAATCCATTGGGACATTCCTTACGCCCCAGGCACTCTTCTTTGCGAGGGATTGGACAAAGCCGGAAACATAGAGAGTCAATATGCGATAAAGACCACCAGCGAAGTTGCCCAGCTGAATATCTCAGCAGACAAATCCTCCCTTCCAAATCCTGGTGATGTTGCTCACGTTTTCATCGAACTTCACGACAAAGATGGCAATCTCGTTAAAAATGCCGATACGAATATATCGTGCGAAGTGAATGGTGGTGGAGTACTTCTTGGTCTTGAGAGTGGCAATAACGCAGACATGAGTGAGGCACATCTGAATACCCGCAGGTCATTTCATGGCAGACTCCTCGCCTATGTAAAGCGTGTTTCCAAAGATTCCATCACCATTACTATCAAATGCGGAGAACTCTCGGAGCAATTGACAATTGACGATTGACGATTGACAATTGACAATTACATTATAAAAAGAGTGGAAAGAACTGCGACTTGCATTTTCTTTCCACTCTTTTTATATTTCTTACTGTTTCTAAAGCTTTACAGCTTCAACTCCTTAAGGATTGCAGCAATCTTCTGCATCGTAGCTACACGGGTAGGAACGAGAGGGAGACGCAACTGATTCTTTATGAAGCCCATCTCGCTGAGGAGAGCCTTAACGCCAGCAGGATTGCCGTCAACGAAGAGAAGGCTGTAGAGATCCGTGAACTTATGATGAATCTTCTGGGCAGCACCGAACTCACCGCGGAACTCCAGACGAATCATGCGAGAGAACTCCTTAGGGAGAGCATTGCCGATAACAGAGATAACACCCACAGCACCGCAGGCAATCATAGGGAATGTGAGAGCATCGTCACCACTGAGCACCTCAAAGTCCTGAGGCTTGTTCTTGATAATCTCATCCACCTGCTCCAACGAACCACTCGCCTCCTTGATAGCAACGATGTTATCACAATCAGCAGCAAGACGACAAGTTGTCTCTGGCTTCAGGTTGATACCGGTACGACCAGGAACATTATATAGCACAACAGGAAGCTTCGTTGCACCAGCGATAGCCTTGAAATGCTGATACAGACCCTCCTGCGAAGGCTTGTTATAATATGGACAAACGGAAAGGATACCATCAATGCCGCTGAAGTCACCAGTCTTGAGTTCCTCCACGATAGCAGCAGTATTGTTTCCACCACATCCCATGAGAATAGGCACACGACCAGCCACCTGCTTTACGATAGTTTCCTTTATCTGTTTGCGCTCCTCAAGCGAGAGACAAGGAGTCTCACCTGTAGTAGCGAGTATGCAGAGGAAGTCAGCTCCATTATCCAACTGATATTCTATAAGTCTATGGAGAGCCTCAAAATCAACGCTACCATCAGCAGCGAAAGGAGTGACAAGAGCAATACCTAAACCGTGAAAAATATTATCCATTTTGTTATGATGTGTTTGAAATTTACGTAAATTTGGTGCAAAGTTAACACTTTTTCTTTACAAATCAGCAAAAAAGCACGCTTTTTTTGTAATTACTGATTACTAATTACTAATTCATTGTATCTCAAGCATCTTGTGTGTCTGAAGCGAAAGACTCCACTCAGGATGCTCAAGGATATAGTCTATCGTAGCCTTTATAATTCTCTTGTTCTCCTCTTCATCACCCGTATCAAGAGGCTGAAGGCGAAGTTCCACTCCCCTCCCCTCGCCATAGCGCGAGATGAGTTCATTGAGGCGACTCTTCATTCCCTCTACAAAAGGATAGAGCACCTTCAGCTCATCCACCTTTTGAATGACTACCGGCAATGACTTTGGAGAGCATGTCACCCAGTCTATCTCACATCTTTCAGGCAAGCAAAGCGAACCGTTTGTCTCCATCTGAATGAACAAGCCACGCTCATGCATCTTCTCACATAACGATGCCGTAATCTGCAATGTTGGTTCCCCACCAGTTATAACCACATGCTTCGCGCCGAAAGAGCATACCTTCTCCACTATCTCCTCCTCCGTCATCTCAACGAATGAAGTATGCTGGGTATCGCAGAAAGAGCATTTCTCGTTACATCCGCTCAATCTCACGAAAACGGCAGGAGTGCCCGTATATCGTCCTTCGCCCTGAAGGGAATAGAAAATCTCGTTTATTCGCATAATAAAACACAATCCTATCCTCAAAGGAATGAAGACAGGAGTTGCTTGTTACTTTTCATAAATTGCTACATTTCCCACACTCTCCTGCACCTCCACGCGATAGCACTGAGGTATCTGGTCACAAATCCACTTTGCTATATTCTCCGCCGTAGGGTTGAAAGGCAGCAGCTCGTTGAAATTGCCATGATCCAGATAGCCATGAATCTTCTGCTTCACTTGAGTGAAGTCTATCACCATACCATCCTGGTTCAGTTCCTCTGCCTTGCAATGAATGGTCACTATCCAGTTGTGACCATGCAGATTCTCACATTTGCTCTCATACGATAGCTTCAACTGATGACAGCCCGCTATCTCCATTGTCTTCTTGATGTAATACATTGCTAAAGTTTTTTGTTCAGGGTTTTCTTCTACCTGAGAGGTTATTAATTTGCTGTTCTCTGTTTATAACGGTGCAAAGATACACATTTTCCTACTAATCTTAGAATATTTCAGTAGAAATCAAACGGTTTTAACTGTATTTTCCCACATTATCAATAAAAAGTGTCCACCAAAGGGCACTTTTCTCATTTATTTTTGTACCTTTGCAACCGATGCTTAGCATCAGCCAGCGATAAGCTGGAGGCTAATAAAGTTTAATCATTAAAATTCAACAAATAAAGAAAAAAGACGATAATTAACATATAACCATATAGCAACATCGGCTATCATTGTGGTATCCCTTAAAACAAGCCTAGGAAACTTAGTGAAGATGGATATAACCACAGCAATGATGGTTGGCTTTTTCGTATAAGCATATAGGAAAGTGCCAGTCAACAAGTCTAACGATAATTCGATGTTTGCGATCCACTTGGGTCGTGAGCATTGTTCTTATACTTGTTGAGGGGTCCATCAAATTCCTAGGCTTGTACCCCAGGATACCGTAAGAAGGCTCACGCCCTTTTTGTATCCCTATAAGATTGCCATTCATATATTGATTAGATAGTTCCACGTTGCTTGAACTAAACCTAATCATACTATGCTAATAGACAACAAAGTGGATCGTTATGATGACGATCTGGACATTACAACTGTGTGGGATTTTATAAAGATTTACTCTGGAAAGAAATCACTAAACACAGGCAATTTTGATATAGTTACTGGATATTTCACAATCCATGCACTCAGTAAACTATACGATGAAATTCCCGAAGAAAACAAGTTCCGTATCATTTCATCAGAAATGGTGGGTGATGACTATAAGAAAGATGTTATCGTTGACCTTCTGAGCAATGATATGGATATTGAAAACCTGGGTAAAATTGATGAGTGTGCTCGTAAGGCTATTGCTTTTCTTGAACGTGATACTGTTGATATGCGTGCAGAGATACCTGACTTCTGTCATGCGAAGGCATACATCTTCAAAAATTCAAGACCTACGCAACAAAACTTCTTTATCACCGGTTCCTCCAATCTTACACCCGCAGGTATAGGTTTGAAGCGAGTTCCAAATGTAGAACTGAATATAGCAGAGAATTGTAACTCCAGCAACAACGATTTTAACGAACTGCGTAAATGGTATGAGGAAGTATGGACTGCTGCCCGAAAGGAAATCCCAGAAGACTCAGAAGATAAGAAATCCCCTAAGATACCAGTGAAGGAATACTTTATCCGCAAGATAAAGGAATATTTCCGCACATACACCCCAGAGGAAATATACTATAAGATACTGTTTGAATTATTCAATTCAGACCTCGACCTTGATGGTGGTATAGAACATCAGAAAGATATGAGTCTCTTACAGACGAGTGTGATATGGAAAACGCTTTTCAACTATCAACAGAAAGGTGTCATATCACTTATCAAGATGCTCCGAAAGTATAATGGAGCCATCCTTGCCGATGCCGTAGGTCTTGGTAAGACTTTCTCTGCCTTGGCAGTAATAAAGTATTTCCAGACTCAAAGCTATACTACAGTCCTTCTCTGTCCAAAGAAACTTGAACAGAACTGGACTCAATATCAGCGAGGATCATGTTCCCGCTTTGAAAAGGATGAGTTTGACTATGTTGTACGCTTCCATACTGATTGCCAGAACTCAAGATTACAGACAGCTTACCAGACCTATAAACTTGATTATCTCCAGACACGTAAGAAGATACTTGTTGTAATTGACGAGAGTCATAACCTTCGCAATGAGAAATCAGGGCGCTATAAGGAACTTCTTGAGCAACTCATACAAGACCAGCCAAACGTAGAAGGTCGTGATGTAAAGATTCTGATGCTCTCTGCAACTCCTATCAATACAGGACTTAGCGACGTGAAAGGACAATTCAATCTTATTGCAAAAGGTGAAGACAATGCCTTTGACAATCCTGAGTTTGGAGTAGAATCATTGATGAATACATTCAAGGATGCACAAGGCAAATACACTCAATGGTGTGGAGATAAGAATCGCACTATTGGAGGTTTCATTCGTATGTTGCCACAGAAGTTCTTCAACCTTACAGACAAGCTCATTGTTGCTCGCACTCGCAAGCTAATAGAAAAAACACTTGGTGAAGATCTAGGTTTCCCAGAGAAGGATAAACCAGAAAACATATATAAAGCAGTTGATCACTTTGGGACATTCAAGAGTACGAAAGAGATATATACAGCCTTTGAATCACTTGCACTTACTGCATATCAGCCAAGCCGTTATTTGCATAAGACACAGAAGGATGCAAAGAAAGAGGCAAAAGCAGATTGGGATGATGATGTCAATCGTGAAATGTTCCTTGTGAAGATGATGTGTATCCTATTCCTCAAACGTCTTGAAAGTTCTTGGTTCTCGTGCATGTCAACTGTGAAGAAAGTGCTTGACGTTCATGTAGAAACGCTTGACAAGGTGGTAAACTTCGATGAGAATGGGATAGATGACATCATCCGTCATGGAGAGGAAATTGACATGGAGGATGAGGACTATGAAGATTTCGTAGGTCGCAAGCAAATCAAGGTGTCAGATATTAAAAACCTTGGAGGGTTTGAGAAGGGATTGCGTCACGACATAAATCTGCTCAAGAAGATATATGGAGGTCTTGAAGACTTTGAGAAGAAGTATCGTGAAAAAGAAGAAAAAGATGAGAAACTTGACAAACTCGTTGAGATACTTGGCAGAAAACAGAAATCAGCAAACAAGAAAGTCGTAATCTTTACTGCATATTCAGATACGGCAAAGTTCCTTTATGATGAACTTGTTGCTCGTGGATTCTCACGAGTGGCTTGTGCGTCTGGTCAGGATATTCTCTCTACTGGTCGTCATTCAAAGAAGAACTTCACTGAGATACTTCAGAGTTTCGCTCCTTACAGTAAACTGTATATGGAACTTGACTGGAGCGGTATGTATGAAGATGCAAAGCTTGATCGTTCCATATACTACAATGACGAAAAGCAACGTTGGGAGGTTGGATATGATATTTGGTTGCGCCTGCTCCCACAATACCGTTCTATCTATGCGGGACTTGTGAACGATGGCATAGACATTCTCATCGCTACTGACTGCCTTTCTGAAGGTCAGAACCTTCAGGATGCAGACCTTCAAATTAACTATGACATCCATTGGAATCCAGTTCGCCTCATTCAGCGCTTTGGGCGTATTGACCGTATCGGTTCGCCAAACAAGCGTATCAGTTGTGTGAACTTCTGGCCTGCTGAATCATTCGAAGCATATCTTCATCTTGAATCACGAGTTCAGGACAGAATGGCTGTGATGAACGTTGTTGGTGTAGAGACACAGGAACTCAGCGACGACTATAAGAAGATGGTAGAGGATAATCCTCTTGCCGACAAGAATGCAAATCGTCTGCTTGAAGAACTTACAAACAATTCCATCTCCGACATAGAATCGTCGCAGTCGCTTTCGCTCAAGGACTTCTCTTTTGAGAGCTATCGTCAGGACCTTACCGATTTCTATGAGCATCAGAAGGACTTCTATCAAAAGATGCCAAACGGAATATTCTCTGGTTTCAAGAATCAAAGCGAGCAATTTGCAGACATACCAGAGAGTCTTGTCGCTCTTGTTGGTTATCCAAAGAAACCAGAAGGCAACAAACCGCATGTATATCAGGAATTGTATTTGATGTGCCAGCCTGTAGATGATGATGCCGAGTATCGCGAAATAAACAAAGCTGACGTGTTGGAATTCCTTCGCCAGAACAAGATGAATCCTCGTTATATGCCTTCTTGGATATTGGAAAAAGATGAGGAACGTATAGAGCGCCTCTCTGGTGTTCTTAAGCAATGGATGAAGCAGAAGGCACCTGAACAGGCTGTAAAGAATATCAAGGATAAGCTGAAGCGTAAAAACATAAGTACTCCTACCGAGAATCGTAATAAGCAATTGCAAGAGGAAAAGTTCCGAATAGAGAACTTCGACCTTATAGTATGGGAGTATGTAAGCAAGAGTATGTAACCGCTAAAGCCTTATTATTATGATTGATACCTTAAAAAGATTTACCAATGAGTCCTTGTTTGATGCTACATCTGCGTTGCTTTCAAAACTCAATATTCAGTTTGACCGTGAGACTGCAGAACCAATAGATGTTGCAGACCTCTATGATGGTGTTATGCCACAATACCTTAAGGATGCTCTCACTTGTATCAGCAATACATATTTTATAGGTATAGTAAATGATGATTCGCTAAAAGGACAGAAAAATAGCAAGTCACTTGATAGTGTTGCAGAAACAATGGAGCACGGAGGAAAGTATGATGGCATGTTCATTTTCGCATGTGATGCAAAGGTTGATGCAAACCTCACGCGTACTGCATCATCAGCCCTTACTCGTGCCTTCAATCGCATCGCTAGTGCCAATCCTGTCATTCTCTTCATTCGTCAGGGGAATAATCTTTCGCTTGCTACTTGTGAGAGAATGGAGTATTCTGCAGAATGGAGACAAGGAGGCGGCGAAAAACTTGGAAAGGTAAACATTCTTCGCAATATAAACTGTGCTTGTCCTCATCGTGGGCATGTGGATATACTCTGTTCACTTGCTGATGAAGCCTTTATCACTTTTGAAAGTCTATATAAGCATTGGCTGAGCATATTCAGTAATGAGTTGCTGACTAAGAAATTCTATAGCGAACTCAGTGACTGGTATGCATGGGCTGTGCAGGTAGTAAAGTTTCCAAACGATCTTCGTACAAACGAGGATGATGCCAGATATAATCATGAATCCTGCATCCGTCTTATTACTCGTCTTATATTCGTATGGTTCCTAAAGCAGAAGAAACTTATTCCAGAGGAATTCTTTGATGAATCTTATATTCGCGAGCATTTCATAGAGAATTTCAATCCGCATGACAGACAAGACATCTTCTATGATGCAGAACAGAGCAAATACTATCGTCTGATACTTCAGAATCTGTTCTTTGCCATGCTTAATTGTCCTATCGTGGCAGAGGGCAAAGACACACCAAACAACCGTCGTTTCCGTAAAACAATAACAGGCTATTACAAAAATACTGATTATAACGTAAACAACCTCATGCGCTATGAGGGAGACTTCAAGGAAGGTGGAGCCAAAGAGTTTGTGAAATTAGCAAACAATAATGTGCCTTTCCTGAATGGTGGATTGTTCGACTGTCTTGATGACAAACCTCGTATGATGTACTATGATGGTTTCTCTGAACGTAAGGAATCACTCGAACAACTCTATTTTCCTGACTATCTTTTCTTTGGCGATGAAGTAGGTAAGGGCATAGATCTCAGCCAATGGTATGATGACAAGAAGAAAAAGTGTGTCTCTGCCCGTGGTATCATAGACATTTTGAAGCGATACAGTTTTACTATCGAAGAGAATACACCGCTTGACCAGGAGGTAAGTCTTGACCCTGAGTTGTTGGGTAAGGTGTTTGAGAATCTTCTTGCCTCATTCAATCCTGAGACAAAGACATCTGCACGTAAGCAGACAGGCTCATTCTATACACCTCGTGAGATAGTGCAGTATATGGTTGATGAGAGTCTTGTGGCACATCTCAAACGTATGTGTGGCGATGAACTTGAACCACAATATCGTGACCTTGTTAGTTACGCAACGGATGATGTAGCGCTAACAGAAGGGCAGAGAAAGAGTATCTTGAATGCTCTTTACAATTGTCGAGTCCTTGACCCAGCTTGTGGTTCTGGAGCATTCCCTATGGGCGTACTCCAGCAGATGGTTCATGTATTGAAGCGCATAGATCCAAGCAATGAGATGTGGAACGATATGGTCGTGAATATTGCCATAGAGGATGCAAAGCGTGAGTTGAAGAAGGCTGCCAACAATGAACAGGAGCGTCAGAAGGTAGAAGAGAATCGCAAAGCGCGTCTTGATGATATTGAGAGTGCATTCAATCAGAGCATCAATGATCCCGACTATGCCCGTAAGCTCTATCTCATTGAGCATTGCATCTATGGTGTGGATATTCAGCCAATAGCCACACAGATAAGTAAGTTGCGTTTCTTCATTTCTTTGGTTGTTGACCAGAAGCCTACCGATGACCCAAAGAGCAATTTCGGCATTCGTCCTTTGCCAAACCTTGAGTCAAAGTTCGTAACAGCGAACACTCTTATTCCTCTTGACCGTTCTCGTGATTTGTTCACTTCTTCTGCTGAAGTGAAATACTATGAGGACTTGCTTCATGAGTTGAATCATCGCATATTCCTTGCGAAGAGAAACAAGGACAAGCAGGAACTCCGTCAGCGAATGAGTGACACTCGTAGGATGATGGCACTTGTGATGCAGAATGAAGGATTTATTGGAAATGACGGCTTCAATCAGCTGTCCGAATGGAACATGTTTGACCAAAATGCATCAGCAAGTTTCTTTGATCCAGAGTGGATGTTTGGAGTGAAGGATGGTTTTGATGTGGTGATTGGTAATCCGCCGTATGTGCAATTACAGAGTAATAAAGGTACAGTAGGTAAAATGTATCAAAATAAAGGGTATACAGCATTCTTTAAGATGGGTGATTTGTATTGTTTGTTTATTGAAAAGGGATATAAACTACTTAAGAATGATGGAATACTTTCATTCATAAATCCCAACACATGGTTGCAATCAATATCTTTTGCTCCAATAAGAAAATTCATCACAACTAACATGGCATGGCATCAAGTACTGGTTACATCAAAGGTGTTTGATGCTACAGTTGATACTCATTGTTTGCTTCTTAGTAAATCGAAAAGAATTTGTGATTGCAGTGTCTATACAATGTCTAAATTCAATGGTGTTTCACTATTACATGTCCTACCATATGAATATTTTAACAAGAGAGAAAATGCAATAAATATTGTGTCTTCTCCTATAGTTACAATGCTTGCATCGCGACTTATAGAAAATAATCATACAGTAGGAGATTACTGTAGAGTTGTAAATGGTGTAAAACCATTCTCAAAGGGGCGTGGAACACCTGTACAAACTGAAGAAATCGTGAAAACGCATCCTTATGTAAAAGAAGGCGAAAGACCAGCCGACAATTGGAGCCCTTTAATGCGAGGTAGCTTAATGTATCGTTATGAAAATAGATGGGATAATAACTATTGGATTCTGTATGGTCCTAATCTGGCTGAACCACGCGATCCTTCAATATTCTCTGCTCCGCATAAGATAATTGTACGACAAACAGGTGATTCTATTATTGCAACAACAATATCAGGTGGTATTATCTGTAGAGACAATTTACATGTTTGTGTACCTTTGGATAGCAGAACAAACTTAAACTTTATTTTGGGCGTAATGAATTCAAAATTAACGGACTTCCTATACTCATTCATAAATCCGGAAAAGGGTGAGGCATTAGCTCAAGTAAAGAAGGCATTTGTTGAACAATTGTCTATACCTATTATTAATAATGAGGCGAAGGAAGAAAGAAAAAGAATGGTTGAGAATTTGGTATGTTCTGTTTTGTCGAAGAAAAAACAGAGAGTTTCAACTTTTGATGAAGAATCCGAAATTGACCACCTCATCTATCATCTCTATGACCTTACCTACGATGAAGTCTTGATAATAGATCCAGATACTCCTATCACACGTGAGGAATATGAAGCGTATGAAAGTGATAAATAATTGAATTTGATGATGGCGAGATGAACCGAGGTAGCAATAACCCCTCGGTTCAAGCATATCTGATAAACAGTATTCTAACTATGGCAAAGAAGATCATTAAATCGACATTAAAACAAATGAGCTTGTTGAAGTTGGAAAAAGAAGAAAAAGGTCCCCTTTTGACAACTAAAAAGGCCATTGATAATTATATTAACCTTCATAAGGATTGGTGGCGTTTAGCTTTGCTTGACAACTTTGTTCAGCGTATAAAACTATTAGTTACAGATAAGGAACTACAGCGTTATTTTGCTTTACAGGTTGGCAAACTTCGTACTCGACTTATGAACGAGAATGCGATTTCTGCAGGAGAAGCATCTGCAAGGGCTCGCAATAGGCGATTGAGATCTGATGATACTTGTGGTGTTCAACCTGGTGATATTTATGGAGCACCAATGTTCTTCCGTTATGGAGAAGCAGGTAAAAGCAGAAAGAAAATGAACGACAGAAGAATAAAGTCGTGGGATGAGTGGAATAAAGATCAATGATTTGTTTATTTAATATTTGTAGAATACCGATAAATTGTTTATCTTTGCACTTAATCTAATATAAAACCTAATTACTATGGAATTGAAAATGAATGTTATCTGTGCGAGATGCGACACTATGTTTGAAGGGGTAGGCACTCATGATAGTGCGAAGTGTCCAAATTGCGGGGTAATGAATTATGTCGATTGGCCGCGTTTTGTAAAGTGTGGAAAGTGTGAAAAGGAATTTATCCTCAATGGTGACGACGATTACTTTGCCTGTCCTCATTGCAAGTTCCGCTATAGGGTGCATGACACTTCTGATCAGGATAAAAGGATGATCGTGGTCACATGTCTAAATTGCCGAACCCCGTTTAAGACCGATGACCAATTGGAATTTACTTTTTGTCCACGTTGCGGTCATCGTAAGCAACTGAAGTTCAACTATCGTCATTTTGCTAACAGAAGATCATCTTCTTCGAGCGGATGGGGCGGTGGAAGAGAAACAGATTACTTCGATAGTGATATGGAAGGTGCTCCAGGATTTAATGGATGGTAATCGACCACATAGGCTATTTTTTGTATTTTTTTGAAAAAAACGAAAAAAGTTTTAGGTTGTCTCATGATTTGAGACAATGTAGGCTTAACTTTGCAGTCGAATTAGTTTACCGAATGTATAATAATATAATGAGGTGTAGTTATGATAAGAGATTATAGCATAAGAGAAGAGTTGGGTGCTCGCATAAAGCAACTAACATATCCGGAAGGGATAGCTGATGAGATAAAGAGACAGAGCATCATGTTGGAAAAAAATCTTCGCGAAAATGCTGTTTTTTATGATAAAAATAGTAAAACAAGGGGAACTAATACAACTGTTACTTATCAAAAAGGAGAATCAAAGTCGATTATGGATGAAATCGACAAAGTCCTTGCGAAGCATTACGGCTTTACGGAAGAAGAGCTGGACTTCATCATCAACTACGACATAAAGTATCGTATGGGCGATGAATTAAATGGTGAAGAATGATGCGGTAACTACTCACAAATCTGTATTTTTTGACATAATCAAGGGTTAAAACTTTGTAGATTTTGACATTTCACGTTATAAAAACTTTGTAGATTTTGACAAAACAGACAAAAATGCTTTGAAAATCAATTAAATAATAGTAACTTTGCATCATCAAATGAAAATATACGCGAAATGGAAAGAGTTTTCAAACGGAAAATATACGAAAAGCTCCTTGAATGGAAGGAACAAGAGAGTAATAAATCTGCACTACTGATAGAAGGCGCCAGACGAGTGGGAAAATCAACTATTGTTGAAGAGTTTGCCCGCAATGAGTATGATTCGTATCTGCTTATTGACTTCTCTATTGCATCGAAAGCAACGAAGGCATTGTTTGAGGATATCAGCAATATGGATATGCTCTTCACAAGTCTGCAACTGACATACGGTGTAAGCCTTACGGCAGGAAAGTCGCTTGTTATCTTCGACGAGATACAAAAATGCCCTCTTGCAAGACAGGCTATAAAGCATCTGGTTAAGGACGGACGCTATCACTACATAGAGACAGGGTCGTTGCTTGGAATCAAGATGAAGAAAAAAGCTCAAAATGAGGAAGACAAGATTCTTCTGCCAAGTGAGGAAAAGCGAATATGCATGTACCCGATGGATTACGAAGAGTTTCGCTGGGCATTGGGTGATTCTGCTACCATCCCATTGCTGAAGACAATGTTTGCCAATAAGAAGGCATTGGGTGATGATGTGAATCGTAAGTTGATGCGAGACTTCCGTTTGTATATGCTGGTGGGAGGTATGCCGCAGGCTGTTAACGAATATCTGGACACCCAGGATTTGAGCAAAGTGGATAGAGTGAAACGTGGTATCATAGAACTGTATGATAATGATTTCTATGAACTAGATCCAAGTGGGCAGACATCAATGCTATTTCGGGCTATTCCTGCGCAGTTAAGCAGTAATGCTTCGCGTTATCAAGTAAGTAGCGTCATCAGCGGTAGCCGTGTGGAACGTCTTTTGCGTCCTTTGGCTATTCTCAAGGATTCAATGACCACAAATATCTCCTATCATGCCAATGACCCAAGTGCGGGGTTGGCTCTTCATATAAATACTGGGCAGTTTAAACTCTTTTGCCATGATACAGGGTTATTCGTAACCTTGGTCTTTTGGGATAGTGATTTTATCAGCAATACAATTTACCAGAAACTGCTGAATGACAAATTGGGTGCGGACTTGGGCTATGTATTTGAGAACGTTGTGGCTCAGATGCTGGTGGTGTCGGGGCAGAAACTGTTCTATCACACCTGGAAGAAGGAAAACAGCCAACGAAACTACGAGATTGATTTCCTCTTGACTCGCGAAAGCAAGATATGTCCCGTTGAGGTGAAATCTTCCCTGTCAACGGATCATAAATCGATAGATGAATTTAAGAAGAAGTTCTCTTCAAGGATACTTCATCGTTATCTCGTCCATACAAAAGATTTGCGTAAGGAACAGGATATGCTTTGCATCCCTGTTTATATGACATCCTTTTTATAAATGGAACACCTCGGCAACCTATCCTTGCTTGACCAGCACCCTGTTGGTTTCCTCTGCTCGCAAACAACGGCGAGCAGTGCGATACTACCTTGCCTTGACTGGGCAACGGAGATGGCAAAGGGTAGTGTGCCTGTGATGAGCACGTTTCATAGTGACTTGGAGAGTGCAGTGCTCGACATCTTGTTGCGTGGTTCTTGTCCTATAATCTTAGTTCTTGGCAGAAGTATGTATAAGGTTATGCCGAAGCGACTGGTTGAGGCTTTTGAAGCAGGCAGACTCCTTGTCGTTTCCATATCGCAACAGTCGCGCATCAGCAGAGAGTCAGCTTTCCTCTGCAATCGTTATATTGCTGAGACCGCATCTTCCTTTGTATTTGGTTTTCTGTCAGAAAATAGTTCTTTATATCCTCTTTACAAAAAGATCACATCAAAGAGCTTTCAACATAAAATTCTTACGGGGTGGACCGCCTCGGTCTAGTAAATACGAATTTTTATTGAAAAACGAAAAAAACTTCTTGACTGTCTCATGATTTGAGACAATGTAGGCTTAACTTT
Organism: Prevotella sp.; assembly: GCA_045627725.1. GTDB lineage: Bacteria > Bacteroidota > Bacteroidia > Bacteroidales > Bacteroidaceae > Prevotella. Next base: position 2,677 of record JAZQOH010000026.1, on the reverse strand, counting down.
GCAGTCGAATTAGTTTACCGAATGTATAATAATATAATGAGGTGTAGTTATGATAAGAGATTATAGCATAAGAGAAGAGATGGGCTCTCGCATTAAGCAGTTGAGAGAGCAGAAGGGTATGTCGGTTGAAGAACTGGCAGAGTCTATAGATTGCAATCCTAATACTATCAAGAGAATAGAAGAGGGTAAATTCGCATACAATATTGACATCCTTGCTTCGATGGCAAATGCGTTGGGAGTAAAGGTTAGGATGGAGTAAAAATATACAAAAGTCTAACATATAAAATATTAGTTATGCATTACAAGTTTCATTTCCTGTTCATCACCTTTGAGATAGACATCAGAAGAAGGCGAAGAAAATAATTAATTCACAACTTTCATACATTTTAAGACCTCGCCCTAACCCACATAAAAGCCTTACGGCTTGTGGGTTAGGTTTTTAAAGAAACAACTAAAAAACAATAAAACTATGGATATGAATGAATTGACACAAAGAATCTATGTGTTTGGCTATCAGCTGATGGAGGATGATAGTTATGAAATCGTATATGAGACAGGAATACCTGTTAGTCTTAACGAGGAAGAACTGAAATGGTTTGCCAAGAAATGGAAGGAAGGTTTCTTCGATGAGCAGCGCTGGCTAAAAGATATGCCAAAGTCTGTGCAGGATAAGATTCTTGTAAAGGAGGATGAACTTAACAAGGCTATGGCAGAGCACACGGAGAAAACAGGATGTGAAGATTTCACCCATATATTCAACTTTATGCCTCTTGAACTTGAGTTGGCGGTGAAGCAAATACTGGGTGAGTAAAAAAACGTTTGTGTATTTGTATTAAAACACTCAGCATAGTTCGCAGATGATTTCATTCGCTGCAGCTATGCTGTTTTATCTTGTTAAAGTAACAAAAAACTGATTCTCCATTATATAAAGATTAATATTATGAAGACACCTGCATTGTTCAAGGAATACGTTTGGCTGGTGAATACCATTTATAAGGCAGGGAAGATATCCCTTGCCGAGACTGGTTAACCCAGAATTGGATTCAACTCTTTCGATAAACTCTCCACCTCCATCCCTACGATTGTGGTGGAGTTTTTGCGCTATTTCACCCTTTATCTGCTTAAAGAATGTGAATTTGGGGTCTTTTGCTCATTTTTTATCTATACTTTGTTTGCATTTCCAAAAAAATGATTACTTTTGCAGTCACAAATATATCAATGTGATACCATAAACATGTAAAATTATGCCACAATCAGCAATGACAGTACGTATTGACTCGCAGATGAAAAGTCGCTTTGACGAATTATGCAGTAAGTTTGGGATGAGCGCAAACACGGCTATAAATGTGTTTGTTAATGCCGTAGTACGCACTCAGAGTATTCCGTTCAGTATCTCAACGACAGTGGAGACGCCTTCAAAAACCACCACGGCCAGTGAAAGAATGCAGGCATGGTACACAAAGCATCTTGAGTCGCTTGACCCTAATCAGCCGGAGATGACTCTTGATGAAATAAACGAAGAGATTCGCCTTGCAAGGGCTGAACGTAAAGCACGATTGGCAAAATGATCTACGCAGTAATTGACACCAATGTTTTTGTCTCTGCCTTCATTACCAATAACAAAAAGGCTGCAACATCTCTTGTATTCCAACATTTGCTTGCAGGTGAGATTACACCTTTATACAACGAAGAGATTCTTGCAGAATACAAGGAAGTGTTGTCGCGAAAGAAATTTCATTTGGCAGAGGAAACCATTGAAGATTTTCTTGGAACTATAAAAGAACGCGGCATTCACGAAGACAGAACTCCATTTGCAGAAGTCATGCCTGATGAAGATGACAGAGTATTTCTTGAGATTTCACTCTCACGAGAGGATTCGTTTTTGGTCACAGGTAATCTGAAGCATTACCCTAAGTTGCCAGAGGTTGTAACTCCTGCAGAATTCATTTCACGTTTCTTTGGAAGCTTGATGCACTCTTGAAAGAAGCCATCAGAAATGGCATCGTAAGTATAGAAGGAACAAATATTACTGGAACGGAAAATTCTTTTGAGTTATGAACAAAGCAGCACAATTGTTTCATCTATAATCTGATGAAACACCTGAATCCTTAAAAATGCATCGCGAAGCATTCAGACTTTATGAATGATGGCTATAAATGCCTAACATTTTGAATCAGGGGGTCTGCCCCCTCGGTCCATAGGATTTCTTTACAGGAAACTGCATAACTGTACAAGGGAGGAAATCATGCTGTAAAAGGGGTGCTTTTACCAGATAAAACCATTGATATTACAATGCAAAAGGGGCGCTTTTACCTACCTAAAGCGGTGAGTTAGCACTCCTAAAGCTATGCTTCTCACCCCCTAAAGCTATGCTTTAGCTATTGAGAAGCATAGCTTCACAAAAAACAATTATTTTTTTCACGAAAATAACTGCACAACTGCACGCGAGGAGTAAACAACCTGAAAGACAAGCGGATAGAGCGTGCAGTTTTGTAAAAATAACTGCACGAAACTGCACATTTTGTACTCCCCTAGGGTATCCGTCTCCGGGTTTATCTATTGTCCAATCCTTTGTCATGTATTACCTTTGCTGTCGTTTAACTCAACCATTAATTAATATGACAGCAAATGAACGTTATGAGAAAGCCTGGAATGCTTATCTCGTATTATTGAACCG
>JAZQOH010000025.1:0-25701 GCA_045627725.1 Prevotella sp. | reverse complement strand
CATGCTTTCAACTGAAGTCAAGCATAGGTTGTACCAGTAATAAATTACTCAGTTGTCTTGTCAATAGTCAACCTTATACGGCAGGAAATTGTCAATTGTCAATCGTCAATTGTCAATCCGCCGAAAGAACATCAGGTGGTTATTGCGGTGGGGTTCCACCTCTTCCCATTCCGAACAGAGAAGTTAAGCCCACTTGCGCCGATGGTACTGCAATGCAATGCGGGAGAGTAGGTGGCCGCCTCCTTTCAAAAGCGAAGAGCTTCAAGAGAAATCTTGAAGCTCTTTTTTTTATGCCAATTTTGTCATATGCCAGTCGTTTATAAAAAATTCCACATTAAAGTATTGTTTTTATGTTCTTTTTTATTAACTTTGCCGATGCAATGTAAAACGTATAAGAATCATTCCTTTATGCATAAACTATTATTAAGCGTTGCCTTTGTCATGATGAATATTGCGGCACTGGCGCAGAGTAAGGTGTATTTTACTAAAGAAATATCACCAGAATCCCTCGTTAAGATTTATGAAGCTCTCGGTGTAAAGCTTGAGGGACGAGTATGTGTGAAGATTAGTACAGGTGAAGGTGGTAATAACCATTATCTCAAACCTACGCTTATTCGCAACCTCGTAGAAAAAGTAAATGGTACTATCGTAGAGTGTTGTACAGCCTATGGCGGTACAAGACAGGATCCTAAAAAGCATTGGGAAACAATTCATGAGCATGGTTTCGATTCCATCTTTGCCGTTGATATCATGGACGAGTTTGAGCAGATACGTATTCCTGTAAAGGATAACAAATGGATTAAATATGATATCGTTGGTGAGCATCTCGCTCATTACGACTGGATGATAAATCTTGCTCATTTCAAAGGACACACTATGGGTGGTTATGGCGGGGTGTTGAAGAATGCCTCCATCGGAGTTGCTTCTACTGCCGGCAAGGCATATATCCATTCCCATGGCGTTTCTGACGTTCCTTCCGTAGCGTGGCAGAATACTCAGCCACAGGATGCGTTCCTCGAGTCTATGGCATCTGCAGCACAGGCTGTCCACAATTATATGGGTGGTAAGGTAATCTATATCAACGTGATGAACAATATGTCAGTGGATTGTGACTGCGACGGAAATCCAGCTAAGCCAGAACTTCATGATATGGGTATCCTTGCAAGTCTTGACCCTGTGGCATTGGATCAGGCGTGTGTTGATAAAGTGTTCAATTACCAAGGTAAACCAGGTGATGATAATAAACCTCTCATAGAGCGTATCACTACTCGTCACGGCACTCATACCATAGATTACGCTGCTCAGATAGGTCTTGGTAGTAAGAAGTATAAATTGATAAGTATTGACAAGAAGTAATTTTTTATCTCAAAGCAAGGAGGCGTATCATTTATTTTTGATACGCCTCCTTATATGTGTTATAGCGTTTCTGCGTTACCGTATGAAATCGGACGATGTATTTCCAAAGAAAATGTAGAGTATTCTGTAAATATCTCTATAGCGGGAATAATATGAAATGTTTATGTGCGAGCGGAGACGATGCGGTCTTTGCCGAATTGATCTTTCGTGAGAGTGACATCGGTAAAACCGAGGGAGGAGAGGAGGGAAAGGGTTTCCTTGCTGTATGCTTCGTTTATCTCGAAGATGAGGGCGCCACCGTGACGGAGTGCGTGGGTGGCATAGTGGGCGATGGAGCGATAGAAGAGGAGCGGGTCGGTATCGGGAACGAAGAGGGCGATGTGTGGCTCATGGTTGAGGACATTAGAGTGCATGGAGTCTGCCTCCTTATTACATATATAAGGAGGATTGCTGACGATGAGGTCCCATAGGGCTGTGTCTCCATCGGGGGCAGAGAGGGCGTCCTGCATGTAGATATCTACATTGACGCCATAGTGGCGGGCGTTCTGGCGAGTGACGCGAAGAGCTGTGTCGGAGATGTCCCATGCGGAGAGTTCGCAGGAGGGGAGTTCGATGGCGAGAGTGGTGGAGATGCATCCCGAGCCGCATCCTATGTCGAGGATATATCGCTTGCCCGAGCGACTTCCTTTTATGCTGGGCATTATCTCGAGAGCTTGCTGGATGAGCACTTCCGTCTCTGGGCGAGGGATGAGCACGCCCGGCTCTACGTGAAACTCCCTGCCGAAGAAGGATGCCTTGCCGGTGACATACTGCACGGGCTCACCTTCGCGGAGGCGCTGAAGCATGTCTGAGAGGCGGTTTGTCTCTTCATCGCTGAGGGAGTTGAGGGCGCCAAGGCATACGTCTGTATAGCAGAGGCTGAAGGCATCTTCAAGGAGTTGACGGGCAATGGCGCGCGCTTCGCTTTCGCCATAGAGAGGGGATAGGGATGATATGATTTCTTGGATGGTCATGCTGATATGTTGTTTTGCTCCGCAAAGGTAATAAAATTAGTTCATAGTTCATAGTTCATAGTTCATAATTTTCTAGTTTGTTGTTCATAATTTTTTAGTTCATAGTCCATGAATTATTGTCCTAAAAGGGGGCGTTTTTGTTGTTATTGCCTTATGAAAAAATAAATTGTGTGCGGACACAAAAACATTAAAAATATGCGTAAAATATATAAAATCACCACTTTAATGGTTGATTAAGGTCAAATATTAATTAATTATGAGCCAAAATACCTGAAATATTTTTTTGTTACAAGCATAAGTTCGTAACTTTGCACTCGCAAACTGCTAGTTGCTATGCAGCTTTGCACAGGATAAAGGTGAATAACAATACTTGTGTAGTTGTTCCGTAAAAGGAAATGTGTATTGTTTTCATCAATTAGAAATAGGAGCCGGCAACATTACACATGCCAGAGTGCGGCGAGCCTGCCTCCATGGTTTCTTGCTTTTTCCTCATACTTCATGAGGCACATTAATAAGGAACCCATGTAGAGAGTGTAGGCAATGCAATAGCTACAATGCTCTCCTTAGCAGAGAAGACGCTCGCAGCAAGAACTCAAGCCCCTGAAAAATTTTAATCATGACTGTAAATAGAATTGCAAAGATCGTATTCACATTTATTTTGATCGTTGGTGCTGCAAAGGGTAACGCACGAACAAATGGCAGCACAGGTTTCAACTGGGAACCATTGATGGATGCTATCATCCAGGTGGAGAGTGAGGGAGACGCTAAGGCAGTGAACGGAAACTGCTGTGGGGCGATGCAGATTGCTCCGATATTGGTGGAGGACTGTAATATGATCCTTCAGAAACGTGGTGAGAAACGTCGCTATACGCTTGACGATCGCTTCAACAAGAAGAAGAGTAGAGAGATGTTTGTTCTTATAATGAGTCACTACAATCCGCAGAACGATGTGGAGCGTGCCATTCGCCTTTGGAATGGTGGGGTGAGATATAAGATGAAGAGTACGCAGAGGTATTATAATAAGGTGATGGCTTTGCTGAAGAAGTAAGAAAGATGGCCCCCTCCTATTAACACATACTCGGAAACACTTGAAGTTTCCGACTTCCCCGAGGGGAGGAATAGGAAGAATGGTGAGGCAATAACATATTTGTTATATAGAAGAGATGCAGGAGGTTTTCCTGCATCTCTTTTTTTATTCCAGATCAACGACGGTGATGCCGGCTCCACCGAACTGAACATGTTCATCGCGGGCAGAGAGGACGTTGGGGATGGCATCGAGATACTGGCGGATGAGCTGGCGAAGGATGCCGTTGCCCTTGCCATGAAGGATGCGGACACGAGTGACACCGATGAGGATGGCGTCGTCGATGAAATACTGAACAGCGGTGAGAGCCTCGTCGCCACGCATTCCGCGCACATCGAGATCCTGACGGAAATGGGAGCGACGCTCATCGATGGTGTTGCGAGTGGCAGCAGATGTGGATACCGTTGTCAGTCCCTCGTGCTTATTGGCAGAAGAGGAAGGTTGCTCCTTTGGTTTCTCGGCACGCTCAAGACGATCGGTGCGCATCTTCGTGCGCATATCGCCAAAGATGATAGTGGCCATCTTGCCATCCTTGGAGATTTCTTCTATCCTGCCCACAGACTTGGTGCCCTTGATGCGGACATAGGAATCAGGAATCCACCCCGACTTCTCTGTGTAAAGAGGGGAAGAGGAGCCTCCTACAGATGGACCTGATGGTGATGAATCATTGGAAGCAGAGGAAGACGCACCGGATTCGGCACTTGAGGATGATGAAGCCTCTGCAGATTTTGTCGCCTTGTCTTTCTTGCGCTTCTCCTTACGCTCACGGCGAGCCTGTATCTGCGCAATCTTACGAGCGATAGCCTCGTCGTTTGCAGTGGAGTCAACATCGCTCACTTCCTCCTCGAATGCCTTCATCTCCTCACGGAGACGGCGAGTGGCCTCCTTTTCCGCCTGAGCCTCACGAATCTCGCGTATGGTATTCTCTATGCGTCGGTTTGTTTCGCGAAGCAGTTCCTCTGCCTGTTCCTTGGCGCGGCGCAGGATATCCTTACGCTCCTGTTCCACCTCCGTGAGTCCTGCCTCATAGCGGGATATGGTCTTCTCGATGTCCTTCTCGCGCTGATGGATGTTCTGGCGCTTCTGTTCCCAATAGCGCTTATCGCGAACGATGTCCTGAAGATACTTGTCGCTCTGGATATAATCCTGACCTACGATGTCGGAAGCATCCTTGATGACCTCCTCCGGAAGACCCGTCTTTCGCGCTATCTCTATGGCGAAGGAAGAGCCTGGGCGACCTATCTGCAACTGAAACAAGGCGCGCATCTCATGACGGTCATAGAGCATCGCTCCATTGACGACACCCTCATGGGAATCGGCGAAATGCTTGAGGTTCTGATAGTGGGTGGTGATGACACCGAAGGCGCCGCGCTGGCAGAACTGCTTAAGGACAGCCTCTGCTATCGCACCACCAATGCCAGGTTCAGTGCCTGTGCCGAACTCATCGATGAGCAGCAATGTCTGGCGACGCGACTGGCGTATCATATTCTTCATGTTGAGAAGATGCGAAGAATAGGTGGAGAGATCATTCTCAAGACTCTGCTCATCGCCAATGTCTATCATGATGTCATTGAAGACACCGAGGGTGCTTCGCTCGCTGACAGGCACGGAAAGTCCGCACTGAAGCATATACTGTATGAGACCTGTCGTCTTGAGGCACACTGATTTACCTCCCGCGTTAGGACCAGAGATGATAAGGATGCGCTTCTGTGATGAGAGAGCTATGTCGAGTGGAACGACCTTCTTCCCATGCTTCTCCAGCGAGAGCATGAGGAGAGGGTGGCGAGCCTCTATCATATCCACCATAGGCTTCATGGCGATGCGAGGCTCAATGGCGCGAAGCAGTTCTGCGAGGGACGCCTTGGCATTGATGAAGTCTATCATGGCAAGGAACAGGTAGGAGTCGAGCATCTCGCGCCACCAAGGGCGTATCTCCTTTGCTATCTCGGTGAGGATGCGGATAATCTCACGCTTCTCGTCGTTCTCCAGTTCGCGTATCTTGTTGTTTGCCTCCACCACTTCCGTAGGCTCGATGAAGACGGTGCGACCAGAGGCACTCTCATCATGCACGATACCCTGTATCTTACGCTTCATGGCTGGCACGACTGGGATAACCAATCTGCCATCGCGCAAGGCGGGGGTGACGTCCTTATCGATGAGTCCCTCTGCCTGTGCCGAGCGCAGTATGCCACCGAGGATGCGTGATATGCTTCCCTCCGTAGCAGCCAGTTCGCGACGTATGCGGAGCAATGTTGGAGAAGCATTATCGCGTACCTTGCCATACTTGTTGAGAGTGTGGTCAATGAGGCGAACGATTTCCGGGAAGGTGGCAACGCCGTCGGCAAGACGATAGAGGGCAGGGTAGGGCTTGCCATAACCGAGTGCAGTCTTAGGAGTAACCTTTTCTTCTGGGCTATCAGATGAATCGGAGTTGTTAGGATTATCCTCCTTTTCACTTCTTACGATGTCGGTCAGCTTGCATATAGTGTCGAGCGAACGGCGTAGGTTGAAGAGTTCCTCCTCGTCCATGTGGGTGCCTTCGAGTCGCATCCTTGCCACGCTCTCGCGAACGTCATAGAAGAACTGCAAAGGGATATCCTCACGCTCGGTCTTCAGTCGGCGAAACTCCCTTATCTGCAGGAGCCATTCGCTTATCTCGCCAGCGTTGGAAGAGAACTTCATCTCTGCCACCTTCTCCTTGCCGAGAGGTGAGAGACAGCGTTCGTTGAGTAGCGAGCGGATGTCGGAGAAACCTATTTTCTGTTCGAAATTATTTGGATATATCATTGTCAAATTGAGAGATTATCAAATTGAAAAATTCAAAATGAATTGTAAAGTTACGAAAAATCTTCCATTCATGTCATTTATTTAACTATTATTAAATAAAAGTGGGCAGATATACGGTGAGGAATAGTAGTATATGAGAAAATATTAGTAACTTTGCAACCAAATATCAATAATCAGGAAAATTGGATAACTCAAGCGATAACAACAGAAAAAACTTCCGCTATGCTCTTTTTGATATGGATGGAGTGTTGTATGACAGCATGCCAAAACATGCCATAGCCTATCATGAGTCGTTGCTCCCTTATGGCATAGATATGTCGGAGATGATGGTTTATGAGTGCGAAGGTAAGAAGGGAGTGGAGACGATGAAACTCGTTGCAGAAGAACAGTATGGCAGAACGGTGAGCGATGCCGAGGCGGAAGAGATGTACGAAGCGAAATGCAAGGTGTTCCGAACCATGCCAAAGGCAGGAAAGATACCAGGCGTAGAGCATCTGATGCACCGTATGTATGATGCCGGATGGCAGATATGCATAGTGACGGGAAGTGGTCAGATATCGCTGTTGGAGGAACTTACCACAGATTTTGCGCCAATGATAACGGCGGACCGCATTATATGCAGTAAGGACTATGCTAACGGGAAACCAGCTCCTGATCCATATCTTATGGGACTACAGCGCCTTGATGCGAAAGCGGAGGAGACGGTTGTTGTGGAAAATGCGCCGCTTGGAGTGATGGCAGGAAGGGCGGCAGGTATCTTTACACTTGCCGTGAACACTGGTCCGCTGCCTGAGGAAACATTCGTGAAGGCAGGAGCAAGCAAGATATTCCGTTCGATGAAGGAGGCGGAAGAGTGGCTTTTCGAATAAGTATTTACCTAAACAAATATTAGAAAGAATGAAGAAAATTGTATTATGCGTCGGTATGATGCTTTTCACGGCAATGGCATTTGCCGATGATGAGAAAGGATTGGTGATAGACACCAATGCCGGCAAGCAGGAGATTGCACTGAGCAATATCCAGAGTATCAAGTATCAGAATGAGACGATGGTAATCAACCTTCGCAATGGCGAAAAGACAACGATTGCCCTCGACGATGTGAAGATTATCACTTTCGGCATGGTGTCGCCTACAACGATTCGCGAGATTGTGGGAAGCAATGCCAAGAACGTTACCATTACTGATATTCAAGGTCGTTCGGTATGGAAGGGTAAAATGGGAGATGAGATGCCAAGTCTTCGTGGATTGTATGTCGTTGAGTCAGGTAATGTGAAACAGAAAGTTCTCATTAAATAAGGAGGATATGAAAATGAAAAGAGTATTATCTGTTGTCATGATGGTGGTAGGCTTTGTTGCCACTTCATTCGCGCAGAAAGCGCTTCTTCTTAAGATGAATGACGGCGTGACGAATGCCGTACTCACAACAGCTATCAATGAGATTACTTTCTCTGAAGATGGTGCGACTATGATTATTATGCCAGTAGAGGGTGATGAGATTACCCTTAAGACGGCGAATATCCTCGATATGACCTATGGTGTAGCTCCTGCCAATATCATGGTGAAATATGATGGCGAGAAGGCAACCGTGGAGAACCCATACTTGCTGAATGGCGTGTATGCTTCAGTGAAGGGAGCAAATGTGACCGTTACGAATGACAATGTTACTACGGAATATATTACTGAACTGACAGGTTCTACGGATAACGGTTCATTCACATATAATGGATCGTATAAGAACACAATCGTGCTGAATGGTGTGAGCATCACGAATACCAAGGGTGCAGCCATCGATATTGAGTGCGGTAAGCGTGTGGCTATGGAGTTGAAGAAAGGTACCGTAAACACACTTGTAGATGCTGAAGGTGGCAAGCAGAAGGCTGCTCTCTATTGTAAGGGACACCTCGAAATAGACAAGACTGGTACGCTCAACGTAACGGGCAACACTGGTCATGCTATTAGCGCAAAGGAGTATATACAGTTGAAGAATAGTAAAGGCACGATTAATGTCCTCGGCGCTAAGAAGGACGGTATCCATTGCGGACAGTATTTCCTTGGAAATGGCTTTACCGTGAATATCGACAATGTACTTGGCGATGGCATTCAGGCAGAGGCTCAGGTCTTGGGCGACGAACCTTATGAAGAAGATAATCCTAACGGTAGCATGACAATACAGGGAGGCACCTATAATATAAAGGTGACTGGTGATGGCATGATGGGTCTTAAGGCTGATGCTGATGTTGTAATCAACTGCGAGAAGAGCACACCTAATATCACAATCTCTGCTACAGGCGTTGGTAGCGAAGGCATCAAGGCTGGTGCTGATGGAAAGATTACCATTGCTGAAGGTGCAGTAGTAAAGATAAACGAATAGTATCTTATATGCCCCCTCCCAATGGTGGCAAAAGAGAATAAAAAACGGTCCGTTTATGCAGATGACATAAGCGGACCGGTTTTTGTTATGCAATACAGCCGAGCTGTATTGAACGGGACAAAGGAAGGTTAATGGTTGAAGAAACCGTTGTCTTCCGTTGCTACCTTCTTTGACTTGTTGGCAGAAGCTGCACCTACCTCAATAGGAAGCCAAACAGACATGCCACCCTTCTGACCACGATGATCCCAAGCATAGTAAGGGATGAGCTTTAGAGGTGCATCAGTAACCTTCAGTTTTCCATCTTCTCCATAGCTGAGAACCTGTGCGTTGGTGGTGATAGAGGTGAAGGTGTGTGAGAGATTATCGTTCACCTTCATTGTCTCATTCTCAGTAATGGTGAACTGAGGATTGCGATTGAGCAGGTATGTGTTGATGTCATACTGATTGTCTGCCCACTCAGCGCAATATACGATAGGACCGCGCTCAACGGATACACGACCTTTATCATCGGTTACCTTCTCATTAGCAGCAACTACGCGAGGCTGCATGTCGAATGTGAGTTCCACAACGTCGCCCTTCTTCCACTGGCGGTCGATGACTAAGTAGCCATCGCGGAAGTCGAATTTATCAAAGTTCTGTCCGTTAACCTTCAAAACGAAGCCACCCTTTTCGCCATCGATATAGCGATAGAGATCGCCAGGAACAGGCTGATTCTTCACCCAGCCAGGAACGCGAACGCACATTGCGAACTTCTGCTTGCCGTTGGCGATGCGGATGTTTATCTTGCCATCGTAAGGGTAACCTGTCTGCTGCTCGATGCTAATCTTCTTTCCACCAACAACCATGTCGCCCTTGTTGCTCATGAAGAGGTTAACGTAAAGGCGTGAAGACTCACCTTGTATGTCCTTTGTGGCATAGATATAGCCAGGGAGAGAAGGGATGAAACGGGAGATGTTTGATGGACAGCAAGCGCATCCGAACCATGGCTCGCGCTTGTATTTTGAATCCGAAGCAGTGGCGAGAGGGTTAGGATAGAAGAATGCACCGCCATCGAGAGAGACACCATCGATGAGAGCATTGTATAGAGTGCGCTCCACTACGTCATAATACTTCGCATCTCCATGGAGGAGGAAGAGACGATGGTTTACATATACGTTGCCAATGGCGGCGCAGGTCTCACAGTATGCAGAAGCGTTAGGCAACTCGTAGTTGTTGCCGAAAGCTTCGCCAGAGTGACGAGCACCGATACCGCCGGTGATGTAGTACTTCTTAGTTACGATATTCTCCCAGATACTATCGATAGCATTGATATAAGCCTTGTCGCCTGTGAGAGCAGCAACGTCAGCCATGCCTGCATACATATATGTGGCACGAACAGCATGACCAACAGCCTCTTTCTGGTCAGTCACAGGGATGTGAGTCTGGTTGTAGGCGTTGCGATGAGATGTCTTTCCGCGAGCATCGAGGAAGAACTTTGCCTGATCGAGATATTTCTTCTCGCCAGTGGCAAGATAAAGACGGCAGAGAGCCATCTCTGCAATCTGATGTCCTGGAACCTTTACGTCCTGTCCTTCTCCATAGCCCACTTCCTTGATGACACAGTCAGCATAGCGTTTCGCGATGTCGAGGAAGTTCTTCTTGCCTGTAGCCTGATAATGAGCCACGGCACCCTCCACCATGTGGCCGAGGTTATAAAACTCGTGACTCAGTTCCTCTACAAGTTCCCAGCGCTTCTTGCCTGCCCATGAGTGAGGCTTCGATGGTGCCTTGGTGCGAGGAGTGTAGAGATAACCGTCAGGTTCCTGAGCGCTACCGATGATAGCGACAACGCTGTCGATGTACTTATCCATACGACGACCATTGAAAAGAGCGTTAGGATATGTCTGAAGCAGATAGCTCGCGCCCTCGATAGTCTTGTAAGGGTCGGTGTCATCGAAAGAGAATGTCCATGACTTGTCAGGATATTCCACTGAAGGGTCCTTCATGTGCTTGGCAGCATCCTCGAAGTTCTTGTAGCGACCTGTCTCCTCACACTTGCTGAATGCAAGAGGAATAGTGACATTACGGCTTGCCTCAAGGCGCTGTCCCCAGAATGCCTGGTCTGTTACTTTTACTGATGTAAAAGGCACAGGAGTGATAGGATAGCCACCTCCCTTAACGGAAATCTTCTGCGCTGTTGCAGAAAGTGCAACAACGCAGAAGATAGTAGTTAATATATTCTTTTTCATAGGATATATTTATGTTTCTTATTCAGCGATGCGAGCCTTGATGGCAGCTGTCTCTGCCTCGTAGCCAGGCTTCTCAAGGAGAGCAAACATATTCTTCTTGTATGCCTCTACGCCAGGCTGGTTGAATGGGTTCACACCAAGGATGAGGCCGCTGATGCCACAAGCCTTCTCGAAGAAGTAGATGAGCTGACCATAGTTATAAGCGTCGAGGCGCTCGATAGAGATGAGGATGTTAGGAACACCACCATCAACGTGAGCGAGACGTGTGCCGAGCTCAGCCATCTTGTTTACATCGTCAACGCGCTTGCCTGCGAGGAAGTTGAGACCGTCGAGGTTCTCCTCATCGTGAGGGAAGAGAAGCTTCTTCTCAGGATTCTCAACAGAGATACATGTCTCGAAGATAGTGCGCTCACCCTCCTGAATCCACTGACCCATAGAGTGGAGGTCTGTGGTGAAGTCGCATGATGCAGGATAGATACCCTTGCCGTCCTTACCCTCTGACTCTCCGAAGAGCTGCTTCCACCATTCCATATAGTAGTGGAGCTTTGGCTGATAGTTCATGAGAATCTCAATCTTCTTACCCTCTGCATAGAGAGCGTTGCGAACTGCTGCATAGATAGCTGCTGGGTTCTCTTCGAAAGGAACGTCGATGCCGCACTGCTTCTCCATAGACTGAGCACCTGCAACGAGCTGCTCGATGTCGATACCTGCACAAGCGATAGGAAGGAGACCTACTGGAGTGAGGACAGAGAAACGGCCACCTACGTTATCAGGAATAACGAATGTCTTGTAGCCTTCCTTGTCAGCACATGTGCGAGCTGCACCCTTCTTTGCGTCAGTTACGGCAACGATGAGGTCCTTAGCCTTCTCCTTGCCCACCTGCTGCTCAAGCTGTGTCTTAAGGAGACGGAAGGTGAGAGCTGTCTCTGTCGTTGTACCAGACTTAGAGATGTTGATGATTGAGAAAGTCTTTGTCTTGAGATATTCTGTGAGCTCTGCGAGATAATCCTCACCGATGTTGTTGCCTGCGAAGATAACCTGTGGGTTGCTCTTGTCCTGAATGAGCCATGCGAAAGAGTTGTTGATACCTTCGATGACAGCGCGAGGACCGAGGTAAGAACCGCCGATACCAGCAACTACAACAACCTCTGAGTTCTTACGGAGAACCTCAGCAACAGCCTTCACCTCAGCGATGAACTCAGGAGTGATTGATGATGGGAGGTGAAGCCAGCCGAGGAAATCATTGCCAGGGCATGTACCCTCTTCGAGAGCCTTCTGTGCTTCTGCTACCTTGTCCTTGTAACCGATTACTGCGCCAGCAGGAAGAAACTGCTGTGCCTTTGTGATGTCAAGAGAAATGCTTTTCATTTTTTTTTTTTTTTTATTTAATGTTTATATTGTTTTGTTCGTTCGAATAATGAGCTCCGTTGTTCTCATTGCAGACATATATGTAATATGTGCATCTGCTTATATTCTGCAAAAATAGGAAAAGATTTTGAAAAATCCAAACTTTGTTGTTGTTTATTTGGAGAAAAGGATAAAAAAAAGTAATTTTGCACTTATGGAGATTAATCATCAGATAATGTTTCCTGGCCTTATGGCGGGAAAAAAGATAATGTATGTTCATGGGTTCTGCTCTTCTGCACAGAGTGGAACAGTTACTCGTCTGCGTAGCATGTTGCCTGATGCTGAGGTTGTCGCATATGATTTGCCGATTCATCCAGAAGAGGCTATGGAACTGCTTCGCCATAAATGCGAGGTGGATAAGCCTGATCTGATCATAGGAACATCGATGGGAGGAATGTACACGGAGATGCTCTATGGTTTTGACCGCATACTTGTGAACCCTGCTTTTGAGATGGGGTCCACGATGAAAGAGCATAGCATGATGGGTAAGCAGACTTTCTTCAATCCTCGTCAGGATGGTGTGCAGGAGTTTATCGTCACAAAAGAACTGGTGAAGGAGTATAGGGAGATGACGGAGAAATGCTTCAAGGCCCTCCCCAGCCCCTCTCCCCAGCCCTCCCGAGTAGAAGCAGCCCCCCTCCAACTCCCCCGAGGGGGAGAGACTTTAGATAGTAATGAGCGCTCAAATGTAACTACCAACTCCTCCCCTCGGGGAGGTAGGGAGGGGGCCAGTGGGGCAGTTTATGGCCTTTTCGGCATGGAAGACCCTCTCGTGCATACCTTTGACCTCTTCCATGAGCACTATCCTAATGCTGTTCGTTTCCATGGTGAGCATCAACTTATAGACAAGACTGTCATCCATGCCCTCATCCCTGTAATCCGATGGATAGACGATAAGCAGGAGGGTAGGGAGCGCGAGATAATATATGTATCTATTGAAACTCTGCGTGATCAGTATGGCAAACCTCGCTCATCTGTTGCAAAGGCATTATCCTTCCTGACGGAATTCTATGATGTGCAGTTTGTATGTCCTTCTCCAACAAATCATCCAGAGCAGGTGGCAGAGGATATTCGTTGGATGGAAGACCAGATAGGTGTGGTGGCATATAATCATATTAATCTTACTAATCGCCCTTCTCTCCTATATGGTGACTATTTTATTTCCATGAATGAGATTGATGGATGCCTCGGAACAATGATTGAGTTTGGTTCTGATCAGTTCAAGACTTGGGAGGAGATCATTGTGTATTTTGAAAGGTTGAGATCATGAACTATAAACTGATAGCCCTTGATCTTGACGGCACTCTTACCAATAGCAAAAAGGAGATAACGCCCCGCACATACGATGCCCTTATGGATGCACAGCGTCATGGATTGAAGATAATTCTTGCTTCGGGGCGTCCTGTATATGGTATCGCTCACCTTGCAGATCAACTTCACATGGAGGAATATGGGGGCTATGTCCTTGCCTTCAATGGTGGCAAACTGATAGATTGGAAGACAAAGGAGGTTATCATGGAACAGAAACTTCCTGATGCACTCGTGCCAAGGATATACAATAGTGCCGTTGAGGCCGACCTTGCCTTGCTGACATATAGGGGTAAGACGATAGTGACGAACAGATCATTTGACCGTCATGTGATGCATAATGCGTATATCAACAAACTTCCCCTCGTTGAACTTCATGATTTCCTTAACGAGATAGAATACCCTGTGAACAAATGTCTTATTGTTGGAGAACCTGAGCGCCTTGAGGTTTTGGAGAAGAAGATGCTTGAAGAGTATGGTGATACTATGGGTATCTTCCGTTCACAGCCTTTCTTCCTTGAGTGTGTTCCTCCTGGCATTGATAAGGCTCACGCCCTCTCTGTCCTTTGTGAGCGTACTGGCATAAAAAAAGAAGAGATCATTGCCTGCGGTGATAGCTGGAATGATCTCTCTATGATTGAGTTTGCCGGTCTTGGTGTTGCCATGGGCAATGCTGTCGATGAACTAAAAGCCAAAGCCGACTATATCACTGCCTCAAATGAAGAGGACGGTATAGCGAAGGTGATTTATAAGTTCCAAATTAATCGATCATAGATCCATAAGGACAAAAAAATAAAATTACTTTCTTTTATTTCAATTAATTTTTTTACCTTTGCACCGCATTTGTGATGAATGCAAATACACACAACTGGTTTCTCACCTTACAGTAAGTAAAGTTTCATAAGGCAGAGACTAAGACGGGAATGCAGTGAGATTCTGCGACATTACCCGATGCTGTGAATCCTTTTTTACGTGTTGACCAATAAGTGTCACTGAGCGAAAGTCTGCTTATGTCACTATCATAGAGCATGCTTTCATTTCTTGGGAAGACCGGTCAGCATGAGGATAAGTCAGAAGACCTGCCAGTTGTGGATGTCAAACAGTGTCTGCGGGATTACGGACACAGAGAAACATAATATAATGAATCAGTATGAGAAGACCTATAATAGCTATAGGTTGGTAATGCTACGCTTGCGTGATGAGTTTGATGTACTCATGACTCAGGTGCAGTGGGGCGTGTCATGCAGTGTGGCAGACAATGTGATGTGTGCCATCGATGAAACAATTGTTACGGCGGAGCAAGAACGCAATCTGCCAAGTGCTGAACTGTGCAGTATCACGGAAGGTGTTTCCGATTGTAAGGAAAAAGCTTACAATGCAGGATGTATTTTGTCTCCGATATGGAAGAAGTGTTTCATTACGCTCAAGGAGGCAGCAGACATTCTGATGTCAATCACCGATGATAGTTATGTACGCAGAGCGCATGATATTGCGGTAAGAAATATATAATAAGGTAAAAAGATATTTAGGTAAAAAGACATGATTAGAAAAGTATTGGTGGCTAATCGTGGCGAAATAGCTGTGCGAGTAATGCGCAGCTGTTATGAGATGGGCATACGTTCCGTTGCTGTATATAGCACGGCAGACCGTCTTTCACGCCACGTTCTCTTTGCCAACGAGGCAGAATGTATAGGTGGAGCCCAGTCGTCTGACTCCTATCTCAACATTGAACACATTATTGAGGCTGCTCACAAGCACAAGGTTGATGCTATTCATCCAGGATACGGATTCCTCTCTGAGAATGCGGAATTTGCAAGACGATGCGAGAAAGAAGGTTTCATCTTCATAGGTCCACGTCCGGAAACCATGGAGGAAATGGGCGACAAGATTAGTGCACGCTGCAAGATGATCGAGGCTGGAGTGCCTGTTGTGCCTGGAACAGAAGAACCACTGAAAACAGCAGAAGAGGCTGTTGAGGTGGCACGCAAGATCGGTTTTCCTGTGATGCTTAAGGCATCTATGGGTGGCGGTGGCAAGGGCATGCGACTCATAGAACGCGAAGAAGACGTAGTGGAGATGTTCAATGCAGCACGTTCCGAGGCTATGTCGGGCTTTGGAGATGACACCGTGTATATAGAAAAGTTCGTGGAGGAGCCTCATCATATTGAGTTCCAGATTCTTGGTGATAAGCATGGCAACGTTATTCATCTCTTCGACCGTGAATGTTCGGTGCAGCGTCGTCACCAGAAGATCGTGGAAGAGAGTCCTTCTCCTTTCATCGATTACAACCTTCGCATGGAGATGGGGGCAAAAGCCGTGGCTGCTGCGCGTGCAGTAGGCTACGAAGGTGCTGGCACCATAGAGTTCCTCGTTGATAAATATCATAAGTTCTACTTCCTGGAGATGAATACACGTCTTCAGGTGGAGCACCCTATAACAGAGGAAGTCGTAGGCATAGACCTCGTGAAAGAGCAGATACGCATTGCTGCCGGAGAGCCTCTGAGATACAAGCAGGAAGACATACGCCAGCAGGGCCATGCCATTGAGTGCCGTATATGTGCTGAAGACACCGAGCATAACTTCATGCCTTCACCTGGAGTGATACAGCAGCTCACAGAGCCTCATGGTATTGGAGCGCGTATTGACTCGTATGTTTACGAGGGATATGAAATTCCTGTTCATTATGATCCAATGATAGGCAAGCTTATCGTGTGGGCAACAACGCGTGAATATGCCATAGAACGCATGCGAAGAGTGCTGTATGAATACAAGATTACAGGTCTTACAACAAACATAAGATACCTGCGCAGGATTATCGACGTTCCTGATTTCAAGAACGGAAACTACAACACTTATTTCATAGAGCGCAATCAGGACCGTCTGCGTCCACGTTCTGGATTCATGAATGATTCCGAACCAATGGCGGTAATAGCGGCATATATCGATTATCTTATGAACATGGAGGAGAACACCAACGTAAACACACAGGACAAAACGGCAATAAGTCGCTGGCGTGCGTTCGGTCTTCAGAAGGGAGTTCTCAGAGTTTAACAAGCAAGTTATCCGATTTTTACAATATGGAAATACAGATAGGAAATAAGACAATGGAGGTTACCCTGTTATCAAAGGAGGGTAATCAGGTCAAGATAGACGTTGACGGAAAGGTATATGACGTAGATGTGGCTATGTTGCAAAACGGAACATGCTCACTCATCTATGACGGAAACTCCTATAATGCTGAAATCATAAAAGGTGAGGGAGGCAAGCATTACTCAGTAAACCTCAACTATTCCATTTATCAGATAGACATGCTTGACTCACAGGCTAAATACATGCGCATGAGAAAAGGCAACGCATCAAATGCTGGTCAGGCTGATGTCATTGCAGCTCCTATGCCTTGCAAGATTGTGAAGGTTTATGTTCATGATGGCGATGAACTGAAAGCCGGTGACACTGTGCTTACTATGGAGGCAATGAAGATGCAGTCTAACTACAAAGTGAGCGAAGATTGCGTTGTCGATAAGGTGCTTGTAAGCGACGGAGATACCGTAAGGGCTGACGATGCACTCGTGAAACTCAAGGTCAATAAGGACTGATTGCAAGAACTGATACAGAAATAGACGGAATTCATAGATAAGAATTCATGTAACAGTAATTATAAGAACAAAAGAAATATGTCACAAAATAAATTATCAGCAAGAGAGAGAATCGAGACACTGCTCGATAGGGGTAGTTTCGTAGAGATGGATAAGCACGTGATGCACCGATGCAATGATTTCGGTATGGAAAATAAGCGATATGAAGGCGATGGCGTTATCTCTGGATATGGCAAGATTGATGGCAGGATAGTCTTTGTATATGCTTTCGATTTCAGCGTTCTTGGAGGATCACTGAGTGCTGCCAATGCTCAGAAGATAGCAAAGGTTCAGGATCTTGCTTTGAAAAACGGCGCACCAATTATTGGTCTTAACGACTCTGGTGGCGCACGTATTCAGGAGGGTGTGGAGTCACTTACGGGTTTTGCCCACATCTTCAAGCGCAACGTAATGGCTTCGGGCGTAATCCCGCAGATAAGCGCTATCATGGGACCATGTGCCGGAGGATCATGCTATTCACCTGCACTCACCGACTTCATTCTAATGGTCAAGGAACAGAGTCAGATGTTTGTCACTGGACCTAACGTCGTAAAGGCGGTTACAAACGAGGACGTTGACAAGGAAACACTTGGCGGAGCGATGACACACAACTCTGTATCGGGTGTGAGCCACTTCATCTGTCAGGATGATGAAGAGACGCTAATGACCATTCGTGAGCTTATAGGATTTATCCCATCGAATAACATGGAGGATGCTCCTGTACTTCCTGTTACTGACGAGGTGTCACGAGTGTGCCACGAATTGGATGATGTCGTGCCTGTTGATCCTAACGTGCCTTATGATATACGTAATATCATCGAACCTGTTTGTGATCAGCAATACTTCTTCGAGGTACAGCCGGAGTTTGCCAAGAATATTGTTGTTGGCTTTGGCAGAATGGCTGGTCGTACGGTAGGATTTGTGGCAAATCAGCCTAACTTCCTTGCCGGCGCTCTCGATATAGATGCAAGTGACAAGGCTGCGCGCTTCATTCGCTTCTGCGATTGCTTCAACATCCCACTCGTTGCAATAGAAGATGTGCCTGGTTTCTTGCCTGGTGTGCAGCAGGAACATAATGGTATCATACGTCATGGTGCAAAGATAGTATATGCCTTTGCTGAGGCTACGGTGCCAAAGATCACTCTCATTACGCGTAAAGCATACGGAGGTGCATACATAGTAATGAACTCAAAATGCATCGGTGCGGATGTTAACCTTGCTTATCCTACGGCTGAGATTGCTGTTATGGGAGCAGAGGGGGCATGCAACATTCTATATCGTAAGGCTTCACCAGAAGAGCGAGAAGAGAAGATTGCTGAATATCGCGAGAAGTTTGCCAATCCTATGCCTGCTGCGCGTTTGGGATATATCGACGAGATAATCTCTCCTTGCGATACTCGAATACGCTTGATACAGGCACTGGAGATGTCAAGAAACAAGAATCAGAGTAATCCTCCAAAGAAACATGGTAATATGCCTCTGTAATTTGATATATAGGTGT
This sequence comes from Prevotella sp., assembly GCA_045627725.1. Taxonomy (GTDB): domain Bacteria; phylum Bacteroidota; class Bacteroidia; order Bacteroidales; family Bacteroidaceae; genus Prevotella. The sequence continues at coordinate 7,011 of JAZQOH010000025.1, read as the reverse complement.
AGTTTGTAGAATGCTTGCAGAAATCCGCAGACATCAAGCGATAATGATTATTCGCTCGGTGTCTGCGGATACTTTTTTGAAAAGAACGATGTTTCTATGGGCAATGCCGTCGATGAACTGAAATCCAAAGCCGACTATATCACTGCCTCAAATGAAGAGGACGGAATAGCGGAGGTGATTTATAAGTTGTTAACTGTTAACTGATAACTGTTAACTGGCTACTCCTCCATCAACTTGCGATAGCGTGGACGCTTGATTTCGTCTGTGCCGAGACGCTGTGCCTTGTTGATCTCATAGTCTGAGTAGCTGCCTTCAAAGAAGAATACGTTGCCGTCACCCTCAAAGGCGAGGATGTGAGTACAGATACGGTCGAGGAACCAACGGTCGTGACTGATGACAACGGCGCAACCTGCGAAAGACTCAAGACCTTCCTCAAGTGCACGGAGTGTGTTTACGTCGATATCGTTGGTAGGCTCGTCGAGAAGTAGTACGTTACCTTCCTGCTTCAATGCGAGAGCAAGCTGAAGACGGTTGCGCTCACCACCAGAGAGGACGCCGCAGAGCTTGCCCTGATCATTTCCTGAGAAATTGAAACGGCTGAGATAAGCACGGGCATTGACATCTCTGCCACCCATGCGGAATGACTCTACGCCACCACTAACTACTTCATATACAGTCTTCTTAGGGTCGATGTCCTTATGCTGCTGGTCAACGTAAGCAAGCTTTACTGTCTCACCAACCTCGAATGTGCCTGCATCAGCCTTGTCAAGTTCCATGATGAGGCGGAAGAGTGTTGTCTTACCAGCACCGTTAGGACCGATAACGCCTACGATGCCGTTAGGAGGAAGCATGAAGTTGAGGTCCTTGAAGAGCACCTTATCGCCGAATGCCTTTGCAACATGCTGTGCCTCAATAACCTTATTGCCGAGACGTGGACCGTTAGGAATGAAGATCTCAAGCTTCTCCTCGCGCTCCTTCTGCTCCTGATTGAGCATTGCATCGTAAGAGTTAAGACGTGCCTTACCCTTTGCCTGACGAGCTTTAGGCGCCATGCGAATCCATTCGAGCTCACGCTGAAGAGCCTTCTGACGCTTTGAAGCCGACTTCTCCTCTTGCGCCATGCGTGTTGTCTTTTGGTCGAGCCAAGAAGAGTAGTTGCCCTTCCATGGAATACCCTCGCCACGATCAAGTTCGAGAATCCACTCTGATACGTCATCGAGGAAGTAACGGTCGTGGGTAACAGCGATAACTGTTCCCTCATACTGCTGCAAGTGCTGCTCAAGCCAGTCGATAGACTCTGCGTCAAGATGGTTGGTAGGCTCATCGAGGAGCAGTACATCTGGCTTCTGAAGGAGCAGACGACAGAGAGCTACACGACGGCGCTCACCGCCAGAAAGCTTATCAACAGACCACTCACCAGGAGGACAGCGAAGTGCATCCATCGCGCGCTCTATCTTTGAGTCCATGTTCCATGCATCTGTAGAGTCGATGATGTCCTGCAGTTCTGCCTGACGAGCCATCAGTTTGTCCATCTTGTCTGGGTCGGAATAAACCTCCTCCAAGCCAAACTGATTGTTGATGTCGTCATATTCCTTGAGAGCATCATATACATACTGCACGCCTTCCTGTACGTTCTCCTTGACGGTCTTCTCTTCATTGAGAGGAGGATCCTGTGGAAGATAGCCTACGGTATAGCCAGGACTCCAAACGACGTCGCCCTGTGTAGGTTGCTCGATGCCAGCGATTATCTTCATGAGCGTTGACTTACCAGCACCGTTGAGACCAACGATACCTATCTTTGCGCCATAGAAGAACGAAAGGTATATATTCTTGAGAACCTGCTTCTGGTTCTGTGGGATAATCTTTGAAACTCCTACCATGGAGAAGATTATCTTCTTATCATCTACTGTTGCCATAGTTTTTTGAGTGAAGAGTGAAAAGTGAAGAGTGAAGAATTAAAGTTATCTGAACGAGTCTGTGAGTAACTTGATTTCTATCTGCGGTGATATACGTTCATATAATATATTATAGACAGCATCGAGGATAGGCATGTTTACGTGCATGTGGCGATTGATTTCCTTCATACACTTAGTGCCAAAGTATCCCTCTGCAATCATCTCCATCTCCATCTGCGCCGACTTTACGCTGTATCCCTTTCCTATCATCGAACCGAAGGTGCGGTTTCTGGAGAAATTAGAATAGCCCGTTACGAGCAAGTCGCCGAGATAGCATGAGTCCTCGATATGGCGCTCCTGTGGAGAGATGGTGTGAAGGAAGCGCGACATCTCCTGGAGGGCATTGCTGATGAGCACGGCCTGGAAGTTATCGCCATACTTCAAACCAGAACAGATGCCGGCAGCAATGGCATATACGTTCTTCAATACGGATGAATATTCAATGCCAATGACATCGGATGATGTCTTTGTCTTTATGAAACGTCCGCTGATGGTCTTCGCAAAGTCCTTCGCCTTCTCCAGGTCGGAGCAGGCAATGGTGAGATATGAGAGACGCTCCAGAGCCACCTCCTCTGCATGTGAAGGTCCTCCGATGCATGCAAGGTTCTCGTAAGGCACATCGAAGACGTGATGGAAGTACTCCGAGCATACGAGGTTCTCATCAGGAACGATACCCTTGATAGCCGTAACGATAAACTTGTCACGGATGCTTACCTTCAGTTTCTTGAGGTGATTCTTCAGGAATGGTGATGGAGTGACGAAAACGAGAGTGTCGTAGTTCTTCACTATCCTGTTGAGGTCGCTCGAGAAGTCTATCTCGTCGATGTTGAAATGCACGGATGTGAGATATGCCGGATTATGGCCGAGACGCTTGAAGTCGTCTATACGGTCATCCCTTCGCATGTACCATCCTATATGATGTGTGTTGCCTACAATAATTTTGGCAATAGCCGTTGCCCAGCTGCCGCCTCCTATTACTGCTATGTTTCCGCAATTAAACATAAGATTCTGTTAATTACTAATTACTGATTATTAATTACTTGGTTAGTTTGGTTGTTATATTATCATCACTTACATGTATCGATGATACTAACTAAGTAATTCGTCATTTGTAATTCGTCATTTCTTTATAGTTGCAGATGTAGTGGCATCGACTTTCTTGTCTGTCTCCTTCGACTTTACTGTCGTGGTGTATTTTGCCTTCTTCAAAGACTCCTGTATCTTGCTTACGTTTGTCTTTTCTGCATCATACTCCACGGTGATAGTCTGTTGCTCCACAGAAGTTTTGATACTCTTGATACCCTTCACGTATTTAAGGTTTGTCTTTACCTTGTTCTCACAGTTTTCGCAATGCATCTGTGGGGTAGGGGTGAGTACCACGGTCTTTATGTCTTTTGCAGAAGCAGTCATTGCAGAGAGAAGCAATGCTGCAGCGAAAGTGATCTGTCTCATGTCAAGATTCTTCTCCTTATTATATATAGAACCATTGCCATGTACGGATTGTGCAAGGCAATGACTCCCGAATATTACTGTGCTTTGTCAATATAGCTCTGGAACTCATCAACCTTAGGATTCTCCATTCCGAGCTTATATTTCTTGTTCACGCCGCAAACGTCCTGCTGAAGTTTCTGTGCTTTCACGTCCTTGATGTCGCTTATGAGATAGTATCCTGCCTTGTTGAAGAGAGGAATCCACTCCTCAGCAACGCCGATGGCTGCCCACTCCGCTGTTGTAGAGCGAGGTGCCTTCTTCTCTGGCTTCATCTGTGGGAAGAGCATTACCTCACCGATAGCGAACTTACCTGTCAGGAGCATAACGAGACGGTCGATGCCGATACCGATACCGAAGGTAGGAGGCATACCATACTGGAGTGCGCGGAGGAAGTCATGGTCGATGATCATAGCCTCGTCGTCACCCTTGTCAGCAAGTTTCATCTGGTCGATGAAGCGCTGCTCCTGGTCGATAGGGTCGTTGAGCTCTGAGTAAGCGTTAGCAAGTTCCTTACCGTTCACCATGAGCTCGAAACGCTCTGTGAGACCTGGCTTTGAGCGGTGCATCTTTGTGAGTGGTGACATCTCCACTGGATAGTCGGTGATGAATGTTGGCTGGATGAATGTGCCCTCGCATGTCTCGCCGAAGATTTCATCAATGAGCTTACCCTTGCCCATTGTCTCGTCCACCTCGATGTCGAGCTTCTTCGCAACCTCGCGAATCTCATCCTCTGTCATTGGGTAGAGGTCATAGCCGGTCTTCTCCTTGATAGCATCGAGAATAGGGAGGCGGCGGAATGGAGCCTTGAAGGAAATAACCTTGCCATCAATCTCCACCTCTGGCTTGCCGTTCACAGCAGTACAGATGGTCTCAAGCATCTTCTCCGTGAAGCCCATACCCCAGTTGAGGTCCTTGTAAGATACATAGAGCTCCATACATGTGAACTCAGGGTTGTGAGTCTTGTCCATACCCTCGTTGCGGAAGTTCTTGCCCATCTCATATACACCCTCGAAACCACCTACGATGAGGCGCTTCAAATAGAGCTCGGTAGCGATACGCATATACATATCGTGGTTGAGAGCGTTGAAGTGGGTGATGAAAGGACGTGCCGATGCACCGCCTGCGATGCTCTGGAGTATAGGAGTGTCCACCTCTGTGTAGCCTGCATCATCAAGGATGCGACGCATGGTGCGAACGATAGTGGCGCGCTTGAGGAATGTCTCCTTCACGCCTTCGTTCACCACGAGGTCAACATAGCGCTGACGGTAGCGAAGCTCTGGGTCATCAAACTTATCATATACGTTGCCGTCTGCGTCAGTCTTGACGATAGGCAGTGGCTTGAGCGACTTTGAGAGGAGTGTCAGCTCCTGAGCATGAACGCTAATCTCACCGGTCTTTGTACGGAACACGAAACCCTTCACACCGATGAAGTCGCCGATGTCGAGAAGCTTTTTGAATACCTTGTTGTAGAGGTCTGTATTGTCACCCTGACAGATGTCGTCGCGCTTCACATATACCTGTATTCTGCCCTTTGAGTCCTGCAGTTCGGCAAAGCCTGCCTTACCCATGATGCGGCGTCCCATCATACGACCTGCGATGGTCACCTGACGTGAATTCTCCGCAGTAGGAGTCTCGGTGATGTCGTTGCCCTCTTCGTCCTTGCCGATAACAGGCAGGTCAACGAAGTTCTCACGTATTTCATCACTCCAAGCATTCACAGGGAATTCTGCTGCTGGATAAGGCTCGATGCCCATGTTACGTAACTCCTGCAGACTTTCGCGTCTGCCAATCTCTTGTTCGCTAAGTTCTAAAATGTTCATATCTTATATTGTTTTCTATTTCTTTGTGATTATTGTATGGTACGCATAAGCGCATATTCGGTGCAAATTTACTAATATTTTTCCGAATAAGGAAAAAATTAACGAATATTTTGCTATTTCAAAGAAATAGAGTAACTTTGCATGAGAAATGAACTATCTCGGCGAAATAATATCTCTTGGTGTGGCTATGTCATGGACGGTCACCGCTATTGTAAGTGAAGTGGCAACGAAACGAATGGGTGTCCTTGTCACTAATGTGTGGCGACTGCTCTTTGCCATGCTTTGTTCTGCTACGTTGATGTGGGTGTTTACAGGTGATTGGTGGCCTGTATATGCTGATTCCAGCACGTGGCTATGGATGCTTCTCTCTGGTTTCGTGGGCTATTTCTTCGGCGACTGGTGTCTTTTCAATAGCTATCTCACCATCGGTTCGCGCTTCGGACAGCTCTTTATGACTCTTGCACCTATCGCCTCTGCCATCTCTGCATGGGTGATGCTTGGGCAGACGATGTCGTGGATGGCTGTCGTTGCCATGCTCGTGACCATTTCCGGTATTGCCATCTCCGTTCTTGGTCGTACTGAGAGTGGCAAGGGCGTAAGTCTTCAGTTGCCTTGGAAGGGTGTTCTCTTTGGTATCGGTGCCGGTGTAGGTCAGGGACTCGGTCTTGTTCTCAGCAAAGTTGGCATGGATGCCTATGCCCTTGCCATTCCTACAGAACGCGCAGAGGAGATAATGCCTTATATCGCTTTCAGTGCCAATCAGATAAGATGTATCGCGGGCATGATATGCTTCGCTATCTGGCTGGCATATAATAAGGAGACATCGCAGTTGCCTCGCCTCTTCCATGATGGCAAGGCAGCCCTTATGCTCTCCCTTGCCGTTGTCTTCGGACCTTTCCTTGGCGTTGCCTTCTCTCTCGTTGCCGTGCAATATACTGCCGCAGGTATTGCCTCCACTCTCATGGCTCTCACCCCAATCATCATTCTCCTGCCATCCTATTACATCTTCCATCAGCCAATAACGCTGAAAGGTGTCATCGGAGCCTTCATCTCTGTCATCGGTGTAGCACTTTTCTTCGTGTAAACACATCATTTTTTACAAAGGTAAAGCCCCTGGTTCATTGAGCTTTTATTCAAATTCTATCATATCAGCAAGTTTGACAAAATAATCATTTGACCAAATGTCAAGTTCTCTTTTGTCTATGATATATGGAATAACGTCAGCCTTGACCCTATTGATATCGGCAGATTTTAGTCGCTCTTTCTTTTCGGAGTGGCTTTTATATCACTACACGAAAAATAAGAATTGGTAAAGCTATGCTTTAGCACCCCTAACTCAATGCTTTAGCTATGCTGTTTGGCCCAAACTCACCTCCTGTTTGCCCCAAACAGGTATTGAGTTTGGGGCAAACAGTTTATAAAGGCATTCCGTCAGAAATAAAGCGAAATTAAAAACACTCATCACTCGTCACAGAATGTAGATAAGTTGCAGATAATCAGGCGTATATGAGTGTGATGAGTGTGTGATGAGTGCGTTACCACTCATCACACTCCTATTCTATTGATTCTCATTGTGTTATAATCGATTTGTGACGAGTGACGAGTCTAAGCAATTCCGTCCCTTTATGGATTAAGCATGATATGGCGCTTGCCGGCAGGGAGAGGCTTCAGAGGATTGGAAACCTTGTCGAGAAACTGTGCGTGGACGACGGCGAAGTCGGTCTGCTTGCCTTCCTTCACCTCTG
>JAZQOH010000024.1:0-96938 GCA_045627725.1 Prevotella sp. | reverse complement strand
ACATGGCTACGATCCGACTTAGTCGCTCACGAGTTTCGTGCCCTTCATGCCGAAAGGCTGGAAACGGTCGCCCTGCTGCAACTGGCGCACGTAGAGGCGGCCCTTCAGGGCTCTGACGTCGAGATAGATCTGGTATCTGTCGCGCAGGCTCACGATGCCATCCACCGACGTGCGGCGGGCGAGAAACTCGAGGTCAGCATCGTCGAAACTGGTTGAATATCCCTTCAGCCGCGTGAAGCCATTGTTCAGCAGCGGCGTGGGAGCAATGGGCAGCGGCAAGAGTCCCACTTCAAGTTCGCCCTGATGGCGTGTGAGCATCACCTCGCGACCAGGATATTTCGGGTGGTGGGTCGTGATGACAAAGGCTCCCTCGCGAGCGTTCTCCATCTGCAGAATCTGCGTCATACTGAAGCCGTAGCCCATCAGGTCGCGGCGGGTGCGATAGGTCTCGTTTGTATCAGCCATCTCCAGTAATTCCTCCGCCTGACTGAGACGGAACATCGTCTCGGTGAGCGTGCGGTCGATGCTGGGATTCATCTCTCGCAGCAGCGGGAGGAGTTCGTGGCGCACCTTGTTGCGACGATAGTGTGTGTCGGTGTTTGTGCTGTCAGTCACATAGTCCTGTCCGCGCTGACGGAGATACTCGATAATCTCTGCCCGCGTGGTGGTAAGGAGCGGACGGAGGATGCCCCAGTCGTTCTCAAAACGCATGCCACTCAACCCGTGCAAACCTGCACCGCGGATGAGGTTGAGGAGCATCGTCTCCACATTGTCGTCGGCATGGTGCGCCACACAGATGTTGCCACCTATCTCATCTGCCATGTCCTGAAACCAATCATAGCGCAGGCGGCGAGCTGCCATCTCAATGCTCTCACCGCGTTCCTGCGCCTCGCTGCGGGTGTCGAAGCGCGTAGTATGGAGTTCGATGGCATGAGTCGCGCAGAAGTCTCGCACAAACTGCTCGTCGCGTTCGCTCTCTTCGCCACGCAGGTGGAAGTTGCAATGCAGCGCCACAACGTCGTAGCCCAACTCCTTGCGCACAAGGACGAGCGCCACGCTGTCAGCGCCGCCACTCAATCCGCAGAGGAGCGTCGTATTGTCCGGGGTATAGTCGTGCTGCAGAAGCAGCGAAGATACTTTTTGTTGAATAGAAAACATAGTGAAGAGCAACCCCCCCCAACCCCTCCAAAGGAGGGGAGAGTTCGCGCAAAAAGGCAGCTAATGGCAAGGCGCTGGACAAGTTCTACCCTCGTTCCTACAACATGGGAATACGCACGGAGGTGTATAAGAAACTCGGGGGCTTCTCAAAGATGCGCTTCGGCGAGGATATAGATTTCTCTTATCGCATAGTGGAAGCGGGATATAAGAGTTGTCTTTTCACTACAGCATGGGTGTGGCATAAGCGCAGAACGGACCTGAGGAAGTTCTTCCGTCAGGTATATAATAGTGGTATCGCGCGCATAAACCTTGAGAAACGCCATCCCGGAACTATGAAACTGGTGCATCTTCTCCCTATGGTCTTCACCGTGGGAGTGATAGGTCTCATACTTATCTCTATGGTAGGAAGACTCCTTATGCATTATGATGATGTTCATCGCTGGTACTGGCTATGTGCAGCTCCATGGCTTCCAATCCTGCTTTACTCCCTCCTCATCTTCATCGACTCATCCATTCAGAATCGTTCCATAAAGATAGGTGGCATAAGCATCGCTGCTGCCTTCGTGCAACTAATGGGCTATGGCTTCGGTTTCCTTGAGGCATGGTGGAAGCGTTGCGTGATGAAGAAGGATGAGTTTCAAGCATTTGAGAAGACGTTTTATAAATGACGAATGACGAATTACTAAGGAATCATGGCAGATTGGAAAGTATCTGAGATATTCGAGCCAAAGAAACTCAATATAAATGAGTGGGCTGAAGAGGACCGTCCTCGCGAGAAACTCGCAAGGATGGGGGCTTCCCATCTGTCTCCTGCTGAGCTTCTCGCCATCCTTATAGGCTCTGGAACGCCGAAGAAGAATGCCGTGGAACTGATGAAGGAGATCCTCAACGACTGCGATGACTCTCTCAGAAAGCTCGGCAGGATGGACATTGAGCAGTTGATGGAGTATGAAGGCATAGGAGAAGCAAAGGCGATAACAATCCTTGCCGCCTGTGAACTTGGCAAGCGTCGCGAGAATGAAGAGGCAGAACAGCTGGAGGATATGGGTACTGCCGAGAATATCTACAAATACATAAGTCCCAAGCTCCGCGACCTTAACACTGAAGAGGCATGGGTGTTGCTTCTGAATACAAGATTCAAACTGATAAAGGCGAAGAAACTTTCAGCAGGAGGATATACCGAAACTGCCGTGGATGTAAGGCTGATAATGAAGGAAGCTCTTTACACAAACGCTACGGCAATAGCCTTAATCCACAATCATCCTTCGGGCAATCCTCATCCTTCACAAGATGATGACGGGCTGACAAGACAGGTGAGAGAGGCATGCAAGACAATGAGGATATGCCTCGCCGACCATATCATCATCGGTTCAAACGACTATTATTCATATAGAGAACAAGGAAAACTATAAGGCTCCCTCCCGACCTCCCCGAGGGGAGGAGATGATGGCTGCCAAATAAATACTATTATTATGACACAAGAAGAAAAATTGAAGATAGAAGAGCGCATCGTTGAGGTGCTCAAGACAGTATATGACCCAGAAATCCCAGTTAACATCTACGACCTGGGACTCATCTATAAGATTGACCTTAGCGATGACGGAAGCCTTGACATCGACATGACCTTCACGGCTCCTTCATGTCCTGCTGCAGATTTCATCATCGAAGACGTAAGGACAAAGGTGGAGGCTGTTACAGGAGTGACCTCTGCCAACGTCAACATGGTCTTTGAACCGGAATGGGACAAGTCCATGATGACCGAGGAAGCAAGAGTTGAATTGGGGTTTGATTAGTTTATAGTGCAAAGTTATTCGCAAAGCTCATCATGCTTCGCAAGTCATAGTGCATAGTTTACAATAATACAATGCAGAAGAACGTTTATTTTCTCTCCGATGCTCACCTTGGCTCTCTCGCCGTTGAAGACTCACGGATGCAGGAACTTCGCCTTGTGAGATTCCTTGATGAGATAAAGGAAAAGGCAAGTGCTATCTATATGCTTGGTGATATGTTCGACTTCTGGCACGAGTATAAATATGTCGTGCCAAAGGGATATACACGCTTTCTGGGTAAGTTGTCTGAGCTAACGGACAGCGGGATAGAGGTGCATTTCTTCACCGGCAACCATGACATCTGGGAGTATGGCTATCTGGAAAAGGAGTGTGGCATCATAGTACACCACAATCCTGAGACCGTCAATATAGGCGGAAAGACATTCTTCCTCGCACATGGTGACGGTCTTGGCGACCCTGACAAAAAGTTCAAGTTTATCAAAGGCATCTTCACAAGCAAGACATGCCAATGGCTTTTCCGCAACGTCATGCCTACAGCATGGGGAATGTCCTTCGGTCTTAACTGGGCAAGGAACTCCAGAATGAAGCGAGTAGATGGAAAGGAACCGGCTTATCTTGGCGAAGACAAGGAATATCTCGTACTCTTTGCCAAGGATTATATGAAGTCTCATAGCGATATCGACTACTTCATGTTTGGACATCGCCACATAGAACTCGACCTGATGCTATCCCACTCTACTCGTCTTATGATACTCGGTGATTGGATATGGCAGTTCACTTATGCTGTATTCGATGGCACGAATATGATAATGGAGAACTATGACGTTGATGAAGAGAACAACGCATAAGAATCCACAAGGGTAAACCTTTCGCGCGCTCACGCGTCTATTCATTATATAATAGAAAAAGACACCTAGTATTTTATGAAAAAAATTCTCTCTGCAATCATTGCCATGGCATTGGCAACAACCACTTATGCCATTGACATCAAGAAAGTTCGCACGGCAGGTCCCTTCCATGTCATGCAGCCTGTAGTCATCGACAGCGTTGATGCTGCACAGCGAAAAGTAAACCTGAGCAGCTATATGACATTGCTCAACAATCCTATCTCCCTCGACCTTGTAAAGAAAGGTACAATAAAGACTTTGGAAGGAAATAGCGCGAAGAACGTAGCTGCAAGTTCCAATGACTCTATAGCAGAAAGACCAAGAAGACGTATGAGGAATATGGAGCGACCACAGCAAGAGGCGTCTGCATCTGCAAAGCCTATCAAGGATGCACAGATTCTGCTTGCTGGTTTCTCATTCGTAAATAAAGCTATCGTTAAGGCAGAACTTAAGGTAGCAGGTCCTAAGAACTACACCTTATTTATTAATGGCAAACCTTGGCAGGGACGTACCACTTTGATGCCTGGTCGCCACGATGCGGTGGTGAAATATGTTGCAGACACAACGAATATCGCCATAACCCTCTCTGCAGACAAGGAGGAAGCGATAAGCATTATCGATGCCGAGGAATCGCAGAACGTGAAGCGTCCTTTCACTATGGCAGACAATATGATGATGAAGCACTATGGCAGCGTCAGCATATCGCCTAGTGGAAAATATGCATTTATCGCAACCAACAATTTCGATACAGAGGGAAAGACACAGTATAATCGCCAGCTTGTAGAGACTGCTACAGGAAAAGTGATCAGGGATATATATGTGAATGCATCATGGATGCCACATACTGACCGCTACATCTTCACACGACGCGTTGAAGGTAAGATACAACTCGTAAGCGTGGATCCTATCACCCTCAAGGAAGAAATCATCTATGGCAGTATGCCTACAGAGCGTTTCTCTATGTCCCCAACCGAGAATTTCATCATCTACTCACAGGAAATGCAGGGACCAAAGAAGGAACAGGGTGTCTATGAAGTGCTCACCATGGACGATCGTCAGCCTGGATGGCGCAACCGTAGCTCGCTGATGAAGATGGATTTGCAGACGGGTCTCGTTCAGCCTCTCACCTATAACCAGAAGAGTGTCTGGTCGTCAGGCATCACAGAAGATGGCCGCTATCTTTACTTCACCGTTAGAGAGGAGAGACTTGAGAAGCGTCCTACTACCCTCAGCACGCTCTACAGAATGAATCTTGAGACACTTGCTACCGATACTCTCATCGAGAAAGAGGGATTCATGAACAGCATCGTAGTAATACCTGGCACAAACAAGCTCGCCATTACTGCGAGTCCTGAGGCTTTCAACGGCATTGGCAATATCGTACCTGAGGGTATGACACCAAGCATCTACGACTATCATCTCTATCTTCTCGATGCCGACACAAAGAAGGTGACACCTATTACCACTACCTTTGCTCCATGCATCAAGAGCGTTTTCACAAATGGCAAGGACGATTTTCTCTACTTCACAGCTGAGAATGCCGACTCTGTAAGTCTCTATCGCTTCAATTTGAAGAACAATGCCATCAGCATGATAAAGCAGCCTTGCGAGGTAATACAAGGCATCGACTTGGCTTCCAACACAGGAACAATGATATTCTACGGATGTGGAGCATGCATTCCTGAGCGTGTCTATTCTGTGAACACCAAGACCTTCAAGCCTGTAATGATTAGCGATATCAACGCTGAGCGTATGGCAGAAGTTGAAATCGGCACATGCGAAGCGTGGAAATTCAAGAGCGAACGCGGCTATGACATCACAGGACATGTATACCTCCCTGCCAACTATGACAAGACAAAGAAGTATCCTATGATAGTTCACTACTATGGTGGATGCTCTCCTACCTCTCGTCGTTTTGGCAATGGCAGTCACTATCCTGCACACTATTGGAACGCACTCGGATATATCACTCTTATCGTTAACCCAAGCGGTGCTTCTGGTTTCGGTCAGGAATGGGCAGCTCGCCACGTAAACACAGCGGGTGAGGGTCCAGCACAGGATATCATCGAGGCAACAAAATGGTATGCAGACAACCATGACTTCGTTGACAGCACAAAAATAGGATGTGTTAGTGCCTCGTATGGCGGTTTCATGACACAGTATATGATGACAAAGACAGACATCTTTGCTTGCGGCATTAGCCATGCTGGTATCTCTGACCACACGAGCTATTGGGGTGAGGGTTACTGGGGTTACTCATACAGCGAGGTATCTATGGCGAACTCTTATCCATGGACTCGTAAGGACCTCTACGTTGACTGCTCTCCTCTCTATAATGCAGACAAGATCCACAAGCCTCTGCTCTTCACTCATGGTACGGCAGACACCAATGTTCCTATCGGTGAATCTATACAGATGTACACAGCCCTCAAGCTTCTCGGAGTGCCTACAACATTCGTTATGGTGGAAGGAGAGAACCACCACATAATGGACTATAGCAAACGTCAGAAGTGGGTAAACACCATGGCAGCATGGTTTGACAAATATCTCAAAGGAGACAGCACCTGGTGGGATATGATTTATACGCCAAAGGAGTTGTAATCTAATTTATATTACATAGCGCACTTTTTATAGTTAAAATAAAAAATTCCCTGATGCAAACTGCACCAGGGAATTTCATTATATACAAAGAACAGACACCTGTTCTTCATCATTTCTTTCTTACTTGCTAACGAGAGCCATTGTGTCAGAAGCAATCATAAGTTCCTCATCGGTAGGGATGACAACAACCTTTACCTTTGAGTCAGGTGTAGAGATGATAGCTTCCTCACCACGGATTGTAGCGTTCTTCTCTGCGTCGAACTTAACGCCCATGAACTCAAGACCTTCACATACTGCCTCACGCATACCTGTCTGGTTCTCACCAACACCGGCTGTGAATACGATAACATCAACACCACCCATAGCAGCAGCATAAGCACCTACGTACTTCTTAATACGATAGAAGTAAGAGTCCTGTGCATCAATAGCACGCTGATTGCCTTCCTTGGCAGCATTCTCGATATCACGCATATCGCTTGAAAGACCTGTGAGACCAGAGATACCTGACTTCTTGTTGAGGAGGTCAGAGATACCGTCTGCATCAAGACCGAGCTTCTTCTGGATGAATGCAACAGCACCGCCGTCGATATCACCAGAACGTGTACCCATCATAACACCCTCAAGTGGAGTGAGACCCATTGTTGTATCAACACACTTACCATCAACAACAGCAGCACAAGAGCCACCATTACCGATATGGCATGTGATTACCTTTGAACCTTCTACTGGCATTCCGAGGAACTCGAGAGCGCGAGCAGATACATAACGGTGTGATGTTCCGTGGAAACCATAGCGACGAACACCATACTTCTCATAAAGTTCGTAAGGGATAGCATAGAGATATGCCTTCGCTGGCATTGTCTGATGGAATGCAGTATCGAACACACCTACCTGTGGAAGACCTGGCATAAGCTCAGAAACTGCATTAACACCCTTCATGTTAGCAGGGTTGTGCAGAGGAGCGAGGTCGCTAACAGCCTCGAAAGCCTCGATAACCTCAGGAGTGATAACAACAGACTCAGCGAACTTCTCACCGCCATGAACCATACGATGACCTACTGCATCAATCTCATCGAGAGACTTGATAACACCGATCTCAGGATCTGTAAGGAGAGAGAAGATGAACTTCACACCCTCAGTATGCTCTGGGATGTCGTGCATAATCTGCTTCTTCTCGCCATTAGCAAGCTTAACCTTCACGAAAGCATTGTCAAGACCGACACGCTCAGCACCACCAGAGGTCATCACTGAGTTGTCGTCCATGTTGTAAAGCGCGTACTTGATGGAAGAAGAACCGCAATTTAATACAAGAATTTTCATGTCTATTTATTTTTAAGTTAACTGTCTTTTTATTTTGCATCCATAGCCTGACAAGCTGTGATAGCAACGAGGTTTACGATATCCTCTACAGAGCAACCACGAGAGAGATCGTTTACAGGACGAGCGATACCCTGAAGGATAGGGCCAAGAGCTACAGCATTGCCAAGACGCTGAACGAGCTTATAGCCAATGTTACCAACCTCGAGGTTAGGGAATACGAGAACGTTTGCCTTACCAGCGATGTCAGAACCAGGAGCTTTCTTTGAACCAACTGAAGGAACGAGAGCAGCATCAGCCTGGAGCTCACCGTCAATCTTGAGTGTTGGATCGAGTTCCTTAGCCACCTTTGTAGCCTCAACAACCTTGTCTACAACCTCATGCTTTGCACTACCCTTTGTAGAGAAAGAACACATAGCTACACGAGGCTCTGCGAAACCAGCTACCGACTTAGCTGTCTGCGCTGTACATACAGCAATCTGACCGAGCTGCTGAGCATCAGGCATTGGAGTAACGGCAACGTCAGCGAATACCATAACACCATTCTCACCATACTGAGGAGTCTCTGTTATCATGAGCATAGCACCAGAAACGCAAGAGATACCAGGAGCAGTCTTGATAATCTGAAGTGCAGGACGGAGTGTGTCACCTGTTGTAGAGAGAGCACCGGAAATCTGACCATCAGCACCTTCTGTCTTGATAATCATACAGCCAAGATAGAGAGGATTCTTCACAAGTTCACGAGCCTGCTCAATTGTCATGCCCTTCTTCTTGCGGAGTTCAGCAAGGAGCTGTGCCATTTCCTCTGACTTCTCATAGTTTTCTGGATCGATGAGAGTAGCCTTGTCAATGTTTTTCAAACCCTTCTCTGCAGCAAGAGCATGCACCTTCTCAGGGTTACCGATAAGAATAAGGTCTGCTATTTCCTCTGCGAGAACCTGATCGGCAGCACAGAGAGTACGCTCCTCTTCTGCTTCTGGGAGCACGATGCGCTGCTTGTTAGCCTTAGCACGCGCGATAATCTGATCGATTAAACTCATAGTGTCTTTTGATTTAAGTATTTGTATTATATTAAAAGTCTTTCACCATTAAATTACAAAGCAAGTGATGCCGTATTATTGGCACATCCACTAGATTTTGCAAAAGTACAAAAAAAAAGTGAATAGTAAAAATAACCATTCACTTTTTTTATTATCACAAGTAAAATATTTTTGATTATTGAACTTACTAATATTACAATATCTTGCCTACGATAGACAATTTAAGACTTGGATATACAGGAATGCCACCCAAAACCTTCAATACGTCCTTGAAATCAGAAGAGATACCTGGTTCATCCTTTGTTATCTCATGGTCTCTATACTTGTCATAGAGTTTCAACTTTCCTATAAACTCCACACCAAAATCGAAACGACAGCCAATGGTGCTGCGTGGCACTGTGCGACCAAAGCCGACACCAACGTATGGACGGAAAGAGTTTGTCTTAAGGTCAAGTTCCACACGACCCTGATTCATACTCTCTGAACCCATCTGATAACCCTCAAAGTCCACATAGATACCATTAGGATATTGAGGCTCAGCCTTGATATATCCATTCTTGATGTCAGAGTTATACAGCTCTACGGCAGCAATAGTCTTGTCTGCAGCTTTGAGACTTACTATCTCCTCCTTGCCAAAGTATGCACCTACGGTAAAGTGGAATGAACTCTTCGTGCCAGGGAATATATCCACAAGTACATTACCCTGCTTCAGAAGTGGAGAACCCTTTGCATCTATCTTTGCACCATACTCAGGGATGTCAACATATCTTTCTTTGAGCAGCTCTGGTGGCACATTATTAAGAGCCTTAGGACGATCATACTCGAATGTATTTTTAACAGTGAAGTTTGGCATGAACTCATATCCGGCACGCAAGCCAATATATGGACTAATTGTTGTGCCAAGTTCAAAACCGATACCCGTAGTACCTAAAGTAACACCTACAGAGAGATGATTGAAGGCACCATCTTCATTGTCATTCTGCGCATG
The DNA here is from genome assembly GCA_045627725.1 of Prevotella sp. Taxonomy (GTDB): domain Bacteria; phylum Bacteroidota; class Bacteroidia; order Bacteroidales; family Bacteroidaceae; genus Prevotella. Next base: position 87,157 of record JAZQOH010000024.1, on the reverse strand, counting down.
CACGGCTGTTGCAGCAAAGAATGCAAGTGCAAGAAATATCTTTTTCATTATAATTCTGTTTTTCTGGAGATTAAACAACGATAGCAATTAGTCTGTCATCGTGCAGATGAGTTGACCAGAGAGTGTGTGAACACCGAGGCCACCAATACCAGCAAGGTTTGCATCGATAACGAAGTATGCAGTATTAGGCTGTCCCTTCTTGAAACGAAGCTCTACATTCACATTCACGCCATCAAGAGTAGTATTGAGCTTTCCCTTTGTCTTGTCAATCCATTTCCATGTTGATTCCTCAATCTTTCCATCTGAGTATGTGAAGTAAACAGTACCGTTATTAACAAAGTTAACACCAGTAAGGTTGTTTCTAAGAAGATTGAAGCCCTCATTCTTGAGCCCCTGGTCACTGATAAGCTTATTGAGGATTTTCTTGTTAAGATCAATAATACTTGCTACTTCCACCTGCTCATCGGCCTTTGCACCATATACAGGAAGCTGATCAAACTTCACAGCAGCTCTATATTTAGCATTACCCCAAGCGCGGCAGAGACTTACTTCATTGCCTGCAGGAGCATCGATAGCCTGCTTCTTGGCAGAATAAACCATCTCGTCAATAACAACAGAAGCAACAGCACCTGTTCCAATCTTGATAGTATAGCCAGCAGCCTCGATAACGATATCAGTACCTACCACTTTATAATTACAAATAATGATATTATCGTTGATGGCACGTACAGTAGTATTTTTATAGATCATAGCCTTCTTACCCTTTGCCAGCACAATCTTTCCGATTGGAGCATCTGTTATGGTATAGACAGCCTCTTCATCATTTTCCACTGGCTGACCGAGCACTTCAAGAGGCATTGCAAGGATTTCATCAGTAATAGTTGGTTTTATTTCATCAGGAAGCACAATAGGGTCATCTTCTGAACTAGAGCAAGATGAGAAACCGAGTACAAATGCAAGAGCAACAAAAGCTGCGTAAAAAAAGTTTCTTTTTTCCATGTTTGTAATTTTTAAATATTGTTATTGTATAGTTAATTATGATTATTCAAATATAACAGATAGAATCCTTTCCTATTCCACCTTTCCATTTAGTTCTTCCGTCAGGATACTCTCAAGGTTTTCGGCAGAAAGGCGCAGTTTGAACTGTCCACCCATAGCTATGCTGACACGACCAGTCTCCTCACTTACCACGATACAGATAGCATCGCTCTCCTGCGACATACCCATGGCAGCACGATGACGAAGACCGAGTTCGCGTGGTATATCAAGGTCATGGCTCACAGGGAGGATACATCCCGCAGCCTTTATGCGACTATTCGAGATAATCATCGCACCATCATGAAGAGGGGAATTCTTGAAGAATATATTCTCTATCAGACGCTGATTGACCTTCGCATCTATCAAATCGCCACTCCTGACTATTTCGTCAAGATTACTTCCGCGCTCAATAACGATGAGGGCTCCCACCTTGCCACGTCCCATATTCTGACATGCCATCACGATGGGCATCACCACATCCTTGATGCTCACCGTCATCTTCTTCTCCGAACGGAAGAAACGTATTATCGAGCGCATACGCTGATGTCCGCCGAGAGTGTTGAGGAACTTACGAATCTCATCCTGGAACAAGATGAGAATGGCAAGTGCACCCACACTGACGAGTTTATCAAAGATAGCACCAAGAAGTCTCATCTCCAACACCCTGCTTACGAAGAGCCAGGTGATGATGAAGACGATGATACCTATGAACACGTTTATAGAACGCGATTCTCTCATGAACCGGTATGTATAATAGAGCATCAACGCTACAAGGAAGATGTCTATCGCGTCCTTTATGCCAAAAATGTCTAACATAGTTATAGCCCCTCCAGCTCCCCTAAGGGGGCTTTTATTTGATTAAAGATTTTAACCGCTTCTACTGCTGCTTTCACATCATGCACACGTAGGATGTCAGCACCACGTTCTAAGGCAAGCATATTCACGGCGGTAGTTCCATTCAATGCTTCATCGGCAGAAGAACCAAGCAACTGCCATATCATTCTCTTTCTCGAAACTCCCACGAGCAGGGGCAGATGGAACAATTCCTTCAATTCCTGCTGATGTGCGAGGATTTCATAGTTACCGTTTATGATGTCCTTGCCAAAGCCATAGCCTGGATCGAGGATGATGTCTTCCACACCAAGCTCCCTCAACTGCCTTATCTCCGCAATGAAATGCGACACCATATCCTCCATGGTCGGCTGTACTGACATCAGGATATAAGGCACCTTCAGGCGAGCCACCTCACGAAACAATCCGAGATCACCCAGCGGTGTGTCCACCACACCTGTTATGCCACCTTCCGATACATCATTGATAATATCCGCACCATATTCCTCTACGGCCATACGGGCCACGGAAGGGCGGAACGTATCTATGGATATCTTCACATCCCTGCATAGTTCTGACATTCCATCCATCTCGCTACGCACAATCTCAAGTCCACGACGCATACGTCGCAACTCCTCTTCCTCCGACACCTCCGGGGCACCGGGACGAGTGGAGAAGGCACCGACATCTATCATCGTGCCTCCCTCGGTGACTATCTGCACCACCCTCTCAGCTATCTCCTTCTCCGTCTGTTTCCTGCTTCCTGCATAGAAACTATCCGGCGTCAGATTGAGGATGCCCATCACCTGTGGAGTGTCAAAATTCATTTTCATTTCCCTTGGAAAAAGATTGTGTTTTCTACCATAGATTATGGCTTGTCATAAAATATGACTACAAAAGTAAGAATTAAATCTCATAATTGCAATATTTTTTTTGATAAATAACGCAAGAATACCAAACATTTTTTCTATCTTTGCACAAAAATATAAAAAAACACAAATAATGAAGACATTTTTCAACGCAAAAGACCTCGGCGACATCAACGCAGCTCTTGCTGAGGCAATGGAAGTGAAGAAAAACCGCTATGCATATCAGCATCTCGGCAAGAACAAGACACTCTTAATGGTGTTCTTCAACAATTCTCTCCGCACTCGTCTCTCCACCCAGAAGGCAGCTATGAACCTTGGCATGAACGTCATCGTCCTCGATGTCAACGCCGGTGCATGGAAACTGGAGACTGAGCGTGGCGTTATCATGGACGGCGACAAATCTGAGCACCTCCTTGAGGCTATCCCTGTAATGGGCAGTTTCTGCGACCTTATAGGTATCCGTTCTTTCGCTGGCCTCACAAATCGCGAATATGACTATGCTGAGACCATCGTCAACCAGTTCGTGAAATTCGCTGGCAAGCCTGTCTTCGCAATGGAGACAGCCACCGTTCATCCTCTCCAAGCATTTGCCGACCTCATCACTATCGAAGAGCATAAGACTACAGAACGCGTAAAGGCTGTGCTCACATGGGCTCCTCATTGCCGTGCTTTGCCACAGGCTGTGCCTAACTCTTTCGCAGAATGGATGCTCGCAGCTCCAAATGTTGACCTTGTCATCACTCATCCAGAGGGTTACGAACTCGATCCTAAGTTCACCGAGGGTGCCACTATCGAATACGATCAGAAGAAGGCATTCGAAGGTGCAGACTTCATCTATGCCAAGAACTGGTCTTGCCCTGGCGTAACATGCCCAGAGAACTATGGTAAGATTCTCACCGACTATAAGGAGATGGCACATTGGACCGTTGACACCGAGCATATGTCATGGACCAACAACGGCAAGTTCCTCCACTGCCTCCCTGTTCGTCGCGGCCTCATCGTTACCGATGATGTTATCGAGAGCGAGAACTCCCTCGTCATCCCAGAGGCAGCAAACCGCGAGATAAGTGCAGAGGTAGTCATCAAGCGCATGCTCGAGGCTTTATAATATTAAGGTAAATAACGACCTAATCCGCAAGATTTTCGCAAGAAAGTTTTGCGGATTTGTTTTTTATTATTACAGCTTCAGTAGCATAATATTAATGCTTTCACACCGTAACTCCATTGCTTTCACGATGTAATATCAATGCTTTCATGGTGTCATATCATAGGAGTGACAACTGTTCTACACTGTAGGAAAACTTTCCTGACGCCGAAAAAGCATCGGGAAAACTTTCCTTGTGTCAAAACATAGCCAAGGAAAAGAATATATCGAGCACAATTAACAATATTTCTTTCATACGAGAAATGCCATCAGAAACTACACAAACGTCACACCAATCGTGTAAATCACTATAGAACAACGGTTTAGATGTGTGACGTTTTATGTGACGTTTGTGTAGTTTGTGTAGTTTGTGACGTTTGTGTGACGTTTTATTTTCCATAACGTCACACTATAAACCCCTGTATTACTGCTCGTTACACCATCTTTGTGACGTTGTGACGTTTTGTGACGATAAATCCTCATATTTTATAATTTTGGGCCAAACAGCATAGCTAAAGCATTGAGTTAGGGGTGCTAAAGCGGTGCTTTAGAGGTGCTAACTCAATGTAGAATAAAAAAAAAGCCAAACTTCGTAATGAAGTTTGACTTTCTTTGGGTGGTGCCACCAGGAATCGAACCGGGGACACAAGGATTTTCAGTCCTTTGCTCTACCAACTGAGCTATGGCACCATAACTAATTGACGATTGACAATTAACAATTGTTTCTCAATTGCGGGTGCAAAGGTACTAATAATTTACGAAATAACCAAATTATTTCTGTAAATTCTTACAATTTGATGTAATTTCCTTCATTTTTCCTTTATCATCAACAATCCAGAACTCATCATTCTCTATCAGCAGAGCTCTGCCCCTGCCAGCATTTCTGTTTTCCAGATTGTCAACATTCACGCCGATAACCCTTCCGTTATGGAAAGAGGAAATATCCTCGAAGATGGTATGTCCCACGATGATTCTGTCTGCATCATAGCGATTGAGAATCATGTCGAGCGAGTCGGACTTTATAGGACGATACTTCTCATCATCCCTCACAAGTCCTCTATACCACACAGGACCATACGAACCATGAAGCATATACACCAAACTACCGGAATTCTTGCGGTCAGCCTTACGCTTATACAGTCCCTCTGGCATGAGAGCGTTTATCTCTGGAATGGAAAGTCCCGAGTCGTATACATCAGAACTAAGTCCGGCATGAACTATCACATTCCTTCCGATACGCTCTATCGTGTTATGCGACGTAATCCATTTGCCCAACTCTGAACGCTGCGAGAAGAAATGATTATAAGGCACTCCGAGCATATCAGCCAGTTTCAGATACTTACCATTAGTGTATCTGTTATCATTCATCAGCACGAGAGGCTCATGGTTTCCCATCACATAATGCACCGCTCCACCAGCCTTTGCTGCCTGTGCCTCAAGCTTATAGAGCAGCCAGTAGATAGCTGTAGCGTCATCACCACGATCCATCACATCACCTATGAGCGTGAAATGCCCGTTACCATAGGTCCAGTTGCAGTCCTTATCCATCACTCCATTTCCCGTAAGGAGATTATAGAGGCAGTCAAAGTTGGCATGAGGGTCAGAGGTTACCAGCATACGTGAAGGCATGGCATGATTCCATGCAGGTCTCTGCACATGATGCAGCTGAACGTCAAAGCTATACTTATTGTCAGAAGTATAAACCCTGAACTTATAGTCAGAGGGCAATCCCTTAAGATACTTCTGTACAATCTTTCCCTTTGGTGTCACCACGGTTATCGTAGCTCCGGTGCCCAATGAGTCATACACGATATAAGGACCATCAGCCGTGAGAACGGCATCCTTATAGTCATCCTCTCCAGGCAAAGAGCACTTTGCCCCCAATCCGAAAGAAAGGAGGCAAAGTGTAGTTATAATAAAACGGATATTCATCATCTTTAATTGACAGTATTACTTTTACCCATCGAATGCAAAAATACAACTTTTTTCCGACAAAAAGAAGAAAAAGAAATAATTATGTGGATAATTATACTAAAATACTTCACAACCTCTGCATTTATTTCTTCGTCTCGTTCTTTTTCCTTATCTTTGCGGAAAAATATGTTTATACATTATTACTATGAATAATTTTTGTTTAACTCCATCTGGCAAAGAGAACTTCTCCACCTCAAACCATTATGAGTTTGGGGCATTGATAGACCTGCACCTGCATCTTGACGGTTCCATATCCATAGAGTCGGCAAAGGAATTGGCAAGCCTACAGGGATTGCCCGTGCCAAGTGATGAAGAAATGAAGGAAAAAATGTCTGCGGGAAGTGATTGTCACTCACTGAATGACTTCCTTACTAAGTTCGATTATGCCTGCAGCCTCTTGCAGACAAGGGAAGGCATAACCCGAGCTGTCAGCAATCTTATTCTCGAACTGAAGCAGCAGGGACTCATCTATGCTGAGATACGCTTTGCTCCCCAGAAGTCTATGGATGGAGGACTGACGATGAATCAGGTAGTGGAGGCTGCCATAGCAGGTCTGAATGACGAGGTGATGCCTGCACGACTCATCCTTTGCTGTATGAGAGGAAAAGCAGAGGAGGTGTATGACCTGAACATTGCCACGATAGAGACGGCAAGGGAATATCTCGGGAAAGGAGTGGTGGCTGCCGACCTTGCCGGAGCAGAAGCACTCTTCCCCACATCCGACTATGTCGATGTCCTTGCTCTGGCGAGGAAGCTCGGAGTGCCTTTCACCATCCATGCCGGTGAGGCTGAAGGAGCAATGAGTGCTTCGGAGAGTATGCAGACAGCTATTGACTTTGGTGCATCCCGTCTGGGACATGGCATTCTCTCATATCGCGATCCGGAAATGCTTAGGCAACTTGCTGATAAGCAGATAGGTCTCGGCATTTGTCCTACCTCCAATATTTGCACCGAGGCATTCAAGGATATCAAGGACTATCCCTTCCCTATCCTCTTGCAAAACGGAGTGAAGTTATGTATCTGCACAGACGACATGACCGTTGCCGATGTCACCCTGCGCGATGAATATGAGCTGATCCGCTCCACCTTCGGAATGAGCAAGCAGACAGCCTGCCAACTACTCCTCAACGCCGTAGATATGTCCTTCGCTCCAGAAGACATAAAACAAAGGCTTCGCAAGCAGATTATTGACTTTTACACAACCTGACGAAGAACGAATCCCCCCCCTCCATTCGTCACAGAAAACATGTCATTCATCACACAAAGCTCTGTTTATCACATAATTCGTTCGTCTATCACAGTTATTTGGTAGGCGGACATTTTCTTTTTACCTTTGCCCTCGCAAACCAAAAGGTAAAAACGATATGAACAGAAAATTTATTACAGCAATCACATTGCTCGCTGCTATCACAGTTAAAGGAAACGTAACATCAATCTCTGAGGAGGAGGGAATGATGATGACAAACATGGAGGATACCACTCTCGTACTCAACGATATCGTCATAACAGGCCATAGACCTAAGACAAAACTCACGGGTAATTCTATGGTTACGCGCATACAGGGTTCCGTACTCGAGAAGTCAGGAACGGCAAAGGAAATGCTGGGCAAAATTCCGGGTATGATGCAGAAAGGTGATGATTTGGAGGTACTGGGCAAAGGTACACCTATTTATTATATTAATGGTCGCAAGATGAACGACAAGGACGAACTGAAGCGTCTGCGCTCTGAGGATATAAAGGAGGTGGAAGTAATCACAAATCCTGGTGCCCAATATGATGCTACGGTATCTGCCGTGGTCAGGATAAAGACAATACGCCGCAAGGGAACGGGCTTCGGCTATGATGTAGATATCTCTAATCAGCAGAACCTCCGCTATGGATTCTTTGATCCGAGTGCAACTCTCAACCTTCGCTACAGACTCAAGAATATCGACTTCTTCGGCATGGCAAACTACTGGAAATGGGACTCAGCAAACGATGCTACTCCATTACAGAAGAGTTACTTTACCGACAATGGTCAGCTTCGCATCATCGAGCAGGAGTCGAAGTTCCGTCACGACTGGCGCGGAGAAGGTTTCAACTACAACATTGGATTCAACTGGCAGATAACAGAGAATCATTCTGTTGGTGCACGATTGGAACGTCATGACAATCTCAATATCCCTATACCTGCCACGCAGGAGTCTGTGATAAAGCAGTATCTTGCTGATGGAAGCGACTATAGCGAGGAGCACAACAGGTCCATTCAGGAAGAGCGCGACCACTCGCCATACAACTGGGAAGGCAACGCTTATTATAACGGAAAAGTCGGTAAGCTCGGCATCGACCTCAACCTCGACTTCCTCACAAACAAGACAACAGAAGACAACAGCATCGAGGAAATACGTAACGATTTAAATGCCAAGTATTCCACATCCAATCATACAACAAACTGCATGTATGCCGGAAAACTTGTCCTGAGCTATCCCGTATGGAAGGGACAGTTGCAGGTAGGTTCTGAGATGACTTTTGTGAGTCGCAAGAACAGATACCAGATGACAGGACTTGATTTACCTAATTCTGATTCCCACGTGACGGAGGACAATATCGCAGCCTTTGCGCAGTATTCATGCAATATCCCTAAATTTGGTAGCATAAGTGCAGGATTGCGCTATGAGCATGTCGGTTTCGATTATGAGGACAAACTCAATGCCGACAACAGCATGAGTCGCTATACCGACGACTTCTTCCCAACCTTCTCATGGGCTAACCAGTGGGGCAGTTGGCAGACATCCCTCAGCTATAGCATAAAAACCTCACGCCCAAGTTATTGGCAGCTCAGCGAGACGATGCAATATCTCAATCCTTACTCTTTGCAACAAGGTGATCCTACGCTGAAGAATGCCATCAGGCATGAGTTGAATGCTAACATACGCTGGAAGTGGGTGAACCTCTTCATGTCCTATGAGCAGCGCAACAATACTATCACGCAATGGTCATACATATATAATAAGGAAGGTGTAATACTCATCAAGAATATCAATCTCGCTGATCCTGTACGCAACTTTGCTGCTTTCCTCTCTGCTTCGCCTACATGGGGATGCTACTCGCCAAGCTGGACTCTCGGCATGCAGAAGTTCTTCAACAAGTTTACCCTTGCCGCCCCTCGTGAGGCTACAGGTGAGCGTGAGGTGAGATATAAGAAGCCAATAGGTTTTGTTGACTGCAACAATACGTTCCGCTTCAAGCACTCATGGCAACTTGAATGTAATGCCAACCTCATGACTCCTGGTGACGTAACCAACTTCAGATTGATAAACACTTCGTTCAATCTCAGTTTCGTAGTGCAGAAATGCTGGCTGAAGAATGACGCCCTGTGTCTTCGTGCTTCCCTTTCAGATGTGTTCCAGCGCAACAAGCAGGACATAGAAATGGATTGTGGTTACTACACGCTAACACAAAGAAACAAACCATCAAATCATCGCCTCAATATTTCCCTCCGTTACACCTTCAATGCGCAGAAGAGTAAATATAAGGGTACGGGTGCTGGGCAAGATGCTGCAGGAAGAATGAAGAAGTAATAAGAATATCAATTATTAAAACAGTAAAATATGGAACATTCATTCTCGTCAGCGAATACGGCAAGGATGGCGCTGATGCAGAAATTGTAATATTAAAAAGGAGAAACAAATGAGTAGATTTAAGTTCATGTTTGCGAGTGTAACAAGAGTGCGCGATCATGAAAAATAAATACTGAAACAATGAACATACGATTAGAAAAACCTGAAGACTACCGTGAGGTGGAAAACCTTACGCGTGAGGCATTCTGGAATGTCTATGCGCCAGGATGCGTGGAGCATTATGTGCTCAATCAATACAGAAGTAATCCCGACTTTATACCAGAACTTGATTTTGTAATGGAAGAAGAAGGAAAGATTATAGGCCATGTGATGTTCTCAAGAGCTTGTATTGAGACTGAAAGTCTCCCCTCGGGGAGGTTGGAGGGGGCTACATTCGGTCCCATTAGTATTCACCCCGACTATAAGCGCAAAGGCTACGGACTGAAACTCCTGCAGTTTGCCCTTGAGAAAGCCCGCAAGATGGGTATAGGAGTGATATGCATGGAAGGAAACATCGACTTCTACAAGCATGCAGGCTTCGTGGTAGCAAGCACCCTTGGCATCCACTATCATGCTGAGCCAAAAGAAGCAGAAGTGCCATATTTCCTCGCGCAGGAACTTATTCCTGGCTACATCAATGGCATAGAAGGTACCTACCACACACCAAAGGGATATTATGTCGCCTTTGAAAACAAGGAAGCCTTCGAAGCATACGAGGCAACTTTCCCCAAGAAGGAGAAGAAACAGCACTAACAGGACAATATGCAGATGGAAGAATAAATAGTTCACAAGACTTATTTCCCCATAAATACTAATCAAAGGCTTCTGCCTGTGAAGGTCGAAGCCTTTTTATCAAAAAAACTTCATTTCATCACATATTCCATCTATTTGTCCCAGAAATTTGTCACTTGACAAGAAAATTATTAATTTTGCAACATCAAACCAATAAAACTATAAGATTATGTACAAGCGATTAACAAAATCTTCCGATTGCATGCTTGCCGGCGTATGCGGAGGCATAGCAGATTTCTTTGAAATAGACCCTACATTGGTACGTGTAGGCTACGCAATCCTCACGTTCTTCTCAGTTGGATTCCCAGGAATACTTCTCTACATCATCCTGTGTCTCATCATGCCTAAAAACGAATGTTAATGCCTCGATTTGCCCTGCACGTTCTGGCCCTCGCCGTCATCCTTTGTGTCTCATGCGGAGGAGGAAAGAATCATGAAATCCTGCTTGAAGCAGAAAAGCATGTAACAGGAAATGCTGACTCCTGCGCAATGATGCTCAAGGAAGTTGACCCCGAAAGTCTCAACGATGAGGATAAGGCTCTCCATGGTCTCATCAGCTCGTGGCTGCTCTATCGCCAATATGCGAAGGAGATACCTGAGGAGCCTCTCCAGACAGCCTTCGACTACTTCCATGACTGCAACGACCCTTTGCGTCGTGCTCAGGTGTATTTCCTTCGTAGCGTGATTCATAAAGACCAGAAGCGCGGACAAGAAAGCGAATGGATGGAGGACCTCTATTCTGCCTGCCTCGCCATAGAGCAGACGGACGACTATCTGCTTGCCTCGCAAATCTATCAGAACTACAGCACGATGTTCACCCACATAAAGCGCTACGACGAGGCTCGTGTGTGGGTGGACAAATTCGTGGAGGCAGCCCGAAAGAGTGGCCGTAAGGGGGAATATGTGCAGGCACTCATCTATAAGTCAGAAAACTGCATGCGTGCAGAGGAGACACGTGTGAAGAAAAAATTCAACACCTCCGATGGCAAACTGATTGCCGAGCATGGCAACTTCGACGAGGCTTTCTACACTATCTATAGGCGATGGGCATAGCCCGAGAGAACAATCTCAGGGTAGCTTTAGGCAGGGTTTACTCCCAGCTGACCCTCTGCCACACAACTTGCCAGAATCTCGATTCCCTACTCTATTACGCCAAGCTCTCCGCCAAGACAAACGAGCAGCTTCATGCTGAGGGTATTCGCAAGGAGGCGACAAACTATATCTTCCTCTGCGATGCCTACCGAAAGTTGGGGCAGACAGACTCTGCCATTTTCTATGCCAGGAAAACGATGGATACGGAGGGTACTCCGCTACGCAACAAGTGTGCTGCTGCCCAGCTGCTCTACAACATCTATGCTGACCTGAAGGGCGACTACAAGACTTCCATGGAATGGATGAAGATATACAATAAACTGACCGATTCCCTCAATCAGGCGTCGATTACGGCAAACATAAGCGCAGTGCAGAATGCTGCCATCAGCGAGCAGGAGAAGTCGTCGCTGAAGAAGGAGAACAAGCACACTCTCGACTGGCTTATATGGAGCATCATCATCGGCGCCACGGCCATCATCGCCATCTCTGCCCGTCTGATTATCAACCGTCGCCGTTATCATAGGGAGATCCGGAAGAAAGAGGAGGCGTTCAATCTCATGATTAGCGAGATGCGCCATAAAATGGAACTTACGAAGACTTCTCCCATCGCCAGCGAGGCTGATGCTCACGAGGCTCTCCCTCCTTCGGAGGACATCACGCTTACGGGCAACACAAAGGAGAAAATCACGGTCAACGCCGCGTCTATCCTCTTCATCACATCGGACAGCAATTATATCAAGGTGTTCCATCTCGACACGGAAGGCAGAGTGCAGAGCAAGATGATTCGTCAGACGATGACAAGCATAGAGAGTCAACTCAAGGACCATCCTCACATCGTTCGCTGCCATCGTGCCTTCATCGTCAATCTCCAGCATGCGAAGAGCGCCAAGAGCACCACTTCAGGTCTCCTGCTCACTCTCGACGCCACTACGGAGCGCGTTCCTGTCAGCAAGACCTATATCTCATTTATAAAAACTAGAATGCAATAACACTATGCAAACCATTTTCAAGACCATCATCGCGACCTTCCTTCTTCTTGGAACGTCTCTCACATCACATGCACAAAGCCCTCGCCTGCAGCGCCTGCAGGAAGACTCTGAACGCCTCTATGGGCAGTTTCGTGAACTTGCCACCCAGAAGAAATACGAGGAGGCAATAGTTACTATAAAGGAGCTCATCGCCATCCTCGACACCACTACTGTCTATAAAGATACTATTGTGAATATTCCCAAGCAGGCTCTCGACCAGCAGAAGGCTACATATCAGTATGACCTGGCTTGCTGCTATGCTATCTTGGGCAAAAAGAAAATAGCTCTTGAGACGCTTACGTCTTCGGTTGACAACGGCTACGACAACTATCCCAACATGTATTGGGATAATGATCTCACTTCTCTGAAGAAGGACAAGAAGTTCAAGGCTCTGCTCGCCATCGTGAAGGAGCGTCAGCCTCTTGAGAAACTGAAGAAATCGAATGCCTACAAGGCTGAAGCAGATGGCGTTATTCCTAAGTTTGAATATCAGCCAAAGGAGCGTCTCCTACTAGTACGCAATTATTTCCAGCTCGACACCATCCCTGGCAAGGATAATGAACTGGAGCATATCAAGAACCTTCTCCATTTCGTTCACGATAACATTCGCCACGATGGTAGCCGAATGACTATATGCGAATATGACGCCATCGACCTTTACAACTACCATAAGGCTACGGGAAACGGCGTCAACTGCCGTATGCTCGCTCTCACCCTCTGCGACATCTATCTTGCCATGGGCTATAAGGCCCGCGTGGTGACCTGCCTGTCTGCCGACCCTAATGACCCCGACTGCCACGTAATCAATTCCGTATGGTCCGAGACTCTCCAGAAATGGCTCTACATAGACCCTACGATGGACGCGTGGGTAATGGATGAGAATGGCACCATGCTCAGCATCGCCGAAGTACGCGAACGCCTCATCGATGGTCGCCCTCTGGTTCTCTGCCCTACTGCTAACTGGAACCACGAATCTCCTCAGACAAAGGAATACTACCTCGAGACCTACATGGCAAAGAATCTCTACTATCAGGTATGCAAGAAGAGGAGTTTCTTCAATCAGGAGAGTATCTATCGCAACACCGACAACGAGGACATCCGTCTCATCCCTGCCGGTTTCGAGAATGGCAGCTACGCCTCCGCCAAGACCACTACCGACCCTGAGCGCTTCTGGGCAAAGCCAGAATAGATATCAAAACAAAACATGAAATTATTCTCCAGAGAAAACTATTTGGAGAAGTCAAGATAAGGGAGTAATCGCTTCAAGTCAGTAGAAGTGATAGTCTTGAAGGACTCCAATTGGGAGGGGGAAGAAATGCTTCCCTTGTTGTGGCGATATTCTACGATTTCTTTTGCCTGAACATAGAGGATATATGGATGGCGAGATAGTTGCCACGCACTGAGAGCGTTAACTTTCAAGCGCTTGACAGAAGACGAGTTGCCGACAACCATGTAGGAAAGGGAAGACTCAGGGAACCCTTCTATATCACGGAGTTGAGAGACATCTACAAAGCCGCCAAGGCGCTCACGATGGCGGACTATCTGTCGGGAGAAATATGAGCCAATGCCTGGTATGGTCTTGAGGGCAGAGGTATCGGCTACGCTGATGTCTATCTTTTCGCCTGGACGGATTTTCTTTGTATATGCCGAGAAAATACGACGAGGTTCCATGGACTGCCCAGAGGAAGGACGACGAACGGTGTCGCTGGTGGCTTTTCGCTGAGGTGTCTCCTGATTATGCGACACATAATCATTGGTACTTTTGGCATAGACATCAGCAGCCATCACCTCCTTCTTTATATTTATATAAGGTGCAAGACGCTCATACTGCTCAAGTGTGAGACCATAGAGGCGCGCGAAATCTGTGGGCTTGCGATATCTGCCTCCTGCTGCCCTGTATTTATAGATATTCCTTACCTGCCACGGACGAAGACCAAGACGGAGAAGCTGAGTGCTGTCTGCCGTGTTGGGATCGAAAGGGAATAGTTCCGCCTCTTTCTCATCCACGGCATAATAACCAGAAGAGAGCCCTCTTTTCCTATTATCCTTCAGCGCCACACTATCCTTGTCCTCATTGCCAGAGAAGAATGCTATGCACCTATCTATATAAGGGAAGGTGAGGAAGCAGGCAAGGATGAGGACGATGAGAACAATGACTGCACGTCTATCGTCTTTGGACAGTGGTTTCATTTACTAAAGCGGAATGAGCTCGAACTGACGGAGGAAGATTATTAGGATGCCGAGAGGGCAGATGATACGTACAGTCCAGATGAAGATAGAGAAAAAGGAAGTGAGAACCGTGTTGCTATTGGTGAACTCGCGACGCACAAGGTCAGTAGGCACGAGCCAGCCGATGATGATAGCGGTAAAGAGACCACCGATAGGCAGCATTATCTGTCCGGTAAGGAAATCGAAGCAATCGAAGAGACTCTTTCCCGCAATGGCGAGCTCAGGCATAGCACCAAGCGACCAAGAACAGAGGATACCGAGGACAGAACAGAATGCTGTGATGATGGTAGCACCTGCCTTGCGCGAAACAGTGAGCTCCTCAGAAAGGAAGGCTGTGCCTATCTCGTGCATGGAGATAGTGGATGTGAGAGCTGCAAGGGCAAGGAGAGCATAGAAGAGAATGCTTATGACATAGCCCAACCCTGGTATTGAGGAGAAAGCCTGCTCGAAGACATTAGGGAGAGTTATAAAGATGAGTGACGGACCACTGTCTGGATTGACACCAACAGAGAATGCCGCAGGGAATATCATCAATCCGGCGAGGATTGCAATAAACATATCGATGATGATAATCTGCAAGGCAGAAGCACCGAGATTCGTTTTCTTTGAGAAGTAGCTCGCGTATGTGCATAGACATGCCGTACCGAGGCTCAGGGAGAAGAATGCCTGTCCCATAGCATCAAGCACCACCCCACTTGTCACCTTTGAGAAATCTGGTTTGAGGAGGAACTCTATTCCCTTCATCGCTCCTGGCAATGTGCAACTTGCAATGACGAGAATGATGAGCAGGACAAAGAGCAGAGGCATCAGTATGTTTGCTGCTTTCTCAATACCTCTTTTTACACCACGAGCAACTACGAAATGCGTGATAAGGACGAAGACAACAGCCATGATTGCAGGGCGAATCGGATCGGAAGAGAGAGATACGAAGAAGTTCGCCACATAATCCTGATTGCCAAGCACCTCTCCCATGATGGCAGCAAAGAGATAATAGACACACCAGCCTGCCACAACAGAATAGAAACCGAGAATCATGGAAGAGCATAGCACACCCATACCTCCGACAAAGCCCATCCATTTGCTTCCTGTCAGATTACGATAAGCACGATAGGCATTGCTCTCGCCATTACGTCCAACGATAAACTCAGCTACCATACCAGGGAGACCGAGCATCAAAGTACAAATCAAATAGATGATTATAAACGCAGAACCACCATCCTGCCCCACCATAGTAGGGAAACGCCATATATTACCAAGTCCCACAGCACTACCTGCGGTAGCGAGTATTACACCTATCTTACTTCCGAAATTTGCTCTTGTTGAATGACTCATCATTATTCAATATTTATCTTTTCGCTTGCAAAATTATAAAAAAATGTTTACTTTTGCATACAATTTATTTATATTATGCAACAAATAACAGAAAAAATAAAGAAATACCCCCTTTCCTGCATCGTTATTGTAGCGATATGGGTGGTATGTATGATACCCGTTCCTGAAACTCCACTTGACAAAATCAATCTGATAGACAAATGGACACACTTCGTTATGTACGGCACTCTCACGCTTACTATTTGGTGGGAATACACGGGGAAGCACAAGAGACAGTATTGGGATATAATGAAGAGATACAAAAAAAGCAGAAACTTTCATTGGAAGGATCTGCTTATTGGGGGAATGGTATGCCCGATAATAATGGGAGGCCTCGTGGAACTGGCTCAGGCATATCTCACAACCTGTCGTTCCGGCGACTGGCTTGATGCCTTCTGCAACGCTCTCGGAGTACTTATCGGATGCCTTATCGGTACTCTTCTGGTAAAGTATCGCGCCAGTTAGGGTATGGATCAACAAGGAGATGGGAGTTGTAGAAATGCCTATTTCCCGTCACTTCCGGTCCGAGGAAAGGAGGGCGAAGGAAGTCTTCGTTCTCATCCTTCAGTTCCACCTCGGCAAAGAGAAGACCTTCATTAGCACCATGAAACTCATCCACCTCAAACAGATGTCCCTCGAAAGGTACAAGCCAGCGAGTCTTGTCCACCATGCCGCCATGGCATAGGTCGAGCATCTCCTGAGCATCAGCAACAGGTATCTCACGCTCAAACTCATAGCGGGACAAACCTCCATTGCGCGAAGGTCCCTTGATAGTGAGGTAAGCCTTTTCATCACGTAGGCGAACACGAACAGTGGCTCCCTTGCACTGCATATATCCCTGCTGGATATGAGAGTGTGAGGAAGCCATTGTCTTGAATGTTTCGTCCTTGCTTACCAGAAACTTACGTTCTATTTCCTGCATAAAAGGATAGTTAATAGTGAAGAGTGAAGAATCTTCACTCAAAAGTCTTACTGCATCATAGTAGTAGAGATAGCAAAGATTACGCCAAGGGCGAGGAGGATACCGATGATCCATGCTACTACCTTGCTACCTTCTGCCTCTTTCTTCTGTGCGTAAGCCGCACGCTTAGCATTACTTGCTGCTTTCTTCATTTTGCTCATAATAGTTCTGTTTTTTTAGTTATAATAGGTTTTTTGTTATTTCTTGGGAGATACTAGATTTTCTAGAAGAACTAGAACAACTAGATTTACTAGGAGAACTAGGATTACTAGATTCACTAAGGCTTACTCCTCCACCACAGGGAACTCCATAAGATATGCCTTGATGAACCCATCGAGCTTACCATCCATAACGGCATCCACATTGCGGTCTTCATAGTTCGTGCGGTGGTCTTTCACGCGCTTATCATCGAAGACATAGCTGCGAATCTGACTACCCCACTCTATCTTTTTCTTTCCTGCCTCTATCTTTGCCTGAGCCTCAAGGCGCTTCTTCATCGCGCGATCATAGAGCTGCGACTTAAGCAATCGCATGGCATTCTCTCGGTTCTGCTGCTGCTTGCGGCTCTCTGTGTTGGCGATAAGGATTTCCTCTTCTTCGCCAGTGTCAGGATCTACATACTGATAGCGGATACGCACACCCGTCTCCACCTTATTGACATTCTGACCTCCGGCACCACTTGAGCGGAACGTATCCCAGCTTACGCGGGCAGGATCCACATACACCTCAATGGTGTCGTCAATAAGAGGCGATACGAACACGCTGGCGAAGCTCGTCATTCGCTTTCCCTGGGCATTGAACGGACTCACACGCACGAGACGATGCACACCGCTCTCACTCTTCAGGAAGCCGTATGCATATTCTCCATTCTCTATCTGCATAGTGACCGACTTGATGCCAGCCTCATCACCTTCGAGAAGTTCGCTGATGGTAACGGTAAAGCCCTTTGCCTCAGCCCATCGCATATACATACGCATGAGCATCGAAGCCCAGTCTTGCGACTCAGTACCACCTGCACCAGAGTTAATCTTCAGCACACATGCCATAGGGTCTTCCTTCTGGCGAAGCATGTTGCAGAGCTCGAGGTCTTCTATTGCCTTTATGGCGCGAGCATAAGCCTCATCCACTTCCTCTTCCGTCACCATCTCGTCGCGATAGAACTCCATGGAGAGTGCCACTTCCTCCGTGGCAGTTCGCACCTCATTATATCCGTCAATCCATTTCTTTATGCCCTTGACGAGCTTCATCTGCTCCTGGGCACGCTCTGGGTCATCCCAGAAATCAGGAGCCTGAGTGCGAAGATCCTCTTCTTCGTACTCCATTTGTTTCTTGTCTATCTCAAGATATTTATAGAGGGCATCAGCGCGCTCCTGTATATCTTTCAGTTGATCTTGCGTTATCACCTTTTATACTTACTATTTACGATTTATTTACTATTTAGTAATATTTACTATTTCCCTTCGCCCTCAAATGTATCTACTCCCTCCCCCTCATGGGGAGGGTTGAGGAGAGGGGCCTTACTCTTCATACATCCTCTCTATCTCTGCCGTATGATTCTTACAAATCACGCTGCGGCGAGTCTTAAGCGTATTTGTCAGTTCCCCACTCTCCATGGTGAAAGGTTCGGTAAGGAGGGTAAAGCGCTTTATCTGCTCATAGCCTGCAAGTCCCTGCTGGAGAGTCTCTATGCGCTCGGCGAGCATATTCAGTATCTTTCCGTTAGAGCATAGATCCTTACGGTCAGTGAAACTGATGGAATGTATCCTTGCATATTCCTCAAGGAGACTATAGGCAGGCACTATGAGTGCAGAAACATATTTCCTTTCGTCAGCGATGACAACAATCTGCTCTATGTATTTATCCACAAGCATCTTTGCCTCCACTGCCTGCGGAGCGATATACTTACCGTTGGATGTCTTATACAAATCCTTTATGCGCTCAGTGAGGAACAACTCCCCATTCTCCAGATATCCTGCATCACCGGTGCGGAAGAATCCATCCTCCGTAAACACCTCCGCATTGAGAGCATCGCGCTTATAGTAGCCTGGCGTGATTGTAGGCCCCTTGAGCAACACCTCATTGTTCTCGTCAATCTTCACCTCCAGTCCCTCTATCGGACGACCAACGGAGCCTACGGTGAAAGGTTTACGAAGATGGTCGCACGATACGGTAGCAAGACTCTCCGTGAGTCCATAGCCCACTATCATGTTAAGTCCGATGGAATGGACGAAAACCTCCACTTCCGACGAAACCCTCGCACCTGCCGTTGGGAAGAAATTGGCATTCTCCAATCCCAACTGCTTACGAACGAGAGCGAGTATTGTCTTGTCCATCAACTTATACTTCAACGCGAGTGGCAGCGGTGGTCGCTTTCCGCAAGCAAGGTACTCCACATTATGACGTCGTCCCGTCTCAAGAGCATCCTTGAATATCTTCTTCTGAAGAGGAGAGGCATTGTCTATCTTCTCCTGCACACCGGCATACACCTTTTCCCAGAAACGAGGCACGGCAGACATGCAGGTAGGGTGAGTCTCGCGCATCGACTGCTGTATCTCACGAGGATCAGTATTGATGATGAGCATAGCACCTTCTGAAAGCGAGAGGAAGTCCCACCCGCGTTCAAAGATATGAGTGATAGGCAGGAAGGTAATGACACGGTCGTTCTCCCTCACCATCACGCATTTGTCATTGGCAATGATAGCTGCATGATATTGCGAATAAGGAAGCATCACTCCCTTCGACTCTCCCGACGTGCCGGAGGTATAGAGGATATTGGCAAGGTCGGTCTCGTTAGCCTGCTTCCAAAGTGTCTCCACCTCTGCCTGACGAGGGAATCCGTCTGCCAGTTTGAGAAAATCTGCAAAATGCATCGAGGTAACATCATGGTCAGCAAACACCACAGCATTATCATACACCACGATACGCTCAAGGGAAGGACAGAGAGCCTGCACGCGACGTGCCTTGTCATACTGCTGCTGCTCACCAACGAAGAGTATGCGGATGCCAGCATCATTCACGATATACTGAATCTGCTGCTCACTGCTCGTAGCATAAAACGGTATTGAAACGGCCCTTATGCCGTAAGCACCAAAGTCCGTATATACATATTCCACGGAGTTGGGCGAGAACACACCGATATTCTCCTGCACACGTACTCCAAGGTTGAGGAGAGCATTGGACACGAGCTTTGCCTTCATGGAGAATTCATTCCATGAGGCTTCCTTCCATATCTTGCTGCCAAAGTCACGATATACGAAAACCGTACGGTCTCCATATTTCCTTGCCTGCTCATGAGGGAGCTGAGAAAGATGACATATTGTCTGCATAGTGGTTCAAGATTTGAGTTTTTAGCGAATGACCTGTCTTCTTTTGGTATTACCTAATCAACTGCAAATTTACATATTTTATATTAAATAAAGCAATGAAACAGTCTTTTTTTCTTATTTACCTTATAAAAATAATAAAAAACAATATGATTATCCATTTTTTTGTGTAAGTTTGCAAGGCTTATCAGTTAACAGTGAACAGTTAACAGTTAACAGTGAACAACGAACAGTGAACAGTTAACAGTGAACAACGAGGCTTATTACTTAATAAAGATAAACCAAAACGATTATGACAACAATAGATACTCTTACCAACGACGCGGTAACGCTCCTGAAGGAACTTATCGCCACTCCTTCCGTAAGCCGCGATGAGGAAAAGGCTGCCGACATAATGCAGAAGGCGATGGAAGGATATGGTTTCTCTCCTATCCGCGAGGGCAATAACCTATGGATTATCGATACGGACATGCACCCTGACCGCCCCACTCTTCTGCTCAATGCCCATATCGACACGGTAAAGCCTGTGGCATCATGGACGCGTGATCCATTCTCGCCCACCATTGAAGGCGACACCCTCTATGGCCTTGGCAGCAACGATTGCGGCGGTGGTCTCGTATCATTGTTGCAGGTGTTCCGCTATATGCAGGACAAGTCTCGCAACTACAACCTCGTTTATCTTGCCTCAGCAGAAGAGGAGGTAAGCGGAGTGAACGGAATACGCCGTGTCATCGACCTTCTTCCCCATATCGACGTGGCAATGGTAGGCGAGCCTACTGGTATGCAACCTGCCGTAGCAGAGAAAGGTCTCATGGTGATAGACATGACAGCCCACGGAAAATCAGGACATGCAGCCCGCGGCGAAGGCATCAATGCCATCTATGAGGCATTGGACGACATGCGCTGGATAAGAGACTACAGGTTTGAGAAGGTGAGCGAATTCCTCGGTCCTACGGTGATGAACCTCACGGTGGTAAACTCCGGCACACAGCATAATGTCATCCCCGACGAGTGCAAGATGATAGTTGACGTACGTTCCAATGAAAACTACGACAACGAAGAAATCTTCCATTTCATCGACAAAAACACGAAGTCTGACTGCAAGGCGCGCTCCTATCACCTGCGCTCCTCACGCATAAGTCTCGACCACCCATTGATACAGAAGCTCACCACCATGGGGAAGATTCCTTTCGGCTCGCCCACACTGAGCGACCAGGCTCTCATGCCATGGGAATCCTTCAAGCTCGGTCCTGGGCAATCCTCGCGTTCCCACAGTGCCGATGAGTTCATCTGCATATCGGAAATAAGGGATGCAATAGAGACTTACATAGAACTCTTAAATATAGAAAAATAGCAGAAAAGACCGTCATTTACCAAGAAATGACGGTTTTTTTAATTATTTATCTCAGATTCTTTTTCGCCGATTTCATCGGTGTTTTTTATGCTATTTTCATCGGATTGATATTCAAGAAACATTTTCAAAGGATTTTGGAACACATAAATTATTATTATTAAATAATCTTTAACTATCTTTGCAAAACAATCATTAAGCCTAATTTACAATCCTTAACTGAAAACAACAGAGGAATCCTTTTTTTATTATTCTATAACTATTAACAAATTTCACTAAACACATGAAGAATTCATTTCTTAAAAAGTGTATGGGAATCCTGCTAATGCTGATGATTTCCATTTGCGTGAATGCCCAGGTCAAGGTGACAGGTACCGTCATAGATGGTACAGGCGAACCTTTGCCAGGTGTTAGTGTCGTACAGTCAGGCAATGCCAAGAATGGCACCATCACTGACATGGACGGCAAGTATTCAATCAACGTGCCAGAAGATGCCAAAATCGGTTTCTCTTTCGTTGGTTACAAGCCTGTCGTTGCTCCGGTAAACGGCAAAAGAGTAATCGACATCGTTCTTGATGACGACACTCAGGCCCTCGAGGACCTCGTAGTTGTTGGTTACGGTACGATGAAGAAGAGCGACATCTCTGGTTCTGTTGCTACAGTTAACATGGAGCAGTTGGAGCGTAAGGTTCCTACAAACATCGCTCAGGCACTCCAGGGTGCTGCTGCTGGTGTGATGGTAACTGCTCAGGACGGAGCTCCTGGTACACAGTCTGCTATTCGCATCCGTGGTATCGGTACAGTCAACGGTGACGCTCAGCCACTTTACGTAGTTGACGGTGTTCAGGTTGGTACAAACGCAGACTTCGTTAATCCTTCAGACATCGAGTCTATCGAGATTCTCAAGGATGCTTCTGCAACAGCCATCTACGGTTCTGCAGGTGCTAACGGTGTCATCATGATCACCACAAAGCACGGTCAGAAGGGCAGTTTCAACATCAACGTAACTGCCGACTTCGGTATCCAGACCCTCCCATACAAGATTAAGACACTTCAGGGTGATGACTACGCTCGTTCAATCCGCGAGTCTAAGGCTAATGATGGTGCTACACTCAGCAACCAGATTTGGTCAGAGGCTTATGATGGAAAGCGTAATCTCATCGACTGGCAGGATCAGATGTATCGTACAAGCCTCAAGCAGCAGTATGGCATAAGTGCTTCTGGCGGTACTGACAAAACACAATACAACTTCTCTCTTGGTTACCTCAACAATGACGGTATCATCGTTAACACTAACTACGATCGTCTTACTGCTCGCGCAGGCGTCAAGTCAAAGGTTAATGACTATATCGAGTTTGGTGGCGACATGAACTACATGTACAGCAGCGTCAAGGGTAACAACATAGGTCTTGGAAACAACCAGAACCTTTCTTCACAGCGTGATATCGCCCAGATGGCTCCATCGCTCGATTACATCGATGATGCTACTGGTAACCATATATTGGTTAACGCAGTAAACCCTGATGGTACTTACGGCGCTTCTAAGGCTCCGACACCTGATGGATGGGAAGGTATGACAGCAGCTGCTCAGAACCCTTACGCTACACAGATGGAAATCGGTCGTAAGACACACCACTCACGTGTTTCTATCAACCCTTACATCGACGTTACTCTTCTCAACCTTAAGCACCATAAATTGAATGTACACGCAATTGCAAACTGGACTCAGAGCACATCTGATAACGATGAAATGGCTGGTTGCTTCGAGCGTTACAACATGATTGGTGGCAAGATGACTCAGGTTAAATATGAGGGTCGAAATGCCGAATTCTATAGCTTCGGTCTTGGCCAGAGCAAGGATCTCACAAAGGGTATTGAAACTTACTTGACATACAAGTGGGAAACAGACTTCAACACTTTGACTCTTATGGCAGGTAACTCTGTAAGCGAGTACGAAGGTTCTTGGGTAAGCGCTAGCGCAAACAAGTTCCTCTCTCCTAATAACCTCAACACATCACTTGCAATTGATAAGTCTTCTATCACTGGTGGTGGTGGTTTCAACGCTGAGATTCGTACAATTTCTTACTATGGTCGTTTGGTATATAGTCTCTTCGACCGCTATATTCTCACTGGAACTATCCGTCGTGACGGTTCTTCTAACTTTGCAAGTTCACATCGTTGGGGTACATTCCCATCAG
Source organism: Prevotella sp. (assembly GCA_045627725.1). Lineage (GTDB taxonomy): Bacteria > Bacteroidota > Bacteroidia > Bacteroidales > Bacteroidaceae > Prevotella. The sequence continues at coordinate 63,357 of JAZQOH010000024.1, read as the reverse complement.
CAGCACTTGCATGGCGAATCAAGGAAGAGTCTTTCCTCAAGGATGTTGACGCAATCAGCAATGCTAAGCTTCGTTTAGGTTGGGGTCAGACAGGTAACGCTGGTGGTATCGCAGGCAAGTCAACTGTTGCCCTCACCGCTGTTAACACTGGTTACCAGTTCTACAATTTGAATGGTGGTGGTGGTGCAACTGGTTCATTCAACCGTGTTCCAGGTTTCTATTCTCCACTCGTAGATCCAGACCTCAAGTGGGAGACCAACGAGCAGACTAACATCGGTATCGACCTCGGCTTCCTCAATGGTGACTTGACAATCACTGCTGACTACTTCATCCGTAGAACTAAGGACCTTCTCCTCGATCGTCAGATCCGCCCATCAGCTGGTTTCACATCTATCTATACTAACTATGGTGAAATCGAGAACAAGGGCTTCGAGTTCTCAGTAAACTATAACAAGCGTCTCAGCAAGGATTGGACTATCAACGCTGCATTCAACGGTTCTACAATCAGCAATAAGATCAAGAAAATGGGTGCTGACTACACTTCTACTTGTGGTGGTAGCAACAGCACATATTCTGCAGACGATATCGACGGTTCTAACCTTGGTGCTATCAGTGGTACTGGTTACTACTGGAACGACCACTCTATCTGCCGTGAAGGCGAGGCTGTAGGTTCTTACTATGGTTGGAAGGTTGCTGGTGTTATTACTAATCAGGAGATGCTCGACAAGGCTATTGCTCAGGGTCAGAACGCTAAGATGGGTGACTTCCTCTTCCAGGACGTAGCTGGTAAGGTGGACGAAAACGGCAATGTAGTTGGCGACGGACGCCTTGATGACCAGGACCGTGTTATCCTTGGTAACGGTATTCCTAAATTCAACTATGGTCTTAACCTCACTGCAACATATAAGAACTGGGACTTCTCTGTTTACACATACGGTGTATTTGGCTTAGACATCCTCTCTTACTCAAAGATGCGTCTTAGCATCATGAATCCATCAGACGACTCTTGGACTCCTGCACTTTTGAAGGATAGCTACAACAATATGTGGAGCCCAGAGAACCCTAACGGTACACTTGCTCGCCTTACACGCGTTGACAACAACTACAACAGCCGCATCAGCGATGCATGGGTAGAGAATGGTAACTTCTTCAAGATTTCTAACGTCCAGATTGGTTACAATGTACCAAAGACTGTACTCAACAAGATTGGTCTTTCTGCTGCACGTTTCTATCTCGCTGTTCAGAATCTCTGCACAATTTCTCCATACACCAAGTACGGTGATCCAGAAATCGGTCAGGGCAGTGTAATCTATACAGGTCTTGACACTGGTCGTTATGCTAATCCTCGTACTTTCCAGTTCGGTGCTAACATAACATTCGGTCAGAAGAATTCTAAGGCATCAAGCGTAGCTACTAAGGTACTTGAGAAGGTTGTAGAGGTAGAGAAGGTTGTTGAGAAGCCAGTTGTTAAGGAAGTTGTTAAGGAAGTTGTTAAGAACAACACTGTTCAGAACACTTACGTTGTAACATTCGAGGTTGGCTCTTACCAGATCGCTAACACAGCTGAGCTCGCTGGCATCGCTAACGGCTCTAACGTTGAGGTTGTTGCTTACGCTTCTCCAGAGGGTAATGCAGATGCAAACGTAGCACTCTCTCAGAAGCGTGCTGATGCAGTTGCTGACTACCTCAAGTCTAAGGGCATCAACGTAACTCGCGTAGAGGCTAAGGGTGCTGACACAGAGCACGCTAACCGTATCGCTATCGTTACCGTAAAGTAATTATAACTTAAAAAAGCAAATCAAAATGAAAAGCAAATTAATATACGGTATTCTAGCAGGAGCTGCAATCACTACAGGATTTAGCTCTTGTGACAACGAGAAATTCCTCGATGTACCAAAATATGATATTATTGACATTGCTGACCAGTTTAAGTCAGACGAAAACGCTCGTTATGGTTTGAACGGTATCTACGCGTACAACAATGTTAGTGAAAAAGACAACAGCTGGGGATTCAAGCCAAACATGTTCTCTGGAACACACCCTACTATGGATACTCAGTGTACAGGTTGGGACGTTAAGTTCCTTGATCAAACCTGGGATGCTAACGTAGGTGAACTCGGTGAAGGTTGGTCTCATTGCTACACTGCAATTGTACGTGCTAACCAGTATCTTGCAGGCCTTAAGGATGCAACAGGTGTTTCTAAGGAAGCTAAGGATCTTTGCGAAGGTGAAGCTAAGGCTCTTCGTGGATATTTTTACACTTGGCTTGCTCAAACATTCGGACGCGTACCAATGCTTGCAACCGGCGAAGACTTCAACAACACTCCTGTTAAGCCTGCAGCAAAGACCTACGCTGAGATGTGGGACTTCATCATCCAGGACTTCAGAGATGCAGCTGATAAACTCGACTGGAAACCTGCTAAGAATGAGTATGGTCGTTGTACTAAGGGTATGGCTATGGCTTATCTTGCTGACGCTTTGATGTGGAAAGCTTACCGTTGCCCTGAGGTTGCTGATGCATGCTATGAAGAAGCAAGAGAGATTTTGGGAAAAATCATTGAAAGAGAAGATATCTACAAGCTCTCTACTAACTTCGCAACAAACTGGGATCCAGCAGGATTCTGGAATCATGAGTGTATCTGGGCTATGGTTTCTGACGAAGGCGCACAGTGGAGCAGCTGGGGTGCTGACCGTACCATCACATTCTGTAACCCTAACATGTTCAAGTGGTTCACAGCTTGTCCTGAAAATGGTGGCTGGGGTGCTGAATATCTCTCATGGGAATGGTATTCTTGCTATGAACCAGGTGACAGACGTCGTGACGCTTCTTGCGTAACAGGTGCTGTTGACAAGCAGCAGATGATTGATGCTGGAATCCAGCCATCTGAGAACGTTTGGGGCTTCATGCCATATCTTCAGGATTCACTTGGTATGAAGAACGGCAAAGGTGAGGTCGTTAAGCCTTTTGTTAACGAAGAAGGTGTACTGTCTGGTACTAAGACTATGCAGTTCCACTTCACAAATGGTGAATATGCTCCTGCAATCTGGACAACAAAGATCTGGCGTAACGCATTTGCTGATGGTAACTCTTGGGGCGTACAGATGTGGTCTCCAACTATCATCTACGGAAAGCGTCTTGCTAACGTTTATCTCGACTATGCAGAGTGCTGCTTCCGTACAAACAAGGAAGATAAAGGTTGGGATATCATTGACAAGCTCCGTAACCGTGCATGGGGTAATCTCGAGGTTGGTCAGGATTATTCTGCTTACGTTAAGCATATCAATATCGTTCTTGAAGCTAATGGCAAGAAGCCTATCACTGAGTATCCTATCCCTACATTGAAGGCACCTGTTACAGTTCCAAGCGCTAAGGAGTACTACACTTGGCTTGCTGGCCAGCCTAACCGTGTTGGCACCAAGCACACATCTCCAGCATGGAAGGTTGCTGTAAACGAGGAGCGTCGTAAGGAATTCAACTCTGAGTGGTGTCTCTGCCCTGACATGATCAAGTCTGGTTACATGGAAGATCACATCAACTACAACTATCCAAAGGATGATGGTGGTCAAGACTATGCTAACTATCCTTGGACAAAGCGTTCATTCGACTATGATGAAAGGAAGATGGACATGCCAATCCCATCTGCAGAACTTCTTAAGAACACAGCTCTTGAGCAGAACCCTGCTTACAGAGGATCAAACTAATTGGCATACGTCATTAGTACTGTTATAATATTTGCAGCCGAGCACTCAGTGCCCGGCTGCTTTTTTTTGGCTACTTACAATATTTCATCTACCATCACGCTCCCCTTAGAATCATTTTCACCGTCACCGTCACTCAAAGTGCTATTACCCGTTGTTAGTCAAGCCTTTACACGAGTGATGGTGGATTTTTCACCGTCACTTCACCGTCACTTTTTATTTCTACGCAAAACATACATATTGACTCCATTTGTGACAACAAGATAAAATTGGTGCTTCTTAATTTGGTTGTTAGGGAAATAATTCTTACTTTTGCAAAAAATATCTGTTATATAATATTATGTGTACACTTGATCTGCAAGAAAGATATGTCAATTTCTATACCGACTTCGCTTTCAAGAAGTTGTTCGGTACAGAGGTGAATAAGGAATTACTCATCAGTTTCCTCAACTCACTTTTTGATGGCCAAGAAGTCATCAAAGATCTTTCATATAAGAATCCTGAACAATTCGGCAATCTTAATACAGAGCGAAAAGCGGTGTTTGATGTGTATTGCGAGAATGAGAACGGAGAGAAGTTCATCGTTGAGATGCAGAATGCACGTCAGGACTTCTTCAAGGATCGAAGTGTCTTCTATTCCACATTCCCAATCCGCGAGTATGCAGAGAAAGGTGATTGGAACTTCAAGCTCGGTCGCATATATTGCGTAGGCATCCTCAACTTCATCTTTGATGATGACAAGGATTCTACAGACTATCGCCATACCGTTAAGCTAACTGAGATAGAAAATGGCAAAATATTCTATGACAAGCTAACCTTCGTATATCTCGAAATGCCAAAGTTCTTAAAGAAGGAAGATGAGCTTGCGACACTTAATGATCGCTGGCTTTATGCGATGAAGCATCTCCCAAAGCTTTTCGAGCGTCCAAAGGTTCTTCAGGAGAAAGTCTTCGAGCGTCTTTTCGAGCAGGCTGAGATAGCAAAGTTCACACCTGTAGAACGTCAGAACTATGAGGAGAGTCTGAAGAATCTCCGCGATTGGTATAGTGTAATGGAGACTGCTAAAAATGAAGGTATTGCAGAAGGCCGTGCAGAAGGCGAAGCAATAGGAATACAGAAAGGTGCTTTACAAGAAAAAACATCTATCGCAATGCAAATGAAGAAAGACGGAATGCCAATAGAGATGATAGCAAAATATTCCGGACTATCCATAGAGCAGATAAAAGAGATATAGTTCAGCAGAACCCTGCTTACGTGGCAATGTAGCGCATAACTGGTACACATTATACACTTAATTTCGTTTCCATCGTGAGAAACGGTTGTTTCCACCGTGAGAAACGACTGTTTCCACCGTGGGAAACGAATTATGAAGGCTTATGAAGGTTTATGAAGGCTTATGAAGGGTAATGAAGGATAATGAAGGATAAATTGCTATCCTTCATACTTATAACACATAGAGGCTCAATTAGTTACAAAGGATTTTCCAAAAATGAAGGATAAGAGCAAAAAATGTTCTGAAAATTTTTTATAGAAGCATATAATGACTACTTCACGAACTCTGGGATATTGTAGGATTTCATCAAGCGGGTGGTGAAATCTGCATCTATCTGCGGAAGAGCAAAAGGCTTGGAGAATCTGCCATTAGCGAAATGAGCGAAGAAAGGACGGGTGTATAGTCCGTCATCGCGACGCGAGGAGAAGACTACCCATTTGCCATTGCTCGACCAGGAGTGATAGCTCTCCACATCGTCGGTGTTCAGTTCTTCCAAAGCGCGAACAGCGTTGGTGCTCATATCAAGGAGATAGAGATCTGCCTCCTTATGCCAGATGGAGAACTGTCCGTAGTCGGAGAGGGTGAACATGAGATACTTTCCGTCAGGAGACACGCGGGGGAATGATACACTCCTACTATTATATATGGTATCTACCTTTTCACCAAACTGCATCGTCTTTGCATCAAAAGAGATACTGCAGAGCGAATACCTCACCTTGTCGTATTCATCGGGCATGAGGACACTATCTGCGGAACAGAAATAGAGCGTCTTGCCGTCTGGTGACCATGAAGGGAAGGTCTCAAACGCCGTAGGGGAATGAAGCTGCGGACAGGTGATGGTCTCTTCCGTCTGTGTATCATAGATGATGATATCCGAACTGAAGTCAAAGACTTCTATGCGATTTCTTGAAACGGTATGAAAAGCCTGCTTCGTATTGTTAGAGGAGAAGGCAACGAACCTTCCTTCAGGATGCCATGAGGGATAGACAAAGGATGGGGAAGGCTGAATGCGCTTCGTCTCCTTACCGTCATAGAAGTATGTTCCTGGCTGACCGGCACGCTGATGATACAGCATCTTGTTGCGGTCATAATTGCAGAAAGAATGGCAGTTGATGCATCCTCCCTCAGTCTCGCTATTCGTCTTGATAGCCTTTTCTACATAGTCCTCAAGGCAACGCTCATAGATACCCATCTTATTCCACACTTGATAACCTGGCTCTACGAGTCTGTAGGCAAGATAAGAATCGATGGAATCGGGGGAAATCGTTATTTTGAAGGCATCATATTCCACCCAGCCGCTGTCATTCCTTCCCTGTATCCTTACCTCTATCTCGGGAGATTCCGAGGCAAGCCTCTTCCAGTCATCGGGGGCGATGCAGAACCCTTCGTCACCATTTCCGGCAACGACGACCTGCATATCGGCAGAAGAGAAAACGGCCTGGACATCGTCAAAGTGGATAGAATCTCTCAGCGCAAACGTAGGAGCTGCCATATGGCATGGCATAACGGTTTCCTTATAGTCAGGGAATATGGTGGGCTGACGATTAAGCTTTGCAGCCTGCTCGTCATGAAGTCCGCAAGAAGTCATCAGCAATAGTGCCGATATTATAACACATAAATGTTTCATTGTTTGCAATTCCTTTTATTTTCTTTTTTTTAACGCCTGGATTTTAACAAAAACAAGGATAAACCCTCACATCCAGATGAACCCTTTAGGGTTGATGCTGGCAATGTGCTAATTCCTTTGTGAGAGCGAGCTCTCCCACGCAATTACCGCATTGCCATCATCAGCGGTGCACCCACCGCTTTCATCTGATGCGAGCGATAAACCAGAAATAAACATTCCCTCAAGTTGTTTATCATTAAAACATGTACATTGTATCGGTATCAGCATCTAGATAGTAGTGCTCGCTTTGATCACGTGTTGGTGCAAAATTCCAGAGAATGCCTATACGCGTTTTGGTGAGTCGCATGTAATTCCACAACTGCTGACGATGGTCGGAACAAAGCTTTTCTGCTGCTTTACACTCAATAAAAGCTTTATTCTTCACATAGAAGTCAACAAAATGCTTATGATTGATGCGTTTGCCATGGAATTCTACAGAGAAATAATATTCACGTATAGCAGGTTTTATTTTGTGTTCTTCCAGTACAATCTCCAGCGCATCCTGATACATGTACTCGTTAAGAAATGGCCCTAAGTCCTTGTGTACCTCTTGGCAGCATCCATTCAATTCATAGCACCATTGCTTCAGTTTCTGGCACAGTACAGGATCTTTATCCGCCAATCGTTCTATCTTATAATTCTTCATTTGTTTATATGCTTTTCTTAAAAACGGATTTTTCGTGTGTGTATTGTGATGAGGCAAAGGTTTATTATCGGTTTATCGCCAATAGTCAGCTCCAAGTGGTGCTCGCACCACTGCTTGTATGATGTCTCGGGACTGTTGTGAGCTCGCTCACATAAGGTACCGCGACATCATTCAAGCAAAGCCTTCAGGCTTGGAGATGATTATTGGGGTTGATTTCGGTTTTTGTCACCCCTCAAAATCATCTGCTCAAATTGAATTCCTTTAATAGACTTTCGTACTCATCCTTATAGCGGGCAAGGCGATAGAGAGCGCTGAGATACTGCACCGTGGTGCGGCTCTGGTGGGTTCCCTTGGTAGCACGGGCTATCTGAAGCAAGTCCTTGTCGAGTCCTCCAAAGCCGGAGAACTTATTATCTATATTCAGGCACTTGCGCTTAAGGCTCAACTCCCTGTCTGCCTCCACAACCTTATCATCCAACAACCTTTCATACTGCTGGCACCACTCCTTATAATATATGGCATCACTCAGCTTGGCAAGATACTTCCTCGCCACCCGGTATTGTCCATAGATGATGTTTGTCTTGATGAGTCTCTGCAACAAGCGAGGCGAGCAATTGTCGAACTTCTCATTTGCCTCGAAGGCATATCGCTGCGACTGAGCTATATGTCCCATCGAGTAATAAACGTCGCTTATCATGGCAGCTACGTATTCCGACTGTATCTCGCTGACATAGACGCTATTGATATCAGCACATGGATTATCGTCAAGATGCTCATGGAGCATACCCTTCTCTGCCATCGCCATATTTATTATGTTCTGGTTGAGGAGATTTCCCTCAGGACCACCCGACTGCCATTCCTCTATGACGCCGTCCCAGTCCTCATCACCCACCATATTACAATACTTCATATAACGCATATTGCTGGCTTCTCCCATTCCCAACACGCTCAGGAAGGACACTCTGCCCAAGGCTGACATCACGGCAAGAGCAAGGGAAACGGTAAGGAGAAACGAGATGAAATAGGAGAAAACCGACTTCCTGATACTATTGACGACAAGGATCAGCAATATCTCGAGTAGAAGGAAGAGCAACGTCATCAACACTATTCCATGCGAAGGGACATGGAAGAACTGGAGGAAGAAGGAGGAAACCAACGAACCAATGTTTCCATTGCCTGCCTCCTGGGCAATGAAATGCTTGTCATAATAGAATGTGCTCCATCCTTCGGCATAACGCAACGCTGGACTTACCCTCCAGGATATGGATGCGAGAGTCAGGGCAGAAAGAAAATAGAAGATTATCTTAAAGCCTTTCTTTGATGCAGGATGCACAGAAAATGTTTTAGAATTCTGCTTCACGGAGTGTTCGTTTTAAATAATATGTGCAAATATACACATTATTTTCAAGTTGAGCAAGAAAATTATCACACAAAACGAGCAAGTGATTTTATTTTTATTTCCATACGAAGGAATCAATGATAACAGTTTTCATTCGTTAAAACCTCGATTTTCTGTCATTTTATGAAACATAATAAAAGAAAAATGGAATATTCTGTATTCCTCACACGATGAAATCAACAAAATCACACAAAAAGAGCGATTCCTTCGAAGGAAGAGCGATACTTCATCGATTTTCATTCGTCATAAGGAAACGAAGCGATAAGAAATTGTAACTAACATTATTTAATAATACGAGTAGTTTGCATAAATTTGCAAAAAATTATACTTTTTAATTCACAATTATTCTAACAAAAAACCTAAAACAATGCGAAAAAACTTTAGGAAAACAGCAATCCTTTTAGGCCTCATGACATGCTCGAGCATGCTCCCTGGCCTACAGGAACAGGCAACTGTTGTCGCACAAAGTACGCAGCAGGCAGCCAAGGTCATTAACGGTACCGTTTCTGACTCCGAAGGTCCGCTTGTAGGTGCAACCATCATGGAGAAAGGCACTACAAACGGTACATTGACGGACGTTGACGGTAAGTTCAATCTCAAGGTTAAGCCAGGCGCAACTATCGTTGTTTCATACATCGGCTATGAGACACAGGAGATTAAGGTTGGCAACCAGTCATCTATCCGCGTAAAGCTGGAGGATGAGGGTAACCTCCTCAACGAGGTAGTAGCTATCGGTTACGGTACTCAGCGTAAGGAGTCTGTAACAGGTTCTGTAGCTTCAGTAAGCGCAGACAAGCTGATGGAGAACCCATCATCAAACATCACTCAGGCTCTGCAGAACCGTATCGCCGGTGTTGACATGCAGCAGACCAACTCACAGCCAGGTGCTGAGATGCAGATTCGTATCCGTGGTCAGCGTTCACTCTCTGCATCCAACGACCCACTGATTGTGCTCGACGGTATTCCATTCCTCGGCAACCTTTCAGACATCAACCCTTCTGATATCAAGTCGCTCGACATCCTGAAGGATGCTTCTGCAACTGCTATCTACGGTTCACGTGGTGCTAACGGTGTTATCCTCATCACAACAAACAAGGGTGCTCTCGAGTCTCCAGCAAAGGTAACCTACAACGGTTATGTTTCTATCAAGACTCTCTTCAACAAGTATCCTATGATGGAGGGTGAGAAGTACACTCAGATGAGAGCTCTCGCTGGTAAGTTCGGTAACGGTATTGATGAGCACGACGGCAACAATACTGACTGGCAGGACCTCTTCTATCAGACAGGTATCTCTCACAACCATAACCTGACTGTCTCTGGCGGCACAAGCTCTGGTACATACAGCTTCGGTGGCGGTTACATCCACGATGAGGGTGTTATCCCAACACAGGCATTCGACCGTATCACACTCCGTGCAAACATTGAGCAGAAGGTTGGCAACTACTTGAAGTTGGGTCTCTCTACTACCAACTCATACAACAAGCGCAACGGTATGCAGCTCGGTATGTACGGTATCCTCCAGATGACTCCACTCGTTGACCCTAACAACCTCGCTGACCCAACAGGCCGCGTTGCTCGCATGTCTTCTGATGACGTTTGGTTCATCACAAAGGACAGAATCAAGGACAACGAAGAGACATGGTTGCAGCACAACACTTCTCTCGGTACCTACAACACAATCTTCGCAGAGGTTTCTTGCCCATGGGTTGACGGTCTGAAGTATCGTGTTAACCTCGGTCTCAACTACCGCAACAACAAGATTGGCGGTTTCACAGGAACAGGTATCAACACAGTAAACGCAACAGAGCTCAACTCAGCTTCAGTACAGCAGAGCGAGTATAAGAACTATGCTGTAGAGAACATCCTCTCATACGACAAGACTTTCGGTAAGCACACTATCAATGCTGTAGGTCTCTATTCTGTAGAGCAGACACGCTATGATCAGCACCACCTGAGCAGCCGCGGTGTTCCAGAGTACTTCCAGTACTATAACATCGGCGCAGGCAAGCAGGACGTTACCGTTAACCCTAACTACCAGAACTACTGGCAGGCAGGTCTCATGTCTTGGATGGGTCGTGTAATGTACAGCTATGACAACAAATACATGATTTCTGCAGCTGTTCGTTCTGATGCTTCTTCACGCCTTGCAAAGGGTCACCAGTGGCACACATATCCAGCTGTATCTCTCGGTTGGAACATCGCAAGAGAGAAGTTCATGGAGGACGTTACATGGGTTGACAACCTCAAGCTTCGTGCAGGTTACGGTCAGACAGCTAACCAGGCTATCTCTCCTTACACAACTCTCGGTACACTCGGTACTACTCATTACAACTTCGGTGACCTCGGCACTCCTTCATACGAGACAGGTTACTACATCTCTAAGCTTCCTAACCCAGAACTCGGATGGGAGTACAGTGAGACATACAACTTCGGTCTTGATTTCTCTCTCTTCCACGGTCGTTTGAGCGGTACTTTGGAGTACTACGTACAGAAGACTAACGATATCCTTCTCAACGTATCCCTCCCAAGCACATCAGGTGTAGGCAGCTATACTGCAAACATCGGTAAGACACAGAACAAGGGTTTCGAGGCTACTATCAACGGTATCATCATCGAGAACAAGAACGGATGGACATGGGAAGCTGGTGTGAACCTCGCTTTGAACCGCAACAAGCTCGTAGAGCTCGCTGACGGTAGCGACCAGGACGAGGCTAACGGTTGGTTCAAGGGTCACCCAATCGATGTACTCTATGACTATGAAAAAGTAGGTCTCTGGAACTCAACAGACCCTGACTGGGCAGACTTCCAGACTCTCGAGCCAGGTGGTAACGAAGGTATGATTAAGGTTAAGTACGAAAAGAGATACAACGACAAGGGCGAACTTCAGGCTATCGGTCCAGACGACCGTCAGATTATCAGCCTTGAGCCTAAGTTCGTAGGTGGTTTCAACACTCGCCTTGCTTACAAGAACTTCGACCTCAACGTAATCGGTGCATTCCAGTGCGGTGGTAAACTCATCTCTACACTCTATAGCTCTACTGGTTATCTCAACATGCTCACCGGCCGTCGTGGCCAGGTTGACGTTGACTACTGGACAGAGGACAACAAGGGTGCTAAGTATCCAAAGCCAGGCGGTATCCAGTCAGGCGATAACCCTAAGTATGGTTCTACCCTCGGTATCTTCGACGGCAGCTATGTTAAGATTCGTACTATCTCTCTCGGTTATAACTTCTCAGGTGACTGGATGAAGAGAGCAGGCATCGAGGCACTCCGCCTGTATGCTACAGTACAGAACCCATTCATCATCTACTCTCCTTATCATAAGGAAAGCGGTCTCGATCCAGAGCCAAACTCAATGTCTAACCAGGGTCAGTTCCACGCTACTCAGATGGGTGGTCACGCTCTTCCTGTTGTTGGTACAAACGCTCCTACAACACGTAACTATCTCCTCGGTCTTAACGTAACTCTCGGTGGCAAGCAGAAGGTAAAGAGCCAGGGTGCTCAGGTAATCGAGAAGGTTGTTGAGAAGGTTGTTGAGAAGCCAGTTGTTAAGGAAGTTGTCAAGGAAGTTGTCAAGAAGGAGAACATCCAGAACACTTACGTTGTAACATTCGAGGTTAACTCTTACCAGATTGCTAACACAGCAGAGCTCGCTGGCATCGCTTCTGGCTCTAACGTAGAGGTTGTTGCTTACGCTTCACCAGAAGGTAACGCAGACGCTAACATCGCACTCTCACAGAAGCGTGCTGATGCAGTTGCTGACTACCTCAAGTCTAAGGGTATCAATGTAACTCGCGTAGAGGCTAAGGGTGCTGATACAGAGCATGCTAACCGTATCGCTATCGTAACAATTAAATAAAAAAGAACACAATGAAAAACTTCATAAAATATTCTCTCATGGGTCTTATGGCTACAGGCATGCTGACGGCAACATCTTGTAGCGATGTGCTCGACGAGCAGCCACGAAGCGGTTACGACCCAACATATTTTACTACAGAGGATGGTGTAAAGGGTGGTCTTACATCTCTCTATGCACACATGCGTAATCTCTATGGTCAGGCTTACTACTTCACTTCTTGTGAGGCAGGTACTGACGAGTACACATGGGGTCACTCAGCAGATGGTAACCAGAAGGACATCGATATGTCTGGTGTTGGTAACATCTCTTCTACATCAGTACGTTCTGACGCTCTCTGGGGACAGGCATTCACAGAAATCAACACAGCAAGCTCTGTAATCGAGAATGGTGCGAAGCTTGATGCAAGTCTCATTGCCGAGGCTTACTTCTTCCGTGGTTTCTACTATCTCAACCTCGTACAGACATTCGGCGGTGTGCCACTGGATCTTGGTAGTGGTGAGCTCCAGCCTAACGCCAGCACAATGCGCATGTCTAAACGTAATACTGTTGATGAGGTATATGAGAAGGCTATCTTCCCTGACCTTGAGAAGGCTCTTGACAACCTTAAGGCACAGCCACGTGTTATCGGTGCTGTAACTCAGACCGTTGCTCGTCTCTATCTTGCTAAGGCTTACCTTACATACGCATGGTGGCTCGAGAATCCAAACAACATCGACACCTATCCTGCTACAACAAAGCGCGATAAGAGCAAGGCACAGGAATACTTCCAGAAGGCATACGACATGGCTATCGATGCTATCGAAGAGAATGCAGCAACTGGTCAGTATGCTCTCCAGGAGACATACTATGACGTAAACTTCTGGCAGAACGACCGTAACAAGGAATGGCTCCTTTGGGCTGACCACACCGTAAACAGCGACCAGTTCAATGGTGGCGGTCTTGGTTGGGGTAACGGTGGTGCTCCTGAGAACTTCGCAGGCTGGTTCACTCAGTGGAACTACTGCGGCGATATGCGCGGTGACTTCGCTGATGGTTCAAACGGTAACCCTGTTCTCCGTGAGGCTTGCCAGGCTCTCGGTCGTCCTTGGACTCGTATGGCTCCAATTCCTGACGCTCTCAAGAAGTTCACAAACGTTGACAAGGACTCTCGCTGGGACGGTACTTTCACATATAAGTATCGCGTGAACATGGCTAAGGGTGGCAACGCTAACGCTTACGTAAAGGGTGCTAACGATTCTAAGATCAAGAATGGCGAGATATACCTCCAGTTCCTTCCATACGATGATCCAAGAGTAGAATATGAGCCAAACTACGATCCTAATAAACATGGTGACCACCCTGGTAAGGCTAACATCAATGCTGGTGTGCTTGCTGGTCACGATGAGTTCGTTATCAACATCAGCGACGTAAGCCGTCAGACATACCCTGGCGTTTGGAAGCACATCGGTCACCGTACTGACCGTAAGGAGGCTACTGAACTTGGTAACCCTAACGGCTCTTCACCACGTCCATTCGTTATCGCTAAGTTCTCTGAGTTCTTCTTCATCGCTGCTGAGGCTGCTGTAAAGGGTGCTCGCACAAGTGATTGCAACTACGCTGGTGGCAAGCTCGACGGTAGCGCTTACTCTCTCATTAATGTAATCCGCGCACGTGCAGGTAAGTGGAAGACAGAATTCAACGATTACACATTCCTCGAAAGCAACTCTGGATATAGCACTATCGGCGTTATAAAGGATTGCAGTGCAGACCTCGTTGCTGCTACTCCAAAGCAGATTACCCTTGACTACATCCTTGAAGAGCGTCTCCGTGAGTACTTCGGCGAAGGTTACCGTTGGTTCGACCTCGTTCGTACACAGACTTGGGAGAAGTTTGCTGGCGTATATCACATTGGCAATGCTTGCTCTCGTAAGCCAGTGGAGGTTAAGCGCGACATCAAGAAGCACTACTATCTCCGTCCTATCCCACAGGGTCAGCTCGATGCCCTCAAGATGAGTGCTGAAGAGAAGGCTGCATACCAGAACCCTGGCTATTAATCAGCTGGCAATTCAGGTGCAATCCTGAATAACATAAATTAAACAAAGTGCATGATTGGCAAGTCCAGTCATGCACTTTTTCTTTTTGCCTGATGCTAACAGCCCTTAGAACACGTTTTCTTGATAATCCCGATAAAATCGCAGGTTTTCGATAACTATTGAGAAGAATCATAGGTCTATTTTTATGTTTTGGAACATATTTTTCTTTATTTTTGTTTAATTTTTGTAATTTTTCGCCGATTTCATCGTTAAAAGGTGGTACGCCAGGTAATATATAGTCAAAAATATGTAACAAATCCGATAAAAGATGAAACAAAGAGTGTATAAGACTTTCATATATATATATTACTTTTGTACGCGAATTAACAAGTTATTATACTTGTATAGGGCGAAAAATGAAAAAATAAATAACAAAAATCTATTAAAAAAACTAACAAAACAATGAGAAAAATGACTTGGAATCTTCCCAAACCTCTCTGTCTGTTGGTAGTGATGCTGACAATGAGTCTGCAGTTGCTGGCACAGAACAAGGTTCAGGGAACTGTCGTTGACAACAACGGCGAGCCGGTTATTGGTGCGAGCATTGTTCAGAAGGACAATCGCAAGAATGCGACCATTACCGACCTCGACGGTAACTTCTCGTTAAACATACCTGGTGGCAAGGGTACACTCGTTGTGTCCTACATCGGTATGAAGGAGAAAGAAGTAAAAGTCACAGCCGACAAGTTGGCAAAGGTGACTTTGGAAGAAGACGACGCACAACTCGAGGAGTTGGTAGTCGTAGGTTTCGGCCAGCAGAAGAAGACATCTGTTGTAGGTGCTATCACACAGACAACGGGTGAGGTTCTCGAACGTGCTGCCGGTATTGGTAGTGTCGGTGCAGCCCTCACAGGTAACCTGCCTGGTGTTGCAACAATCGCTTCTACAGGTCAGCCTGGTGAAGAGGACCCACGAATCTATATCCGTGGTGCTGTTGCTTGGGGTGGTGTTGACTCGCAGCCTCTTATCCTCGTTGATGGTGTAAAGCGTGACATCAAGTCCGTTGACGTTACTTCAGTTGCCACAATCTCTGTACTGAAGGACGCATCTGCTACGGCCGTTTATGGTGTGGAGGGTGCTAACGGCGTTATCCTTATCACCACAAAGCGTGGTCAGGAAGGTAAGGCACGTATCGACGTAGGTTTCAACGCTACACTGAAGGCTGTCTCAAAACTTCCTCGCAAGTATGACTCTTACGATGGCTACATGTTCCGTAACCAGGCTATAGAGAACGAACTCGCTCTGAAGACAGGCGCAGGTTCATGGGCATACTATCGTCCACAGCCATTCATCGAAAACTTCCGCAATCAGGATCACACTGTCATACCACAGTACACCGCCGATGGTGTACACCTCGGCGACTACAGTCAGGCTGACCGTTATCCAAACACTGACTGGCAGGAAGAGATGTTCAAGGAGACAGCAATGTCATATAATACGAACCTTAACATCTCTGGTGGTACAAAGTTCGTAAAGTACTACGTATCATTCGACTATCAGAACGAGGGTGATATCACAAAGATTTGGGATAACAACCTTGGTTTCGAAGGTGGTTACTCATACAATCGTCTTAACGTACGTTCAAACCTTGACTTCACTATCACAAAGACAACAGAGTTCAAGGTAAACCTCGCTGGTTCTAATGCACAGAAGAAGAAGCCTCGTCTTGGTTACAACTCTGGTTCTTGGGCTGAGCAGCAGATGTGGGCAGGTGCATATTCAATGGCTCCAAACCTCTTCCCAGTGAAATACTCAGACGGTTCATGGGGCTATTACCCATTGGTATCAAACATTGCCAACTCTCCTATGAATGTTTCTACTGGTGGTTATGAGCTCGAGGCTATCACAAATATCTATACCGACTTTGCTCTTGAGCAGAAGCTTGACTTCATCACCAAGGGTCTCCTTGCACGCGGAACAATCTCATGGGACAACCGCTTCAACGAAACAGGTCGAGGTATCATTACAAACGCAAAGAGTGACGGTAGCTCATTCACACCTAAGAGAATGTACATCCTTCCTGAAGACGGTATCATCAACAGAGAGACGCTTTCAGAAGGTTCTACAGGCTTCGATTTCTATGAGAAGCGTGACTGGGAGACTCAGGCAGGTAGCGTAAGTGGCATATTCCGTGCTACGGAAATGTCCGTTCAGCTCTATTGGGCTCGTCAGCTCGGCAAGCATAATGTTTCTGCGATGGGTAACTGGAAACGTCGTATCGATGCAACCGGTGCAGACCTTGAGAATCGTCGTGAGGACTGGGTATTCCGTACCACATACGATTACAACAGCAAGTACTTCGCAGAGTTCAATGGTGCTTATAACGGTTCTCAGAAGTTCTCCCCAGAAAACCGCTTTGCATTCTTCTGCTCAGGCGCTGCTGGTTGGATGATGTCTGAGGAAAAGTTCATGAAGTGGTTCAAGGACAAGCATATTATTGATATGTTTAAGATTCGTGGTTCTATCGGTCAGATCGGTGACGACAATGCCGGTGAACGCTGGGCTTACATGGCTCGCTGGGATGCTACAGGCCAGGTTGCCATGGGTCTCACAGGCACCTCCAGCCCTTATTCAGGTTATGCAGAGGCTGCAGTAGCATCTCCTGACCTTAAGTGGGCTACCGTTGTAAAGTATGACCTCGGTTTCGACTATGGTTTCCTCGGTGGTATGTTTGCCGGTAGCTTCGACTGGTTCCGCGATGACCGTAAGGATATCTTCATCTATGGTACCGACCGTCTGTCAATCCCTACATACTATGGTGCCGCAAAGGTTCCAGACATCAACCAGGGTGAGATGAAGAACTCAGGTTTCGAGGTTGAACTCCGTTTCAACAAGGTACTTCAGAACGGTATGCGTTTCTGGGCAAACACCAACTACACATACGCGCATAACATTATTAAATTAAAGGATGACCCTAAGATGTATCCTAACTACCGCAGAGCACAGGGATATTCACAGGGACAGTACGTATCATTCATTGACAACGGCTTCATCACCAATTACGACCAGCTCTACAGCTCACCATGGCGTGATGCAAACGACGAGAGCGTACTCATCGGTGACCACTATATCGTTGACTTCAATGGTGATGGTACGGTTGATGCTACAAACGACCAGGCTCCTTACGGCTATACAGACAACCCAGAGCACACATACAATGCTACTATAGGCTGGGAATGGAATGGCTGGAGCTGCTTCGCACAGTTCTACGGTGTAACAGGCGTTACACGTGACGTAGGCCTTACTTCTTTCGGCAGCCAATTGCTTACCGTTTATGACAACGGTGCATGGTGGACCCCAGAAAATGGCACTGGTGATGTAGTTATACCACGTTTCAACTCGCAGGTTTCATACAACGAAGGCACACAGTTCCTCTATGATGGTTCTTACTTCCGTCTGAAGAACGTCGAGGTTGCATACACATGGACAAAGGGTTGGATCAAAAAGCTCGGCTTCACAAGCCTGAAGCTCTACCTCAACGGTAACAACCTCTTCCTCATCACGAAGATGCCTGACGACCGTGAGAGTAACTACGGATGGAGTGGTTCTGGCGGCGCTTACCCAACAGTAAGACGTTACAACTTCGGATTCAAGCTTTACATTTAATCAAAGTCTATACACATTATGAAATATAATAATATTAAATCCGTATTGTATGGTTTCATGCTGCTCTTCGCATGCTCTGTGAGCCTCACATCGTGCAAGGACTGGTTGGACAAGGATCCAGAAGCCATCATTCCTGAGGATGAAGCATTCAAGAACTTCCATAACTTCCAGGGCTTCATCGAGGACATCTACAATATGATTCCAAATATTACGAATGCTAATTTCTGCTCGAGTTGGAATATGGGTGATGATGCTGTACACAATACAGAAGGTTATTCACACATTGACCATCAGGTTGACCTTGGAAACTATCGTACCATTTGGAACGACTGGGGACAGTGCTGGATCAACGCAGACCGTTGCTCTCTCTGGCAAAGTTCATGGAAGAGCATCCGTAAGTGCAACTTAGGTTTAGCCAATATCGACTCAATGGTAGGTACTATCGAGGAGCGCAACCTCCTGCTCGGACAGCTGTACTTCTTCCGTGCATGGTGGCATTTCGAGCTCATGACCTTCTTCGGTGGCATGCCATACGTTGACGAGGCATTCGATGCTGCACAGATTCCAGAACTCCCACGCCTCTCTTTCCAGGAGTGTGCTGACCGCTGTGCAGCGGATTTTCAGAAGGCATACGACCTTCTTCCTGTGAAATGGGATGAGACAATCGCCGGCATGACAACATCTGGTGAGAACGAACTTCGCGTCAATAAGTTCACAGCTATCTGCTATCTCGGCAAGTGCTACCTTTGGGCAGGTTCTCCACTCATGAAGGAGATGGAGAAGGCAAAGAACGGTGGTGTGCCAGAGCTTCTCAACGCAAGCAAGGGCGGTGCTAACGCTAAGACCTACGACTATGACAAGGAATACTGCAAGAAAGCTGCTCAGGCACTTGGCAAGGCACTGGATATGGTTAAACGCGGTGAGGTAGAATATACACTCGCTACTTTTGAATACAGCAGCATTTACGACCACATGCTCGGCGAGGAAGTCGGCGAGTACTCCCAGAACTGGTACACATATAAGCAGCAGTGGAGGATGCCAGGTGTCAAGGAAGCAATCATGCGTGGTCCTTTCCCAGGCGTCAACGTAGGTCCTTGGAACCACCTCAAGCTTTTCGGTCCTAAGGTATATGGTATCGTGGATCATGATAACATCATCCACCACCCTACTGCAAACCTTATCGACCAGTACGGCATGGCTAACGGGCAGCCAATCTATCTCGTAGAAAACGGTCAGCTTGTTCTCAATCCAAAGTCAGGATGGGATCCTGAGCACCCATACAAGAACCGTGACCCACGTTTCTATCATGACATCGTGTTCGACGGTTTCCACTACGTGTTGAATGTAGAAGGTCTGACAGATCAGCAGAAACTCTGTGAATACTGCTCTCTCTATACAGATGGTCTCATGCGCGACCCTGCAAACGGCAGTAGCACAGGCTACTTCATCCAGAAGCTTTCTCCTCACCAGTGTAACAGAGGTGATGGTACAAATGCAGGTGACTGGTATGAATGGTCAGGTGCAATGTCAGCATACGTACCATACATGCGCCTTGCAGACGTATATCTTATGTATGCTGAAGCAATGGTAGGTCAGATGGATACAGATCAAAGTCCAACATTCCTCTCTTCTGCCCCAGAATATTGTCCACTTGTTTCTGCCATCGGAGCAATCAATGCACTTCGCAGACGTGTAAACACAGGTGACTGGCCAATGGAGGATGTACAGCCAGAGTTCTGTGACACTAAGGCACATTTCATTGATGAGGTACGTCGTGAGCGTGCTGTAGAGCTCGCATTCGAAGGTCATCGTTGGAACGACCTTCAGCGCTGGCTTCTCCTCACAGAGCCTCCTTACACAATGAAGTACTCTCATGAGTTCGAGCGTCTTGAGAAGGACAGCTGGTTTGTCAACCACGATCCAGCAGAGGCAAAGGTAGGTAACTTCCGCAGAGTGGAGCTTATCACCCGTAACCTGAATGAAAGACATTACTGGTTCCCTCTCCCAGACAAGGATACATATATCTATCCAGAATTCCCACAGAACCCAGGATGGTAATGTTTAATTGACGATTGACAATTGACAATTAACGATTGACAATTGACAGTTTGCAATTAAGATTAATAGATTAACAAGAAAATATATGAAAAATATAAAGAATAAAATATTTCTCCTTGCCTTCATGGCAACATCACCTGTGATGGTCAATGCTCAGACCAACGATGATGTTGACAATGAAGCAGCAAAGAAGAAAGTCCATGTTGCCTTCCGCGACAAGGATGCCGACCATCTGCTTGGAGGTGTCTCATACGTTGATATGGAAGAGCTTCAGAAAAAGGACTACACCACAGGTAGCCTTGAAGACATGTTGGGCCTTGTGGGTGGCTGGAACGGCAATAACCTTTGGGGCTTGGACAACGAGCGTCTTGACAACAATGATAATGGAAACCTTCCACTCGTCATTATCGACGGCATCAAGCGTCCATCAAACAACGTACAGCCTTCAGAAATTGAGCAAGTTACCTTCCTCAAGGGTGCACAGGCAGTAGTTCTCTATGGTCCTAAGGCTGCAAAGGGTGCTATCCTCATTACTACAAAGCGTGGTAAGGTTGACGGTCTTCGTCTGGATGCTACCGTCAACACAGGTTTCCACGTTGCGAAGGAATTCCCTGAGTACCTCGGTGCAGCAGAGTATATGACTCTCTATAATGAGGCATGTCTCAACGATCAGCTTACAACAGGTGCAAAATATTCCCAGCAGGATATATACAACCATGCTTCGGGTATCAATCCTTACCGTTATCCAAACATAAACCTCTATTCCGACGAATACATCCGTAAGGTTTACAACCGTTCGGAGGGTACTCTTGAGATTCAGGGTGGTGGTCAGCGTGCACACTTCTATACGAACATCAACTACTATCGTATGGAAGACCTCATCAACTTCGGTCCTGCAAAGGATAACTATACCGATCGTTTCAGTGTACGTGGTAACGTTGACCTCGTAGTAAACAAGGTTATCAAGGGATGGGCAAACGCAAGTGCTACATTCTATAATGCCAACCAAAACAAGGGTGACTTCTGGGGTGAGGCAGCAACAATGCGTCCAAACCGTCCTGGCACATATGCTCCACTGATCGACATTAACATGATTGACCCTAATGCTACCATGGCTCTTAACACCGTCTTAAAGTCTCTTAACCTCCTTGACGGAAGATTCTTCCCTGGTGGTAACAAGGCTGGTGACGCTAATGAGACCAATGCAATTGCAGACTGTTACTTCGGCGGCACAACAACAAACGTAAGTCGTCAGTTCCAGTTCGATGCAGGTATCATCTATGATATGGACAAGTTCGTGAAGGGTTTGTCATTCAAGACACAGTTTGCTATCGACTATGCTGCTAAGTACAGCCTTGGATACGATAACACATACGCTGTATATGCACCAACATGGAGTAACTATAACGCAACTGATGCTATTACTGGTCTCGCAATGTATGGTGTAGAGAAGGTAACTGGCCACATGGGTATGTCAAACTCAACCTACCGCCAGACTATCAGCTGGAACGGTCACTTTGACTATGACCACACCTTTGGTGATGGACATCACGTGACAGGTATGCTCCTTGGCAACATGTACACCAATACTGCCAGCGGACGATACCACCATTACACCAACGCCAACCTTGGTCTCCAGGCTGGCTATGACTACAATGGTAAGTATTACGCAGATCTCTCACTTGCAGGTGTTCATTCTTCACGTCTTCCAGAAGGCAAGCGCGAGGCTATTTCGCCTTCGTTCTCTCTCGGATGGAACATTGCAAAGGAGAGCTTTATGGAGGGCAGCTGCGTTGACGACCTCCTCCTCAGCGCTTCATATAGCGACCTCAACGAGGATGCAGACGTTTATCTCGGTAACCAGGAATTCTACATTTACAATGCTACATGGGCAACAGGAGGAACCGGTTATTCATGGGGTGAAGGCTCTTCAGCCAACATCACCTATTCGCAGACAGGTGCAAACCCAGTGCTTGACTACATTCATCGCAAGGAGTTCTCTGTAAACCTTCGTGGATCATTCTTCAATAAGCTCATCAGCACTGACCTTACATTCTTCAATACAAAGATGTCTGGCTATATCATTCAGAACCCAACAACCTTCCCATCATTCCTTTCTGGTGGATTGGCAGGCAGCTTCAAGCCTGCGCTCAACAACGATGAGACAGTCCGCAGGGGACTTGACTTCAGCGTGACTGCAAAGAAGCAGTTCGGCAAGGTTTCTGCACAGCTCGGTGTAGTAGGTACATACCTCTGGACAGAGAATACCAAATACGATCAAATTATGGAGGATGATTATGGTTATTTGGAGGGTCATCCACTCAATTCTCTTTGGGGTTACAAATGTACAGGCTTCTATACAGAAAATGATTTTGACATCACTACTGACGGTACAGGCAAGCGCACTTACACGCTCAAGGAGGGTCTTCCTAAACCAACTCTTGGTGGTAATATACAGCCAGGTGACCTCAAGTATGAGGACATCAACGGTGACGGTCAGATCACAGGTCGCGACCAAATCTATTTAGGTAAGGGAACTAATGTTGTTGCGTATGAAAATGGACGCTATGTCTATACATCGGCTTCTATTGGTACTCCTGTTTCACTTGGTATCAACCTTACTCTTAAGTATAAAAACTGGACACTCTTCATGCTTGGCAACGGTCAGTTCGGTTCACATGCATTCAAGAACAATGGCTACTACTACATGTCAGGAGAGGCTAAGTACTCTGTAAATGCACGTAATCGTTGGACACCAGAGACTGCAGATGTAGCAACACATCCACGTCTTACAACAATGAACCATACCCACAATGCTGCTAATTCTACCTTCTGGATGTACAGCACTGATCGTTTCAACCTCCGCAAGGTACAGCTTACTTACGACTTCCCAAGCGAGATTATTGCAGGAAAAGTAGTGAAGGGACTCTCTGTTTATCTCAACGGTACAGACCTTCTCACTATCTCAAAGGAGCGCAAGCTGATGGAGACAAGCGTTGGCTATGCCCCACAGACACGTTTCTATAATCTCGGTGCAAAGGTAACCTTCTAAAAACAATAAGAAAATGAAGAAAAAGAATATAATACTTTATATTATCGGTCTGATAATGTTCTCTTCATGCCAGGATATGTTTGAGCCTGCTGATGAGAACACACGTCAGGAGGATGCCATGTATCTGGAGTCGGAGTACGCAAACGGATTGCTGATGTACGGTTACGGCAGTCTTCCATACGCTACAACTACTCAGACTGACATCGCCACTGATGATGCCACCACAAATGATTTGACAAGCAATATCCTGACAATGGCAACAGGCTCATGGGCAGCAGACCAGAATCCAAGTCCTATAAGCCGTTGGGATGCTTGCCTCGGCGGCATACAATATGTAAACAAGTTCCTGACAGTTGTTGAAAAAGTACAATGGGCACCAAGTTCCACATCGAAGCCTCAGATGTTTATTGACCGTTTGAAGGGAGAGTCTTTTGCCATCCGTGCTATTCTCTACTACCACCTGCTTCAGTCTCATGGTGGCTATGCTGACGATGGAATACTCTACGGTGTACCTCTGTTCACTGAGCCTTTGGACCCAAGCACTGACTACAACATGCCACGAGCTACATTCGCTAGGTGTATGGAGCAGATTTTTGAAGACTGCGACAGCGCTATGGCATTGCTTCCTCTTGACTATGTTGACATAAGTGATACTATTCAAATTCCAGAGAAATACAGAAAACTCGGTGCTGAGGTATCTGGCTATAAGTCCGTTTTTGGCAGCAATCAAAGAAACAGAATCTCAGGCAGAATCGCACAGGTTGTAAAGGCACAGGCTGCACTCCTTGCTGCAAGTCCTGCATTCCGCGACCAGAGCGGCGTAACATCCGCTCAGGCAGCAGATCTCTGTGCTGACGTTCTTGTTGAAAATGGAGGTTTGGAAGGATTTGATCCTACAGGAAATCTCGACTGGTATTCTTCAACATACAAGAATATGATTGACGGAAATGTGCCTGAGGTTATCTGGCGTCCTAACCGTTCGAAAGATAACACTCAGGAGAAGAATCTATTCCCACCTTCACTCTTTGGCAATGGTCGCGTAAATCCATCACAGAACTTTGTTGATGCATTCCCAATGAACAATGGTCTTCCAATCACAGACCCTGAATCGGGATATGATCCACAGGATCCATATAAGAACCGCGATCCACGTCTTGCTAATACAGTCATCTACAATGGAATGAAATTTAAGACCAATCCAATCTATACAGGTGTGGACATGGCCTATGGTACTGACAAAAATGAATATGATGACAACCTCGAAGCTCGCGAAAGATTCTCTACACGTACTGGTTACTACCTGAAGAAACTTCTCCGTGAAGATGTAAGTGCAAATCCAAACTCAGGAAGCCCACAGAACCACCTGAATCCTCGCATGCGTTACACAGAGATGTACCTCGCTTACGCAGAGGCAGCTTGCGATGCACACGGACCTAATGGTTTCAATCCAGATTACAAGTACCATGACACCTTGGATTTCAAAGTTTCTGCATACCAAATCATCAAGCTTATCCGTGAGCGTGCCGGCATTGGCAAGGATGAGTTCGGACGTCCTCTTCCTGGCGGTGACTTGTATCTCGAAAAGATAAAGAATGACAAGGAGAAGATGATTGAACTCATTCGCAACGAGCGTCGTCTGGAGCTCTCCTTTGAGAACAAGCGCTTCTGGGATTTGCGTCGTTGGAAGATGCCTCTCAATACAGTCATCAAGGGTATGAAGGTTGAGAGAATTGATCCTAAGGATGAGAACAGCCCACTCAAATATACAGTCTTCGATCTTAACGAGAAGCGTGTTTTCGATGACTCTTATCAGTGGTATGGTCCTATTCCAAAGGGCGAAATGCTGAAGTGGAGTAACCTTAAGCAGAATAAAGGCTGGAACTAAGTTTTATGTTCGAATCCTCGAGAACTTAGTCCTCGAGGCTTCGAAATCTCAAAAAGACAATAAAGTATGAAAATATCAAATTATTTATATGCAGCTGCTCTGGGAGTATCATCACTCCTGGTGGCATCATGTTACAACGCTGATCAGGAGTTTCCTGACTACGAAGGAGGCACGACTGCATACTTCGCATATCAGGACCCTGTACGCACAATCATATTGGGCAACGATATCTACGACAACACTCTTGACAATGCGCATAAGTGTCAGATTTATGCTACCATGGGTGGTGCATACCATGGTCGCGATGGATATGCAGATATTGTCGTTGATAAGAGTCTTTGTGATAACCTCTTCTTCACGGATGAGGGCGGCAATCCTGCAGGCCAGGTAATGGCTATGCCTGATGACTATTACACACTTGCATCAAACAAGATTCCATACAACAGCGATGTTCGCGGATATGTAGAGGTGCAGCTTACAGACAAGTTCTTCCAGGATGAGAAGTCTGTAGAAAATACTTACGTTATTCCTCTTCTCATGAAGAGCGTAACAGGTATCGACAATATTCTTACCGGCACTCCACGTCCTGGTTTCTCACCAGTACGTACCAATTCCATCGAGTGGCAGGTTAAGCCAAAGGATTATGTACTCTATTGCATTAAGTACATGAACCCATGGCAGGCTCGTTATATCCGCCGCGGTGCTGATATGATTACAGAGGCAGGCAAGACAGAGCCAAATATCCGTAAGGACTTCTCTCTTGTAAACTCTGACCCTACTCGCTACAAGGAGAATCCTGTAAATGCCAACGATGAGGTATGCAGCATCGTGACAAAGAACATGAATACCTGTGTATTCCCTACATCTGTCAAGCGTATCACTTACGACTATTCAGATCCAAAGAACCCTAAGTTGAACCCAGCTATCCCTTGTAATCTTATCCTTAAGTTTGATGGTAACAAATGTACTATCTCAACTGAAGATAAAGACACTGAAGTTACAGGTTCTGGTGAGTTTATTGAGAAGGCGACTGAAAAGTCAGAATATAAGGAATATCAGTGGGGCACCATGGATGGAAAGCCAGTACATCGTGACGTACTTCGCTTGTCATACAATGTTAAATTCAAGAAAGGCAAATACCTCTACACTACAGTAGATGATAAGACCAAGAAGGAAAAAGATATTTTCCTTGATGACGATATGACATCTATATCTTCTGACACCCTCGTTGTGCAGACTCGCGAATCAAACAAGAAAGTATTCTTCTCACCTACATACGTTAAACCATAATAGGAGGCAAAGAATATGAAAAAGATTTTTAGAAACAGTATATATATGTTGGTAGCAGGAGCTCTCATGGCTTCCTGCGCTGACTATAACGTAACAGATGACTTCCATGCAGATCCAGACCCATCAGTAGTAAGGAAATACACGGAATTCAATCCTGTTAAGTCGTATATCGACAGAACTGCCAATCCAAACATGGCGATAGGTGCTACTACTGGTCTTGTAGATTTTCTCAATATGGACCGTTCACATGCAGCTATCATGACAAACTTCGACAACGTTTCGTTTGGAAAGGATCTTATGATGGGTACCGTCGTCAACGATAAGGGCGTTATGAACTTTGCAAACCTTATGCTTTTACTTAACCACATGGATGAAATAGGCGGCACTGTCTTTGGCAGCCCTATCGTGGCTAATGCAAGTCAGGCTGATGAATGGATTGACATGCTGACAGCCCCTATTGAAGTTGCTGTGGACTTTGTTGAAGGCAAGACTGTAAATTTCAACGATTACAATGTTGGAGATGAACCAGGTACAAATAAGGTAACCGCAGCAAATCAAATGTCTAAGATTGCGAAATATGATGGTCAGAATGCTCTTAAAATCCCTTCACGAGGTAAGGTTAACATAGTAGAGGGATTCAAATTAGAGCCTAACGCAACCTATACATCAACGTTTTGGGCAAAGGCAGACGCTGACGCTTACTTCTATGTCAACTTCTCTGGTAATCCAATCCATGGTACAGCCACTGATGATGGCAGATGGTTGGTAGCTGCAGGCAAGTGGACAAAGATTATAATTGAAGGCAAGGCACCAGAAGGAGTTACCGATGGATTCCTTGAACTTGAAACACCTCGTGGCTATACGCTATACCTGCAAAAGGTTGAAGTAGGATACTATCCTGACAACCACGTAGAACAGACCGAAAAGCAGAAGAACGATACTATCATGTATGCACTCGACAGATGGTGTGACGGTATCATGAACATCAACGAAGGTCGCATCAAGATGTTCGATCTCATTGATGAGCCTATCGACAACACCAAGAAATTGCTCGACAAGGACATCTATGATATTAAGCATTCTACGACAAAAAGACCATTCTGGCAGGATGTACTTGGTAGCGAAAACTACGCTCCAGTAGTAGCTAAGAAGGCAACAGAGAAGTTCACAGAATATGGCGGCAAAGCAGAAGAACTGAAGTTCTTCATCAGCGAAACAGGTCTTGAAGATGATACGAAGATGAAGAGTCTCGAAGAGTGGATCAAGATCTGGGAGAATAAAGGTGCAAAGATTGACGGTATTACAGCTAAGATGAACCTTACATTCTATGAAAATCAGGAAAAGCTGGCGGCTGCCAAGGTTGCCTACGAAACACTCCTTGACAACCTGGCAAAGACAGGTAAGCTCATCCGTCTCTCAAACTTCGACATCAAGTACACAGACGAGACCAATCAGAATGTAACTGCCGTAAAAATTACTGATGAACAGCGTCAGAAACTTGCAGACTTCAATGCATACGCTATCAAGGCATACTTGAATAAGATTCCAAAGGAAAAGCAGGCTGGTATCTGTAAGAACAACCTCGTTGACTCTTCCGACCCAGTAGGTCTTTGGGCTAATGACAGAACTGATGGCTGGATACGTAATGCCACTTACAAGGCATGGTGCGAAGCCCTTGGTGGAAAGTAAACATGAGTGATTACAAATTACGGATTACTTATATACATTTGAAGTCAAAATATAAACATAAAACTTTATAGCTCAAAGGTAACTAAGTAATTCGTAATTAGTAATCAGTAATTTAAAGATATTTTTTTATTCACTTATTTTATTAATCTAAATTATTTCTATTATGAAGAAATTATTTACTCTTTTTGCTTTCCTGAGTTTGTTCATGGGAGCAAAAGCTATTGAGATTGTCGACGCTGAGGTTAAGTTCTCAGAAGTGACAGATCTAAACAGCTACAAGTACAAGGGATGGTTCTCAGATGCTGCTGTTGCACGACTCTCTCTTGTGAATGGTTGCCTTCACTTCCACAGTGAAGAAGCTACTGATCCTTCTTGGGACTGTCAGTTCCAGCCAATCGTAATTGAAGCTCCAGAGGTAGACGTTGTTTACACTCTTCACTTCAAGATTAAGGGTTCTCAAAACAAGAACATCTCATTCCTTGGCGTAGGTCAGACCCCTTATGGTGAGTTCCCTGTCACAACAGATTGGGTAGCAGGTACCGTTGAATATACATGTAAAACAGCTGATGGTACATTTATGATCCAGTGCGGTGACTATGTTGGCGATTTCGACATTGAGTACCTCAAGGTTACTCACGAGGGCAAGCAAGAGCGTCCTACAGAGTGGATTGAGCTCATCACCAATGGTGATGCTGAAAAGTCATGGGAAGAGCTTGGTCTCGCTGACACAAAGTTTAATGATGCTGACAACAATGCTAAGATTTGTTTCTGGACAAAGGAAAAGGGTCACAACATGAATGATGATGGTGGTTGGGATCCATTCCCAGCAGAAATCATTACTGAGGCTAATGGTAACCACGCATTTATCTGCCGTGCACAGACTGCAGACACAGAAGGTGATGCTGCTGCTTGGGACAACCAGATCTGGATTGAGTCTCCACGCGCTTGGAAGACAGGTGAGCAGTTCCGTCTCAAATTCCGCTATAAGGCTTCTGAGCCAGTTGTAACAAATACTCAGTATCACAAGCAGACACCATCTGATTATCTCCACTGGCAGGCTGTTGGTGATGTTAGCTTCACTACAGAATGGCAGGAGTTCGAACAGGTAGTTACTGTTCCTGCTGATGCTAACGGTGCTTATTCAGTCGCATTCAACCTTAACCCTAACGTTAAGACTCCAGTTGACTTCTATATCGACGATATTTCTTGGTGTGAGATGAAGCTTGACCATGGTCTCTTCATCACTGCTAAAAACACAGAAACCGGTAACGTTGACTACGATTCTGACAATGCTATCGAGTTCGTATATAACGAAGAAATGGACGCTATGGCAGCAACTGTAGGTACCAAGGGCAACCAGGATTCTTGGGTTAACGAAGTTATGATTTCTACAGTTCGTGGTAACGACCGTCAGTTCAAGGCTAATACAATCAAGGCTAAGGGTTCTGTACGTCCATACGATGCTGATGCTGATGGTCCTTGGTACCCAGGTGAGACAGCTTCTACAGCAAAGATCAAGCTCCCTGCACAGGGTGTTTGGACTGTTTACATCATCGAGAGCGAAACTGAGAGTGGCAAATCATATGATATGGCATTCGAAGAACTCGAAGGTGACAAGGCAAAGGATCCTGTAGAAATTGTTCCTAATGAGAATGAGATCGTTATCGAGACTGTTGAGCGTAATATGACTATGGACGAGGCTAAGGCAGCTGGTCTTATCGCTGATCCAGAGAACCCAACAGACGAAGAGAAGGCACTTTACGATGGTCAGCCTTGGGACAACCAGTTCTTCCTCATCGGTAACCGTAAGCTTGAGGTGGGTGAAGAAGTATTTATTTCATTCGACTACAAATCTGAGACTCCTGCAACTGTAGGTACTCAGAACTCTGAGAATGCAGGTGGTTACCTCCACTGGGAAGGTCTTGGAAATATTGAGTTCACAGAAGAGTGGCAGCACTTCGAGACTACTGTTACTATCCCTGGCGAGACAAGTGGCAACCAGAACTCATGGACATTCAACCTCGCTAATGCACAGGGCGCTAACAAGTTCTACATCAAGAACATCATCTTCGCTAATGGTGATAAGGATGAAACTTTCATCGACATGGTAGAAGAGAATCCTGACAACTTCCAGAAGAAGGTTGGTGCAAATACAGCTCCAGTTCCAACAGGTATCCAGATTGTAGTTAACAAGAAGAATAATGTTGCTCCAAACGTTATCTTCAACCTCGCTGGTCAGCGTGTATCTAAGAACTATAAGGGTATCGTTATCGAGAACGGTGTTAAGGTTATTAAGTAATCTTTCCCTTATATCTATATAATTATGAGGTTGTGCCAATCGGCACAACCTCATTTTTGTTTTATTGATAGTAGAATATAACTTCTGGTGTTTTTATTTTTTTGAGTCGCTTTTACACATTTTGTTTTGCTATTAGTAGATTTTTTGCTAACTTTGCCTGCAAATTCACTAACTACTTACAGAATGATGAGACAATTATTACTTTCTTTTCTATTGGCAACGTCAACGTTTTCATTTGCTCAAATAACGGAAACAGCAACTGAGGCTGTTAAGAATATGGGAGTGGGATGGAATCTCGGCAATACCCTCGATGCGAGCAAGACCAACGTAAAGGATCCTGCAAATGACAATTACTGGTACAATCAGGGACTTGGATCTGAGAATTATTGGGGACAACCTAATACCAAGAAGGAACTGATGAAGATGATGAAGGAGGCTGGTTTCGGGGCTATCCGCGTTCCTGTCACATGGTATAACCACATGGACAAGAGCGGAAAGGTGGATGCTACATGGATGAAGCGAGTGCACGAGATCGTTGATTATGTTATCGACAATGGCATGTATTGCATCATCAACGTGCATCACGACACAGGCGCTGACAGCGATAGCCATATCTCATGGATAAAAGCTGATGAGCAGAACTACAATAATAATAAGGAACGATATGAATATCTCTGGAAGCAGATTGCTGAGGAGTTTAAGGATTATGACAAGCATCTCCTTTTTGAGGGATATAACGAGATGCTCGACACAAAGAGTTCATGGTGCTTTGCTTCATTTAACACGAGCAGCTATGATGCTTCACTTGCCGCATCAGCCTACAACGGTTTGAACGGCTATGCACAGAGCTTTGTAAATGCTGTACGCGCTACTGGAGGCAACAATGAAAGCCGAAATCTTATCGTGAATACATACGCTGCAGCAAACGGATATGGCACTTGGAACACTCATCTCAAGGACGTACTGACTAAATTGAACATACCAGAGGATAATGTCTCAGGACATCTTGCCGTCGAAGTGCATGACTATCCAAACCTTACCAACAATAACACCAATCGAACTATTTCCGATATTAAGAGTCAGGTGAATGGCACCATCAAGGTACTTAAGGATAACATCATCTCCAAGGGAATACCTGTCATTATCGGAGAATGGGGTACAAGCAATGTCGATGCAGGGGCAGGTAAGACTGACTACGATGTCCGTCGCGACCTTATGTTCCAGTTTGTGGACTATTATATCAAGCAAGCAAAGGCTAATGACATCGCAACATTCTATTGGATGGGCCTCACAGATGGTTTCTACAGGGAAGGACCTTCATTCCATCAGGCAGATCTGGCAGAGAAAATTACCAAGGCTTACCATGGCGATGACTTCAAAGGAGTTTACCCAAAACCTGAGAATGCCACTTCCTACATTTGCTTTGAGGGCGACAAGATGCTTGACTGGGGTAATGCTATCACTATTCCAGCAGAGATTTTCAAATCTGTAGGCGATAAGGCACAACTTGAGTTAACCTACAAGCTGGAGATATCAGATTATGACGATATACAGCTCTGCAAAGGTGGAGACTGGAGCAAAGTCAACTTCAAAGTAGACAACAAATCTTTCACAGGAGATTTGAATCCAAAGAGCTACTATAAAACTACTAACGGAAAGACCCTCACAACAGTATTTACATTCGACAATACTACATACAACACTTTATCACAAAGCGGATTGATTATCCAAGGACATGGTATCAGACTCTACAAAGCTGTTCTCTTTGACCCTTCAGCAACAGGTATTGAGCACGCCATGGTGGATAACACTCACAACGATGGTATCTACAACCTTGCTGGACAGCGAGTGAAGAACATCACAAAGGGACTTTACATAAAGAACGGAAAGAAGTTCATCGTAAGATAGTTCCTTTTTTCCGCTAAATAAAAATTTAAGGGTAAACAAAAAGCGATGCTTTAGACATGCAATCTAACGCACCGCTTTTTTATATCTGTTTCTATATTGCTTACTTCTTTATAACTTTAACCACTTCCTGACTTCCATCAGCATAGGTAATACGGCGAATAGATATTCCATCTGCTGGCTCTGCGAGATGCTTACCATCGAGAGAGAAATACTCTATGAGAACTTTCTGTGAAGAAAGGGTTGGACGGATAGATGTAGCAGGATCTTTATATTCTGGATAATACTCTTCTACAGCGTTGATAGCATCTGCATTCTGTGCCTTTGTGATATGCTCAACGATGCTATTCAGATAGACCTCTAAGTTGGTGTACCAGCCCTTCTTGTCGAGAGTTTTTGTCTTGCCATCTGCTGCGTTGTTCTTGTTAAGACCATTTGCTACCTCCCATTCATCAGGAATACCATCCTTATCGGTGTCATAACCTGCAGGACGAGTCTCTTTCTTCAATTCTGGGAAGTGAACAAGTTCAGGATTATCCGCTTTGGAAGGATCTTGAATGAAGTCGATAATACCCTCTCTACCAGTCACAGTTCCGGTATATACGCATGTTCCTGTGCGAGTCTCCTCTGCATAGCGGATATCGCAAGCATCGCGAACAAGGGATGCGCCGCAATATTCTACAACTTTCTCATAGGCAGTTTCAGCACTATGGGTTGTAACATCACCTGCTGCAATTGGCTCATCAAGTTTCATCTTGACGCAATCAACACCTGCGGAGTTTTTCACATATTCCACCTTTGAACCATATAAATGCTTGGCATCAGGGATGTATTTCTCACCATTTATGGTAGAAAGTCCGTTATCATAGGTAACGCCTTTCCAATCATAGTTCTCTGCATCATCACCGGCATCTGTAACGTAATTGCCCTTGATATAGTATCTTGAGAAGTATCCCCAACAACTTTCATATCCACTTGCCGTTGTGCTATTTGCCACGGATGCGATAGTCACCTGCCTTTTATTCACAGTTCCAGGACCTGCCTTGTAATAATTGTTTACCATGTTGATATAACCACCACCAGGACCGCCATAACAGCCACCAGTACCCCAGTTATACATCACACAATTGCGGAAGTCAACACGTTCCGACTGAACAGGATTTTCATAAAGACTTGTGTCATATCCTGTCCAACCATAGCGAGCGCCATTGAAACGAGGCACACGGTTCTGCATGTGAGCAAGGAAACAATGATGGAAAGAAGCATCCTTACCGCCCCAGATTCCACCATAACTATGTTCTCCCTTGCCATGACCAGGGTTTGCAAGAGCCTCCGTTATATTGCACCATTGCATTGTGAAGTTCTTGTTGTCATAGAAAGAAGCAATCTCATCGATACTCCATGAGAAAGAGCAATGGTCGAGAATGATGTTATTTTTGTTGCGCTGCCACGTAGCATCAGCACCATCATTCACATCCTTAACCTGAGAGCGACGGAAACGAATATAACGTATTATATTATTGTTACCTGGACGAATAGTACGATAGCGGAGAGTAATGCCATCGCCAGGGGCAGTTTGTCCAGCAATAGTGATATTATCCTTTATCGTGAGGTCCGACAGCAAGTCTATATAACCACTCACATCGAACACAACGATACGATTGCTCGAACTTACAGCACTACGGAAAGACCCAGTACCTGAGTCATTCAAATTCGTTACATGAACAACAGTGCCGTTACGACCACCATAGGTGGTATATCGAGCATGCCCTTCTGCTCCTGGGAATGCAGGGATATTCTGCGCCTGTGCATCGAGGATAGGCAGGAAAGATAATGCTGCCGACAGGAGCGTGATAAAAGTT
Source organism: Prevotella sp. (assembly GCA_045627725.1). Classification (GTDB taxonomy): domain Bacteria; phylum Bacteroidota; class Bacteroidia; order Bacteroidales; family Bacteroidaceae; genus Prevotella. Next base: position 29,097 of record JAZQOH010000024.1, on the reverse strand, counting down.
TTTGCTTTCTTCATATTTAGTTTTGTTAGTTTTTTCTTCTTTTAAGAAATTCGATGTTTCGGGGTTTCGATATTTCGATGTTTCGATATTACGACATTTCTTTATTCATCAAACTCTATCTCAATGATAGAGAGAGTATTCGACTTTGACTCTTTAGTAGATACCTTTGTCTTTGCAGCAAGCTCCGTCATTGAGGCGAAAGCTTCCTTTACTGTAGCAGGTCCAACCATCTTGATGACGTATTCATCTGCCACCACAGGATTCTGAATGTCAAGATAACAGTCGCCAAGAGTCTTTGGAGTATATCCCTCCCATACAAGCTGTCCATTTGCATAGACCTGAAGCGGATAACTTGTAGTACGGAAGTTGTTAAGACGCATAGCAATCTTTCTAATAGCAGCAGGGCGCTCCAATTCCATCTTAACCCATGAATGATCTATGTTTTCGTCTGAAGACCAGCGAGAATCCTCATTGTCATCAAGCATCTTCGTTGCATTCTGCATATTAACGGCAACAGCAATGCCCTTTACTTTTACAGCCTTATACTTTTGAGTATAGGAAGGAGAGGAAGGCGTTTCGCCCCGAGAGAGATAGAGAGGTTGCTTCTTCGCAGCATCAGCCTCAATCATATTGCCTTTAGCATCTACATAGAATCCCCCCTCCACAGGACATGCTACAGTAGTAGCGGAGATTGTAGCAGAGGTAAGTGTTTTGCCAGTATCGGCATTAGGGAGCGCTGTAGCTGTGAGTGTGAGGTTACCTGCCGTAGTAGTGGAGCGCACCAAAACACGAATAACACCAGCCTCAAGCATCAGTTCGTCTGAACCTATGCTATTCGTATCAGCACTATGTCCTTCCTTCACCTGAACGTCGGAGGCATTGAGTTTTCTTTCTTCCTCACTGACAACTCCAGATACACCACCGAGATATTCGCATTCTCCACTGACGGAGAAACGTATCATGTCATGGGCAAGAGGATGACGTCTGCCCTTTGCATCCACAGCCTCTATCTCTGCTATACGTAAGTCAGCTCCGTCAGCTTTGAAAGCAGCTGATGAATTATTTACCCATTCATCATTCCTCATCTCACCAGGACCTATCCATCGCATACGCAATGCTACGGGGGCTCCAACTGTTGATATCTCGTGGGAAGATACTATATCCTCACCTTTATAACTAACGGCACGAAGCGTGCCAGGTTCCCATTTTACATTATCAAAAGTGAAGAGGAAGGTAGCAGAGCGCTTTCCTCTTCCTAGTGACTTTCCATTGAGGAATAGTTCTACGGCATCCCCTGTAGAACAAACATATACAGGCTTGACAAGATCCTTTCCTTCACTTGCAAGGGAATTCTCATAGTTCCAATGACCTATGATATAGGTATGATCCTTTTCTGTATCAACCCATCCGTCCCACATAGCCTTATGTACGAACCACGAATCCTTCGGAATGCGCATTGCATCCATATCACCGCTGGTGCGATAGTTCTTCTCTCCTCGAGCGTGAGTATTGGAATCAGAGAAGATAATCTTTGCACCACCAGAGTTTACTCTGCGCCCAGTACCAGGACGTGCTACCCAATACTCATTCCAACGCACGATATTTTCTACTGCGAGACCATCCTGATTATGATTGTAAGATACAGTACGATCACCGCGATACAAAGGACCTTCACCTTCCTTATGATAAGGATATGACCATTGATCCCAATAGCGTCGTATTCCTTCATCACGGTTATACTCCATCTGCCACATTGGCTTTGCGGCAGATTTATTTACATAGAGCATCTCACCACCATATTCTGCTATCTTTGAGTCGAGCATATTACGGCTTCCTATTGCTCTTCCACCGAGAGGGTCAAGAAGATCACGAAGAGTCTTCAAGTCACTCATGTGTTCTTCGGATATCTGATTGTTTCCTCCTTCATAGAAAAGGATGGAAGGATTGTTTCTGTTATAGATGATGGCATCGCGCATCAGTTCAAGACGCTGCTGCCATCTGCGTCCTGTAACATCCTTCTCTGCATCACCGGCAGGCATAGCCTGGATAAGACCGAGACGGTCGAAAGAACGAACATCCTGCTTTGATGGTGTCACATGCATCCATCTGACAAAGTTACCATTACATCCAAGTATCTGACTATTGGAGTAATCCGTCATCCATGCAGGGATAGATATGCCCACAGCAGGCCATTCATTAGTAGATCGCTGTGCGAATCCCTTTAACTGCAGTACACGATTGTTGAGATAGAACATTCCATCCTTATACTCAGTCTTACGGAATCCAGTCTGAACGATTGCTACATCACATACCTTTCCACCTGAATTCTGCGTAGAAACATCAAGCAATATCGACTTTACGGTATATAGATAACCATATCCCCAAGACCAAAGGTGAACATTATTAATATCAACTATGCTTTTCAACTTTACTGTATCACCAGAGGCAATGGTGCGTCGCTCACCCATTATGTTTGCAACCTCAGCACCATCCTTATCAAGCACTGTGACAAAATGCTGCATTGTCCTTGGTCTCGACGAACTATTCACCACCTGTGATTCTACGAAGACTGAAGCCTTATTGCTTTTGTCGCCTGCGTCAGGAAGGCTCAACGGTGCTACATAGACGCCTGTGGTACGGAGATTGCTATACAATGGAAGTGTCTGATACACGTCGTTCATAACGTGAAGCCACACGTTCTTGTTTATTCCGCCATAGTTACAATAGAAGTTCTTATTGTTCCACTGGAAGCCTGAAGTAACGAATTTTCCTGAAGCCTCATCCCAAAATGCCTTTGACTCATGGTAATTCCAATCATTGTCAACACGAACAGACAATACATTTTCCTTACCATATATAATATAAGGTGTAAGATCAAAACCGAAAGCCATCACGCCATTGTCTGCAAGACCAAGTTTCTTTCCGTTAAGAAACACCTGAGTAGCAAAACGAGCGCCCTCAAATTCTATGAATATCTTCTTTCCCTTCCATTCCAATGGCACATTGAAGTGCTTACGATACCACACTACGGTATCGCTCAACTCAGAACAGTTACGAGAATACGCTTCTGACTGATTCCAAGCATAAGGTAATGTTACCGTCTTCCAGGAAGAGTCATCCACTTTCTTCTTCGTTCCCTTCATCACATCGCCTATGGCAAGTTTCCATTCAGCATTGAAGTTGTAACGGTCTCCTGCAAATAGAGACAGAGGGAGGAAGAAGAAAAGGAAAGAGAAAAGAAGATTTTTCATATTTGGATAGTTTTTATCCCACCGTACCCTCAAGGGATACGCTAAGAAGTTTCTGCGCCTCAACGGCAAACTCCATCGGGAGCTTCTGAAGCACTTCCTTTGCATAGCCATTGACGATAAGTCCTACTGCTTGCTCCATAGGAATGCCACGCTGTTGGCAATAGAAGAGTTGGTCCTCACTTATCTTTGACGTTGTTGCCTCATGCTCAAAGATGGCAGTCTCATTATGGGAATCCATATAAGGGAACGTATGAGCGCCACACTCCGAACCAAGCAAGAGAGAGTCACAAGATGAATAGTTGCGAGCATTGTCCGCCTTTGATGTTGCACGAACAAGACCGCGATATGAGTTCTGCGAATGTCCTGCCGAGATACCCTTTGAGATAATGGTGGATTTAGTATTCTTACCCACGTGTATCATCTTCGTTCCTGTGTCGGCCTCCTGGTAATTATTGGTGACAGCAACGGAATAGAACTCCGCAACTGAACTGTCTCCATGCAGAACGCACGAAGGATATTTCCACGTTATGGCACTACCTGTCTCCACCTGAGTCCAAGAAAGTTTCGCTCCTTCACCGCGAAGGTCGCCACGCTTGGTCACAAGATTGAGCACACCACCCTTACCATTCTCATCGCCAGGGTACCAGTTCTGCACGGTAGAATACTTCACCTCTGCCCTATCCATTACGATTATCTCCACGATAGCGGCATGAAGCTGATTCTCATCGCGCATAGGAGCTGTACATCCTTCAAGATAGGATACATACGAATCATCATCAGCGATGATGAGAGTACGTTCAAACTGTCCTGTTCCCGCAGCATTGATACGGAAATAAGAGGACAGTTCCATAGGACAACGAACGCCCTTTGGAATATATACGAACGAACCATCGGAGAAAACTGCTGAATTGAGCGCAGCAAAATAGTTATCCCTATATGGTACGACAGTACCGAGATACTGTCGAACGAGGTCAGGATGTTCCTTCACCGCCTCACCGAAAGACATAAAGATAATGCCTTTCTCTGCAAGTTTCTCGCGATAAGTAGTCTTCACCGACACGGAGTCCATGATGGCATCCACGGCGGTGCCGGAGAGAGCGAGACGCTCCTCCAATGGGATTCCCAGTTTATCGAAGGTCTTTTCCAATTCAGGGTCTATCTCTTTCTTGCCTTCCTTCTTCTTTGCTGTAGGGTCAGCATAGTAGGAAATGCCCTGATAGTCGATAGGTGGCACATTGACATGCGCCCACTCCGGCTGCTTCTGTTCCTTCCAATAATGGAAAGCACGAAGACGGAACTCCAACAACCATTCTGGTTCTCCCTTTTTAGCAGATATCAGTCGGACAACATCTTCTGTCAGTCCGACTGGTATCACTTCAGTATTTACGTCAGTGGTGAAGCCGAATTCATACTTCTGCTCCGCCACCTGACGAACATATTCATTCTTCATATTTCAGTTTACAGTGTCTGCTTAACCTCAACTTCCATGAAGGTCTCAAGGATATCACCCTGCTGGATGTCGTTGAAGTTGACGAGAGAGATACCACACTCGAAGTTGGTAGCAACCTCCTTAACGTCATCCTTGAAGCGCTTGAGGGCGTTGATGTCAGCAGTATGCACTACGATACCATCACGGATAACGCGAGCCTTGTCGCTGCGGTGAACCTTACCCTCGATAACCATAGCACCGGCAACTGTGCCGACCTTAGAAATCTTGTAAACCTCACGTACCTCAACCTGACCTGTGATAACCTCCTTCTTGACCTTATCAAGCATACCCTCCATCACAGATGTGAGGTCGTCGATAGCGTCATAGATGACAGAATAGGTATTTATCTCCACTCCGTGCTGCTCAGCAAGCTTCTTTGCGGCAACAGAAGGACGCACGTTGAAGCCGATGATGAGCGAGTTCTCTGCTGCAGAAGCAAGCATTACGTCGTTTTCTGATATCTGACCAACAGCACCCTGGATAACGTTGACCTGGATCTTCTCGGTAGAGAGCTTGATGAAAGAATCGGAAAGTGCCTCCACAGAACCCTGCGTATCTGCCTTGACGATAAGGTTGAGCACGTGGAACTCGCCAAGAGCAATACGATGTGCAATCTCTTCAAGACCGACAACCTTAGTGGTACGCAGGCTCTGCTCACGCTGAAGTTGTAGACGTTTGTTGGCAATTTCCTTTGCCTCCTGCTCTGTCTCCATGATATGGAAAGAGTCACCAGCACTTGGAGCGCCGTTAAGACCGAGGATGATTGCTGGCTCTGCAGGTCTTACCTCGTCAATACGCTGATTACGTTCGTTGAAGATAGCCTTCACGCGACCATAGTATGTACCTGCGATAACGATGTCTCCCTGCTTCAATGTACCATTGCTTACGAGCATTGTAGCCACATAGCCACGTCCCTTATCAAGAGATGCCTCAATGATAGAACCTGTTGCCTTACGGTTAGGGTTAGCCTTGAGGTCGAGCATCTCAGCCTCGAGAAGCACCTTCTCAAGAAGTTCTTCCACGCCTGTACCCTTCTTGGCACTTATCTCCTGACACTGGTACTTACCACCCCATTCCTCAACGAGGAGATTCATAGCAGCGAGGTCCTGACGAATCTTGTCAGGGTTAGCACCTGGCTTATCAATCTTGTTGATAGCAAACACCATTGGTACGTTAGCTGCCTGAGCATGAGCGATAGCCTCCTTAGTAGTAGGCATTATAGAGTCATCGGCAGCGATGATGATGATTGCAATATCCGTAACCTGAGTACCACGGGCACGCATAGCGGTGAACGCCTCGTGACCAGGAGTATCAAGGAATGTTATCTTACGTCCATCCTCAAGAGCTACATTGTATGCACCAATGTGCTGTGTGATACCACCAGCCTCACCAGCGATAACGTTAGTCTGACGGATGTAGTCGAGGAGAGAAGTCTTACCATGGTCAACGTGACCCATCACCGTTACGATAGGAGCACGAGAGAGAAGATCGTTCTCATCATCCTCTGCCTCAAGGATAGCCTCCTGCACTTCTGCTGATACATACTCAGTAGTGAAGCCGAACTCCTCAGCAACAAGGTTGATAGTCTCAGCCTCAAGGCGCTGGTTGATACTTACCATGATACCTACAGACATGAGAGTACCGATAAGCTTTGTTACAGGAACGTCCATCATCGTAGCAAGTTCAGATACGGTAACGAACTCTGTAAGCTTAAGTGTCTTTGACTGTATGTCCTGTTCGAGCATCTCCTCATCACGACGTTCTGCTGCTGCATCACGCTTCTCCTTACGATACTTTGCACCCTTCTTATTCTGGTTGCTCTTGCTTGTAAGGCGTGCGAGTGTCTCCTTTACCTGACGTGCTACATCTTCCTCACTAACTTCCTGAGGCTTATTGTTGCCCTTGTTCTTATTCTTGTTCTTCTTACCCTGACCTTGCTGGTTCTGGTTGTTGTTATTATTGTTGCCCTTGTTCTTCTTTCCAGAAGGCTGATTGGCAGCATCGTTGATGTCAACACGCTCCTTGTTGATGCGGTTGCGCTTCTTCTTCTCACCATTACCCTGCTGACCACGATTCTGAGCAGCCTTCTCCTCACGCTCCTTGCGCTTCTCTTCCTTTGACTTCTTCTTAGGACGAGTGCTCTGGTTGAGAGCATCAAGGTCGATCTTGCCAACGACATTCATACGCTGACCAACGAGTTTCTGCTCGCTACGTGTGGTAAACACTTCTACAGGCTGTGCATCATTCTTTGGTGCAGCATCTTCTTCCTGTGGCTTTGGTTCCTCTTTCTTAGGCTGTGGCTTTGCCTCCTCCTTCTTTGGAGCAGGTGCTGGCTTTGCCTCTTCCTTAGCAACCACTGGTGCTGGCTTTGGAGTTTCCTTCTGCTTTGGTGCAGCAGGCTTTGCCTCCTCCTTCTTTGGAGCAGGAGTTTCTGCCTTCTTTGAGCTATCTTTCTTTGAGGCAGTAGCATGTGGACCTTTTATTGCGTCAAGGTCAATCTTGCCAACAGGCTTGAACTGCTGACGAGTTTCAAGGATTTCCTCACCTTTCTTCTCTGCTGGCTCAACCTTCTTGGACTCCTTTGGCTTCTTCTGGAAAATCTTCTCTGCCTGTGTGCGCACCTCCTTGTCAGATGCAAAAGCACTTGACAAGGCAGCATACTGCTCATCACTTATCTTAAAAGAAGGGTTAGCCTCGACACTTCCAAGTTCGGGCTTCTTTTCCAGGAATTCAACAGCCGTGTTGATTCCAATGTTGAGTTCACGTATCGCTTTATTTAATCTTATACTCATCTATGTTATTTACAATTTGACGATTTACTATTTACTATTTATTTCTCAAACTCAGCCTTCAGCACTTCGAGTACCTGATCAACTGTCTCCTCCTCAAGGTCAGCCTTAGCAATAAGCATCTCACGTGGAGCATTGAGAACAGCCTTTGCGGTATCAAGACCGATAGACTTGATAGCATCGATAACCCAAGTATCGATTTCGTCATTGAACTCTTCGAGATAGATATCATCGCTCTCCTGATCGTCGAGTTCGCGGAATACATCGATAGTATATTCTGTCAGCATAGAAGCCAGCTTAATGTTCTGACCACCACGGCCGATAGCAAGACTTACCTCCTCAGGGCTGAGATAAACCTCTGCCTTATGCTCCTCATCGCTAAGGTTGATGCTCTTGATAGAAGCTGGAGCAAGGGCACGCTGGATAAAGAGTTTCATATTATCAGTATAGTTGATAACGTCGAGGTTCTCGTTGCAGAGCTCACGAACGATGCCGTGAACGCGGCTACCCTTTACACCTACGCAAGCACCTACTGGATCAATACGGTCGTCGAAGCTCTCTACGGCAATCTTTGCGCGCTCTCCTGGGAGACGTGCTATGCGGCGGATAGCGATGAGACCTTCTGCGATTTCAGGTACTTCAGCCTCAAGCAGACGCTGGAGGAAGAGAGGACTTGTACGAGAAAGGATAATCTTTGGGTTGTTATTCTCGTTGTCAACACGAGCGATAACAGCCTTGACGGTCTCACCCTTGCGATACTGATCACTTGGAATCTGCTCTGACTTAGGAAGGATAAGCTCGTTGTTATCATCATCAACGATAAGAACCTCACGCTTCCAAGCCTGATAAACCTCACCGGAAACAATCTCACCTACACGATCCTTATAACGGTTGTAGAGATTGTCATGCTCCAGTTCGAGAATCTTGGAAGCCAATGTCTGACGAAGATTGAGGATAGCACGACGACCGAACTTTGCAAAGTCAACGCGCTCTGATACATCCTCGCCTACCTCATAGTCAGACTCTATCTGCTGTGCCTCCGAAAGAGAAATCTCCTTATTCTCGTCAGCCACCTCACCGTCAGCCACAACGATACGGTTGCGATAGATTTCAAAGTCACCCTTGTCAGGGTTTACGATAACGTCAAAGTTCTCGTCACTGCCAAAGATCTTTGCTATGACATTGCGGAAACTTTCCTCAAGCACACTAACAAGTGTTGCGCGATCGATATTCTTGGTCATCTTGAACTCCTTGAATGTCTCGATCATGTTTGGTTGTAATTCTGAATTCTTAGTTGCCATTATTATATGTTTTAATATTTTTCTATTCAGGCCCCCACCCTACCTCCCCGAGGGGAGGGGGCTCCTATTTAAAGTTGATATAATACTTACAATACTTCACCTCGTCCATAGAGAACTGCTTCTCCACGTCAACAAGTTCAGGGCGTTTCTTGCCTTCTATCTTCTTTTTCTCCTGATAGGTAACGGTGAAAAGACGTCCTTCAACGCTCTTCAGGATACCGCGGAGCTTGATGCCGTCAGCAGCGAGCACCTCCACTTCCTTGCCAATGCAGTTGATATACTGCTGCTCCACCTTGAAAGGCTGACCGAGACCTGCCGATCCCACCTCAAGTTCGTAGTCTTCCTCATCACGGCTGAGATTCTCTTCGATGAAGCGACTGAGCGCTACACAATCCTCTATCCATACACCATCGGCATGGTCTATCTCAACTACGATACGGTCATCAGCGCTGACCTCTACATCAACAAGGAAGTACTCCTTACCCTGGAGCCATTCTTCCACTAATTTCTTTACGTTGTTCTTGTCTATCATTTTCTCTCCAGTTTATAAATAAAGAATGAGGAACTCGCTTCGGAGTTCCTCATTCCACTGAACGTTTGCAAAATTACTAATAATTATCGGTTTAGCAAAATATTTACGAAAGAAAATGCCTTTTATCTGAGAAAAAACAGATATTCATATTGAGTTTGGGCCAAACTGCACTCGTGTTTGGGGCAAACAGGCATCGTGTTTCATAGAAACAGGCACTGAGTTTCATAGAAACAGACCTCGTGTTTCATAGAAACAGATATTGAGTTTGATAGAAACTCATTTCCTATATCAAATTATCTCGCAAGCCAAGACTCAGGATTGAGTTTGTCTCTCTCGCGTCGAAGCTGGAACTGAAGGATTCCATCGCGTGCTATTGTGCCTATAGCCTGACGTGTAGATACCTTCTGACCACGACTCACACTAACGCCTGAGAGATTGCAATATACGGATATATAGGCTCCATGACGGACGAGGACACCCATAGTGCCACCCACATTAAACACGGCACTAACCTCTCCATCATAGATGGAACGAGCTACAGCACCCGCAGAAGCCTTGATATTTATACCTTTATTATCCAACACCACACCCTTGAGACCGTCAACATTATGCTGTCCGAAGTGACTTACGACACGTCCTCCTGCCACAGGAGATGGCAGACGACCTTTGTTAGCCTCAAAACCTCCGCTCACCATACGGTCAACACTACTCAACTGCACAGCATCATCTGACTCTTTCTTTGCCCTTGCAAGTTCTCTGTCAGAACGTTCTTTATCAGCAGCAGCCTTACGTTCCGCAGCCAAACGTGCAGATTCTGCCTCACGAGCGAGTTGCTCTGCCCTCGCCTTCGCTGCAGCATCTTTAGCTGCAGCAGCACGAGCCTCAGCCTTTGCATGTTCTTCTCTTGCCTTTGCCTCTGCTATTCTTCTCTCATTCTCCTTTGCAGCAGCCTCAGCAAGCGCTTTCTTACGGGCAAGTTCCTCTGCCTTCTTACGAGCAGCAGTCTCTTGTTCCGCCTTCTTCTTTGCCTCAGCAATGGCGCGCTGTCGAGCACGTTCCACTTCCTCTGCTACGAGTTTATCAATCTGAGCATTCAAGGCTGCATCTTTCTTGCGCTGCTCATCGATGACGCTCTGTATGGTTTTCTGCTGTTTCTGCAGAGAGTTGACAACCTTCTGCTGCTCCACCTTCTTACCTTCAAGAGCAGCATTCTCGTTCTTTCCCTTGATGAGAAGCGTATTCTTCTGACCACGAACCTGCTTCAGTTGCTCCTGTTTCTCATTCACTCGCTCCTGCTTCTCCTGAACAGCCTTACCCTGAGCACGCTGATAGGCTGCATATTCCCGCATAAAACGAAGGCGACGATAGATTTGCTTAAAGTCTTTTCCCGAGAAAATAAACATCAGCTGGCTCTGGATGCCACGACGCTTTGCCATATATCTCATAGACTTCACATAGTTTGCCTTGCGCTCATTTAGCTGGGAATTAAGTTCATCCAACTGAGAATTGAGGATATTAATATCAACATCCAGCATACGCAGGTCATGATTGATAGAATCAATACTATGCCTATTGCGATCCATCTCACCATTTATGGCCATCAAGTCCTTAAGCTTCTGCTGCACCTGTGCCTTATTTGCACGCAGGGCCTGCTCCTGTTTCCTGATATTCTGCTTAATCTTCGCCTGCTCATTACGAAGACCATTTATGGAAGAATTGGTGACACCGGCAGAGGAAGAGGACTTCTTTGTCGTCGTCTTGCCCTTCGTCTTTGATGTGGTGGTCGTCTTCTTCGTCGCTGTCGTGGTCTTTTTCTTGACAGAAGACACGGTTGTCTTCTTCGCAGATGACTGTTTCTTTGTCTGCGAATCAACAGAAGGGACTAACAAGAAGAGAGAGAATAATATGGTGAGCAGTCGAAGCATATTTTAAGTTGGAAAATAGTGAAAAGGGGAAATGATGGAAGATAACTCCTCGGAAACAGGAGAAAAGAACCTGACAACGATTAAAGGCTCATCAGTTTGCCAAGAATCTCTTCTGCACTTACCTTAGTATATTTATCTGAAACGGAAGACTTAGCATCCCAGTCAGAGTCATTGGTTATCTTCTTCATAAGAATGCGCATAGACAAAGCCACGCCATTCTTCAACTGACGGCTCTGGAAAGACAACGTCTGATCAGAAGGGAACTGCTTCTTACCCATATCAATGAACTTTCCATACTGCCATTTTGCAGCAGAGGCATTTGATGTTCCCTTGCCATACTCTGCAGTAGCAGCGATGATATGCGCATTGTTAGCATCAGTTGACCATGAGAAAGAGAGCTTGCCAGAATCCATCGTCACCTTCTTGTCAGAAGAAGCCAAGTCAACATTGAACTTATCAAGCAGCATCTCACTCACTCTCTTCTCGCCAGGCACGAAGAGCTCGTTCCAGAAAAGAGCCTGGAGAGAATAGAAGTCGAGACCATTATCCTTGAGGAAATCGAGGTCGTTGTATGTAGCCTGCACATATTCCTTATGCATACGGTCAACGATGAGAACGTAATCAGGGGTAAACTCAAGACGTCCTACCTCCATAAGACCGAATGGAGACACGACAATGCGGATTACCTCATTCTTTCTCATGTATATCTTTCCATCAACACTCACGTCCTTACCCATGGCACCGAGTGAGAGGTCTATCTTTGAAACCACATTTGTAGCATAGACAGCATTATCATACACCTTCTGAAGATAATCTCTCTTCTGGCGGTTTACATCGGAGGTCTTCGCTATAGTTGCATTATCAGTCGTACTAACAGCAGTCTTATGAGTGCTACAAGATGCGAGAACAAAGCCCACAAGGGCAAATATTACAAGGTAATTCTTCATTTTCTTTATTTCTTTGTTTTATTCGGATTTGTCAAATTATCAATCTTCTTCCTTATCTCAGCCTCATTGTCCGGCTTGAGTGGAAGTGCCTTTTTCCAGAAATCCAAGGCTTCTTTGGTTTTGCCTGTCTTCAGATATATGTCACCTGCATGGTCATAAAGAGTGGCAGACATACTGGCAGAATCAACTTTCATCACCTGGTCGATGTATATCTTCGCCTCTTCATAACGCTCTTGCATATAGAGAATCCACGCATAGGTGTCGAGATATGTACCATTCTCTGGTTCTGCCTTTATCGTCTTATAGCTCATCTGCTCAGCACGCTTGAGGTCTTTATTCTCCACGGAGAGATAGTAAGCGTAGTTATTCAGGCAGGATATCTCATCAGGATTATACACAAGGCAACTATCGTAGGCTGCATATGCCTCATTTGCCTTTCCCATTCCATGAAGGATGTCACCCATAATCATATACATCCTCGATGATATTCCTTCGGGAGTATCTTCGGAAATATGGGCAACGCCTTTCTTCATCGCAGCCAAAGAACCTTTATCATCATCATTCAGATACTTTGCAAGACCAAGATAATAATAGAGGGCAGGCTCTTCCGGGTTATAATCTATGGCCTTCTCACACTCTCTTATGACATTTTCATCAATAGTGTCACGCCACATTATATCAATGAGTCGCAAGCGAGACTGAATGTTTTCCGGATTAATATCGAGTACCTGATGCAGAACCGCCTTGATACTATCCGTAGGCATCTGCTTCAATTCCATATAAGCAACCTTCATCTCTGCCATCTCACTCGTACGTTGTGGCAAGGAAAGAATACGGTTGAAGATGTCCATCACACGGGTGGAATCGCCTGCGCCCTTCTCGTTATCGCTAATAACCTGTCGCATGAGCGTTATTCTCGTGGATGCTTCCGTGCGAGGATTCTCGAGCATCAGGAAGAGAAGTTTGTCTGCTTCTTCTGTATTTCCCTCTGCACGATAGTAATCCATCAATGCCATCTGGCCCTGTGCGTTGTCAGGTTCCTCCTTGAGTACATCCTGGAAAGTCTTCAATGCCTCTGGCTTCTTGCCATTACCCAAGAGCCAGTTACCCATCATCACCTTATAATTAAGGTCGTTGGGATGACTCTTTACCAGCGACATCAGTTCGTTGTATGCCCCTTTCTCATCACCCATATAGGAATATACCTGCATCTTTGTGAGCGTAAGATCCTCACTTTGTCCATCTACCATCTCCATACGATTGAGGGTAGTAAGCATCTTGGAATAGTCTCTCTGATGCTGATATATGCGTGCAAGCACATCAAGATATTCGGAACGGTCGGGAGCCATCTTCGCAAGACGCTCATATACCTCTGTTCCTTTCTCTATCATTTCCTTGGAAAGATAATACTGACCGAGTCGTTCAGCAAATTCATCATTGTCTGGATCAAGTTCCAATGCACGCTCGTAATGCATCTGTGCCAAAGAGTCATTACCTAAGGCAACCTCGAATCGTGCAATCTCGAAATGGCTTTCAGAGGCGTCAGGGTTGATGTCAAGGCAATGGCGATACAGGTCGTATGCCGCTGTATAGTTTTCCATATCCTCCTGACGCACCGCTTCAAGCCAGAAGTATTGGTAGCGACGCGACTCGTCTTCAGTCAGTTGCTTTGTCTGTATGACAGCCTCTGTCTGAACCTTCTTCTTATGCTTCACCACCTTATGTGGAGCAAAGGCAGAATAGTATAACGATATGAGAAGAGGTATAATTAACATTACTTCACTCCTGTATGTCCATAACCACCAGCACCACGCTCTGTCTCATCGAGTTCCTCTACAAGTTCAAAATCCACTTGCTCATGACGAGCGATAACCATCTGTGCTACTCTCTCACCTGGATTGATGATAAACTCCTCCTGTGAGAGGTTGATGAGCAGCACCATCAGTTCACCACGATAGTCTGCATCTATGGTTCCAGGACTGTTGAGAACTGTAAGTCCATGCTTGAGAGCCAAGCCACTACGAGGACGTATCTGTGCTTCAAAGCCTACAGGGAGGGCGATATACAATCCTGTTGGGATGAGACGGCGCTCCAGTGGTTTGAGAACGATAGGTTCTTCTATGTTTGCACGGAGATCCATGCCTGCACTCTGTGGTGTGGCATATTGTGGAAGAGGCTGTGAGCCTTTGTTTATTGCTTTTATTGTAATCATATTAATAACTTTTTATTGATGCTTCGACTTTTCGATTTTTCGATTTATCGTGTTACTGCTTAACCATTCTTCCACACCCTCCCTTGAGAAGGGACGGGGTGGTTTTTTATACTATCGGCAAACTTGTTCCATTCAGCTTCTGATAGAAATCGAGAGCAAAGACATCCGTCATTCCACTTACGAAATCAATGACAGCCATGATACGCGTCTCCAAGTCGAGGGAATTGATATCATACTGACTGCTCACGCGACGAATAAGTTGTTTTGAATAGAAGCGCTCAGGATATACTGCAGCCTCAACCATCTGTTCCATTAGAGTATTGATGATATGATAACCGCCAAGTTCTATGTCGATGACAGGTTTACTACCGTATATTTTTTCCTTTGCCACCTCAGAGCAAGACCTATAGGCTATGCGCTCTTTCTCCGAGATATTGTCAATAAGTGAACCCTTGAACTCACCTTCGAGTATTGCCTTCTCATTCTTAAGAAAGGCTTCCACGCATAGATTCTCCAGTTTACCTATGGCACAAGCGCGCATATAGACCACCTGCTCATTCTCGTCCGTAAGGTCTTCGTCGGATATTCTTTGCATAATACCTTTTCGTGTATCATCGTCAAAGAAGCCAAGAAGCAGTTCTTTCGTTTCCTCAAAGGTGAGAATCTTCAGTTTATGAGCATCCTCTATGTCCATTATCTCATAGCAGATGTCATCGGCTGCCTCTACAAGATACACCAAAGGATGGCGTGCATAGCACAAAGGTTCGCCTTCCGCGCTTATACGTTTCATTCCAAGTTCCTCTGCCACACGCAGGAAATAATCCTGCTCACTATGGAAGAAACCGAACTTTCCATGGTTTCCCGCACACGAAGATGCGAAAGGATACTTCACGATAGATGCCAGCATCGTATAAGTCATCACGAAACCACCTTGACGTCTGCCACAAAAGCGATGTGTCAAGAGACGGAAAGCGTTGGCATTACCTTCGAAATGCGTTATGTCATCCCAGAAATTCGGATTCACCATGCTCTTCAGGTATGCACCCTTTCCTTCGGAGAAGAATGCCTGAAGTGCTTTTTCGCCTGAATGTCCGAATGGAGGATTACCCATATCATGGGCAAGACAGGCTGTGGCAACTACAGTTCCTATCTCTTCCATCAGCGTACCAGCGAGCTCAGGATTGCGCTTTATGACATCGCGAGCAACGTCATTACCAAGCGACATCCCCACACTTGCCACCTCAAGACTGTGTGTCAAGCGATTGTGAACGAAGATACTGCCCGGAAGAGGGAACACCTGTGTCTTGTTCTGGAGGCGACGAAATGGTGCCGAGAATATCAAACGATCATAGTCACGCTTGAATTCTGAACGATCATCACGTCGCTCTGTATGGCGATATTCCTGTCCGAGGCGTTTGCTTGATATGAGTTGTTGCCAGTTCATCTTTCTTGTAAATAACGGGATTTCGACATCTCGAGACTTCAACTTTACGATACTTCGGTCTTACGAGACTTCGACCTTACAATAATTTTTATTCAAAACGAATGATACCAGGTGCTGATGATGGCTCTGTAGGTTGCTCATCAATTGCAGCAGAAGCACCTTTTGACTGTCTGCGGATATCATCAAGCTGCTGGCGTGTGCGCTTACTTGTTGGAGTATTCTCCACTGCAAGGATTACATCCTCATTATCAAGGTCCTCTGGTTCGAAGAGGAACACCTGTGGACGAGTCTTATACTTTGGATTAGAGCCCGAAGGTCCATAGTAATGTTCCATTCGTTCGCGACGCTGACTGCGTGCTTCTTCCTCTGCAGCCTGCTGTGCTATCTCCTCCTGTGTCTGACGACGACCAGAGAGATGACTTGTCATACCATCGATGTTCTCTATTCCGAAACCTGTAGCAAGGATGGTAACCTTTACCTTATCGCCAAGAGTAGGATCAAGAGCGAGGCCCCATTTGATCTCAAACTCACTGCCGAACTTATCCATAAAGTCGTTGACATCATTCATCTCATCCATCATCAAGCCCTGACAATCCTTGTCATTGCTATGGAATGAGATAGAGAGAAGGATGCGACGAGAATTGAATACATCATTATCATTGAGCAATGGAGAGTTGAGAGCATCGTCAATAGCCTTCTTTACACGTCCTTCTCCCTCGCCATAGCCTGTTGACATAATAGCAACACCACCATCTTTCAACACAGTCTTCACGTCGTTGAAGTCGAGATTGATAAGTCCATGCACAGTAATAATCTCTGCAATACTCTTTGCTGCCACGCTCAGAGTATCGTCAGCCTTACCGAATGCCTTGAGGACAGGCAGTTCGCCGTAGATTTTACGGAGGCGTTCATTATTGATAACGAGCAAAGCATCAACGTTCTTCTCCATTTCCTCTACACCATCGAGAGCCTGATCAATCTTCTTTCTGCCCTCGAAACGGAATGGAATAGTAACGATGCCCACGGTAAGAATACCCATATTCTTTGACTCACGGGCAATGACAGGAGCAGCACCAGTACCTGTGCCACCACCCATACCAGCAGTGATGAACGCCATGCGTGTGCCATCATTCAGCATCTTGCGTACATCCTCTATGCTTTCCTCAGCTGCTGCACGTGCCTTCTCAGGGCGGTTACCAGCGCCAAGGCCTTCCTTACCCAACTGCAAATGTACAGGAACAGGCGAGTCATTGAGTGCCTGATTATCGGTATTACACAGTACAAAAGATACATCGTGAATGCCTTCACGATACATATGGTTAACAGCGTTGCCACCGCCGCCACCTACACCGATAACCTTGATGATGCTCTGGTCCTGGTCTTCCTTATTCCCGAAATCGAGAATACCATTCATTATATTGTCTGCCATAAGTGTCTTTATTATTATTTGCAAGGGAATTGGTTTCCCTTTTATTTTTTATTTGATTTTTAGATGGATGTTTTATGTTCCACCTTATATATTATTATAAGCGCGGGAAAAAGGTTTTATTCCTCATCTGGCTTTGTGAAAGTTCCGAGCCATTCCATAAGACGTGAGCCAAGAGAAGGTTTCTTTGGGCGGTTTGCCTCTTCCTCCAGTCTCTTCTGCTCTTCCTCTTCGCGCTTGCGCTGCTCTTCTTCGCGGCGCTGTTGCTCTTCCTTCGCCTTTTCTGCAGCGGTCTGCACCTTGCCCTTGCCTACCTGACCTTCAGCAGGATGCTGTGCCTTTGCAGCTTCTGGATTGGTCTCTGTCTGCTCTACAGGCTCAAAGAGATTCTTATGTTCTACTATATTCTCACCTGCACAGTTGATTTCGCCCTTAGCAAGAAGACCGAGAATAGTATTCATCATACCATTGCGAGCTGTGATATCGCTATTTGAAGAGTGTATTGAGTAGTTGACGAACTTTGCAATACGCACCTTCTTGTTATGAGACTGATTGCGGAACGCAACGTCTATATTCTTAAGATTGCTGCATCCACCAGTAATGATAACACCAGACACAAGCTTGTCAGCAAGATCTGCAGGCACCTGATAGAACACATTCTGCACGATTTCCTGCACGCGGCCTTCTACCAGTTCAATGAACTTACGGCTCTCAACCTTTCTTTCATTGTCAATACTGTATGAAACCGCAGCATCAATCTCGTTATCCTCGGTATATGCAGAAGCATAGCGAAGCTTCATCTTCTCTGCATCTGCCTCTTCCATCTGGAGTGAGAGAATATCCTTTGTGATATTATTGCCACCCAATGGAATTACAGCCATGTGACGGAGGATGCTCTTATAGTAAACAAGTACGGTTGTTGTCTCCGCACCCATGTCAACGAGTACGCAACCGCTGCGCTTCTCTGCGTCTGTGAGAACTGCATCAGCCAAAGCAAATGGAGCAAGATACATCTCTGCTATAGCCACTCCTGCCCTATCAAAGCATGCATTAAGGCTATGATAATGCTTCTTGCGCTGAAGGATATTGAGGAAGTTAGCCTCAAGATGTGAGCACTCGATACCTGCTGGCTCAAGCTGGAACTGATTATCCACCTTGTATTCCTGTGTCACAACGTCAAGGATTTCAAAGTCCTTATACTCCATTGCGCGGTTAGTATCCATCATTTCATTCACCATATCGTGAGTCACCTGCGTAGAAGCAGGAAGGTCTTTCACGAGTACGTTACGCACAGAGTGTATGGACTGACCGCCCACACCAACATAAACCTGTGCTATCTCCGTCTTCATTGCCGCCTTCAAGCGTGTAATGATATTGGTGATACACTGTACGGTCTTATCCGCATTATAGATAACACCTTTCCTTACGCATGTGGTGGAGTCCTCATTCACCACTGCATTGACGGTGAAACTGCCGTCATGGTTCTTCTGACCGGCAACACCCGTGATCTTTGATGAGCCAATTTCTATGGCTACGATGAAATTTTTTGATGGCATATTCTGTACTGTTTTTATTGTTTCTTTTTTTCTTTGTTATCTTCTTTCTTTTCTTCTTGTGCAGGAACCTCTGTTATGGCATCGGTTTCCTCCAGCTTTATCACTGGTTGCACCTCCTCTTTCTGCAACTCTTCTCGCTTCGTACATATCACCTGATTGGCAAATTCGAAGGAGATGTATGAGTATTTGTTCCAACCAGAGTTGGATAAACCATACTTATAGAAGAGTTCAAGGCGATGGAACTGTTTCTTGACAAACTCAGAAACCTCCTCCTTTCTCTTCTCAACATTACGCTGCGAAGGTAGCTGTCCTATGTTAATGATGTGGTCACCCACACGTGGAACAATCTCGATTGTACGGTCTCGCAGTATATTAACCTGCTCTATCTGATTGCGCCACAGTTCATCATCCATAATACACCTTGCCATTATGCTGATATAAGCACAGGCATACTGACGTGTTACATTGCCTGTCACTATTATCATGTCTGAGGTATATTGCGAGTTTGGCATCACACCGCCATTATCATCAATGTAATAGTCATCGCCATTGTCAGCCTTTACACGTATGATAGGTGTACGCTGAGTGAGTGAGATGCACACATGACCCTCTTGTGTAATGCAACATTGGGCTGTTTTTACGAACGCTGTGCGTGTCAGTTCTTCCTCAATCTCGCGTATATCAATCTCATCAATATGCTTGGAAAGGGGATAAAGATGGCGCTTCTCCAGCAATCCCTTTACCTCTGCCGTCTTCAAGAAACCGTTTTCATTCTCATCCTCTATGTTGATGTCCACCTTAGTGCACATAAGAGACTTCTCCGCGGGCTTGTTCCACGAAGTAACAGCAAAGACCAAATACACGCCAATGATTAGGTCTGCCATAATGAGTAATGTCTTTTTCCAGTTGATGTTGATTTTCATCACTTCTTGCTTATGATGTTGGCAATATCTGTCATATAGTTGTCAAGGTCGCCTGCGCCAAGGATTATCAGCACGTCGAAATCGCGATCCTTCACGAGTTGAAGCACATCTTCCTTGTGTATCATACTCTTCTCCACTCCCTCAGCAAGGTTGTCATAGATGAGTTTCGATGTTACACCTTCGATAGGAAGCTCGCGAGCAGGATATATATCGCATAGGATAACCTCATCGAGCTGCGACAAAGCATCGGCAAAGTCTTTATAGAAGTCGCGCGTACGAGTATAAAGATGTGGCTGGAAGATAGCCGTGATGTGGCGATTATTATACACTTGGCGCATAGAACGTGCGCTCTGGTAAATCTCCTTAGGATGGTGAGCATAGTCTGAGAGCAACACATGCTTGTCATCACGTATCTTGAAGTCGAAGCGACGGTCCACTCCCTTATAGGTCTGCATACCATAACGCAGTTCCTCTGCCGTGCAACCATTGAGCTGCGCCATTGCCATAGCAGCAATACCATTGTCGATATTGATAGGAACAGGCTGTCCGAGAGATATTCCCTTAACATTTTCAATAGGAGAAACGAGGTCGAAGGTTATCTCACCATTGGCAATCTTCACATTCTCTGCATGGAAGTCACCTTCTTCTATCGAGTATGTATATACGCGAACACCTTCCTGTACGTCAGCCTTCATCTCCAAACCGGTATGCATTATGAGTGCACCTCCTGGCTGAATGAGAGAAGAATAGTGGCGGAACGACTCAAGATAAGCCTCCTTTGTACCATAGATATCAAGGTGATCAGGGTCTGTTGATGTGATTACAGACATCCAAGGACGCAACCAATGGAAACTTCTGTCAAACTCATCAGCCTCAATAACTACATAATCGCTCTCATCGGAGAGAATATAGTTTGTGCCATAGTTCTTTGATATACCACCAAGGAAGGCGTTACAGTCAAGCGAACTCTGATGCATCAGGTGCGCACACATGGTTGATGTGGTGGTCTTACCGTGCGTTCCTGCAAAGCAGAGTCCCTTATGAGCCTGTGTCAATGTGCCTAACACCTGTGCTCTTTTCTGGATATCGAAGCCTCCATTGCGGAAATACTGCAGTTCCTTATGCTCTGCTGGTATTGCAGGAGTGTATATCACGAGGCAATGTTCCTTGTTTCTGCATTCCATAGGAATCTGATCCACATCCTCTTCATAATGGATGAGCATTCCTTCTTTCTCCAGTTGCTTAGTAAGAGCAGAAGGAGTCTTGTCGTATCCGCCTACAACAAGTCCACGACGAATGAAGTAACGCGCTATGGCACTCATGCCAATACCACCAGCACCTACGAAATATACAGCCTTTATATCGTTCATTTTCTATTTTTTAAAGAATTATCGAGAAGTCGAAAAATCGATTTATCGAGACTTCGAGATATCGAATCATCGATGATATCGACCATTATATTAACTTATTTCTCTATTAACTTCAGCACTTCCCTTGCTATCACCTCCGCAGAATCGTGGAGAGCAAGCTTCAGTACCTCCTGTTCGAGAGAGGCAATCTTTGCCTTATCACCTACGAGCGCTATCGCCTCATCGACAAGTTTCTCGCGTGCATCCTTGTCAGCAACGAAGATTGCAGCATCCTTATCGGAGAGAGCACGAGCGTTTTTCGTCTGATGATCCTCTGCCACATTAGGTGAAGGAACAAGAATAGAAGCCTTTCCGAGCAAGCAAAGCTCACTGATAGATGATGCACCAGCCCTGCTTATCACGATATCAGCAGCCTTATACGCCGTCGCCATATCGGAAATGAATGCCTGGGCATGTACACATGGCTGCTCCAAATACAGTCCTTCCTCACCTTCTTTTGCAGTCTTTACGACCTTCGGATGCTTCGTGTAGTATTCAGACACTATGTTCTGGCATTCTTCTGCATAATATTTTCCTGTCTGCCAGATAACTTGAATACCCGCTTCTTCAAACTTCGCAATACCTGCAGCTATGCTATCATTTATGGTACGCGCTCCTAATGAGCCTCCAATGACCAATACCGTAGGTTTGTCAGCCCTCAAACAAGATCCATCTTCCAGTTTGAAAGCACGGCATGCCTCCTCTTTTGTCATAGTATTCTCAAGTAAAGCCTGACGCACAGGATTACCTGTAAGGAGTATTCTGCCTGCTGGGAAGAAGCGTTCCATACCCTCATATGCCACGCATATCTTCTGTGCCTTCTTGGCAAGAGACTTATTTGTCACACCGGCATAGGAGTTCTGTTCCTGGATAAGGCAAGGTATTCCCATGCTATGAGCAGCATTAAGCGTAGGGGCAGAGGCGTAACCACCCACTCCCACAGCCACCTGTGGTTTGAATTCGCGTATCACCTTCTTCACCTTCTGACGACTCTTGATGAAGTCTATCATCACTCCGATGTTCTTCGGACTCCACAAAGGACGGATAAGGCCACGCACCGGCAGGCCTACTATCTCATATCCTGCAGCAGGAACGCGCTGCATTTCCATACGTCCTTCAGCACCTACGAACAGAATCTTTGCATCAGGACATAACGCCTTGACGGCATTTGCTATTGATACGGCAGGGAAGATATGACCACCTGTGCCACCTCCACTGACTATTACTCTTACTTCCATGTTCTTTATTTTCCTTTTTTATCTTGCTGATGCCACAGCCATAGCCATCTTTTGTTTCTTGTTCGCTATGCTGTTATCATCCATATCATCTGTAATAGAACCATCCCTGCGTGCTGCAGAGCGACTGATGCTCAGTATTACACCTATATATATACAGTTGATGATGGACGATGTACCACCCTTACTGATGAGAGGTAACGGCTGTCCTGTAACGGGGAAGATACCCACAGCCACAAGCATGTTCACCAAAGCCTGCGTCACCATCAATAGTGCAAGGCCCATAGCGAGGTATGCAGGGAAAGGATTCTTACACCTTCTGGCTATCATTCCTGTTCGGAACAGAAGCACAATGTAGAAGAATGCCACGAAGAAAGCACCTCCAATGCCCAGTTCCTCGATGATAATAGCATAGATAAAATCGGAGAATGCCTGCGAGAGGAAGTCTCGCTCTACAGAGTTTCCCGGTCCCCTACCCGTCACATTGCTGGATACTATGGCGATATTCGCATGTCCCACCTGTCCGTTCTTATCGAGGTCATAGTCTTTCGGAGCCACATATTCATCGTCAAAGAAGCCCAGCAGACGACCTTTCCACGTATCGAAACGGTGAGTCAGTTTAGAAAATGTCGTCTGCTTCCTCTGAGGTTTTGGCTTTCTTGCCTCAGGGATGCCTGAGTCATCAACGACGACACCTTTCTGACCATCCTCCACTATCTCTGTCATGTGCATCGTTTCCTTTGATTCCTCTGCGAGAGTCTCTGGCGACTTACCAACGAGAAGGACCAATCCTACGAAGCAAAGCACAGCAATCACAACACCAGTAACCAGATATCCCAGCTGCTTTGCTGGCACTCTGCCTATTATCATCATAAAGAATATCACGAATGACAGTATGACAGCGGTGGAAAGATTCTCCGGTATGATTGGCGCAATGAGGAATACTGCCGTGATAAGCACATACTTCAAAGCTTTAGGAGCTGCACCATCAGGAGTCTGCATCGAAGAAAGAATATGCGCAGTAGCCAGTACCATAGCACCCTTCGCTATCTCCGACGGTTGTATAGGGATGCCAAAGAAGGATATCCATCGCGCCGCATCATTCGCTTTCGTGCCTACGAAATACACGGCAATAAGCAATATGAAGGCAAAAGGCACTATTATCGGCGTCACAAGCTTGAAATACTTGCAAGGAGCATGCAGCACACATATCATCGCCCCGATGCCCACAAAGAGCAGAGAGGTATGATAGAAGGCCGCCCACCAGTAGTTGCCCGATTTGTATCCAAGGCTTGAAGATGCCGAATAGACCTCCACCACGCTCACCATACAGAGCATAAAGAAGACTGCCCAGACAACCTTGTCACCCTTGAAGAAATTATTTAACTTCTTTAGAGAATCCACCTCAATATCTTATTTACGAATTACTAATTACGAATTACTTAGTTACTTTTTATATAACAAATTCTGTTATGGCTTCACCATCCTTCCAACTCCTCCCCTCGGGGAGGTCGGGAGGGGGCTACAAGTTCCTTACTAAAGTCTTGAACTGCTCGCCACGGTCCTCCATATTCTTGAAAAGGTCGAAGCTTGCACAGCAAGGACTCAACAATACTGCATCACCTGGCTTTGCCATCTTCACGCAAGCCTCAACGCACTCCTTCATCGAATGAGTATCGGCAATAGGCATATCGAGGTCATCGAAGGCTGCATGCAACTTCGCATTGTCTGCTCCGAGATATACGATACCAGCGCATTTGCGTGACACTATGTCGTGGATAGTGCTGTAGTCATTACCCTTGTCCTTACCTCCCACGATGAGGATGGTAGGACGTTCCATTGCTTCGAGAGCCACATTGCAAGCATCTACGTTTGTAGCCTTTGAGTCATTGATGTAGAGAACGCCGTTCTTCTCATCCACACGCTCCAGACGATGCTCCACACCAGGGAACTCCTTAAGGCATTGGCGAATCAAATTCTCATCCACTCCCACCTGCTTCGTAGCGAGATATGCAGCAAGAGCGTTGCGCTTATTATGCTGTCCCATCTGCGAAAAGCAGAGATTGTTCTTTTCAAAGTCGCTATCCACGAAGCCGCAGAGTGTTGGCTTACCCTCATTAACAGGGCGACTTGATGGCGTTGGCTGTGGACGATAACCCTCTTCGCGCTTCTTCAGTTCCTCGCAGATATGTTCATCCTGTGTCCAGAACACGAAGGTATCATCCTTTGTCTGGTTCTGTATGATGCGCATCTTTGAGTCTGTATAGTTCTGCATCGCAGCTTTCTCGCCCTTCTCTGCCAGTTCGTAACGATCGAGATGGTCAGGAGTGATGTTCATAAGCACACTAACATCGGCGCGGAAGTCGAACATATTATCGAGCTGGAACGAGCTTATCTCCAACACATACCACTCATGATCCTCCGTAGCAACCTGCAATGCGAATGAGCGACCAATGTTTCCTGCCAGTCCTACGTCAAGTCCTGCACGCTGCATGATGTAATATATGAGCGTCGTAGTGGTTGTCTTACCATTACTACCTGTGATGCAGACAGTCTTTCCCTTCGAGTAACGCTTCGCAAACTCCAGTTCGCTGAGCACAGGAGTGCCCTGCGCGATAAGTTTTTTCACGAGGGGAGCGTTGTCAGGGATGCCCGGACTCTTCACCACCTCTGTGGCATCGAGGATGCTTTCCTCTGTATGCTGTCCTTCTTCCCAACGTATGTTGTGCTCGTCGAGTATCTTCTTATAGCGGTCTTTGATAGTTCCCATATCGGAAACAAAGACCTCATAGCCCTGCTTCTGGGCGAGTATTGCTGTTCCGGCTCCGCTTTCGCCAGCACCTAATATTGCGAGTTTCTTCATTTGTTTCTTTTCTTTTTTCTGCTCAGCAGAGAACTGCTAAGGACTATATTCTTTCTTTTGAGACCTCTCCTCCCCCCGGGGAGGTCGGGAGGGGGCTTTTACCTTATCTTCAATGTAATGATAGCCAAAGCTGCGAGAAGCACCGTGATAATCCAGAAGCGAGTGGTTATCTTCGACTCCAACCAGCAACCTCTTGGCCAGTTGAGCATTACCTTCACATCGGGAGCAAGCTGTCCAGGCTTCACACGGAAGGTATCGTGGATAGGAGCGCGCTTGAAGAGACGAAGCTTCTTTCCTCTCTTGTTGCCATATTTCGCCACCTGCACCTGAAGCATCACGCTAAGACTCTCCATGAAGAATACGAAGCAGAGCACAGGAATGAGGAGTTCCTTATGGATTATGATAGCTGTAACGGCTATGATACCACCGATTGCGAGCGAACCAGTATCTCCCATGAACACCTGAGCAGGGTAAGCGTTGTACCAAAGGAAACCAATAAGTGCACCAACAAAGGCACATATAAAGATAACGAGTTCCTGCGACTCCGGTATATACATTATATTAAAATATGATGCGTAACCAATGTGACTGGAGACATAGGCAAGTATGCCCAGCGCCACGCCGATAATGGCAGAGTTTCCCGCACACATACCATCCATACCATCGTTAAGATTCGAACCATTGCTCACCGCCATGACCACGAATGTGGTGAGGAACACGAAGAATACCCAACCTGCCGCATTCTTATAGTCACCGAGCCACGAGAAGAGTTCAGAGTAATTGAGGTTGTTGTTCTTCACGAAAGGAATGGTAGTGATGGTAGATTTCACCGGATCACTCTTGTGAATCACTACCTCTGTCTCCTGTTTCTCGTATGAGACATTCTCCCTTATCACCGCATCAGGACTTGCCCAGAGTGTCAAACCGATGATAAGACCGAGGGCAGCCTGTCCCAACAGCTTATAGATAGGGCGCAAACCATCCTTCGTTATCTTCATCTTGATATAGTCATCAGCAAAGCCTATGGCACCGAGACCTATGGTTGTGACGAGCATAAGTATCATATAGATATTACGCAGACGACCGAAGAGCAGACATGGCACTATGATAGCCACGAGGATTATGACGCCACCCATAGTAGGGACACCTTTCTTCTCCACGCCATACGGATCGATATTGATGTCGCGCTGCGCCTCCGTAGCGTTGTGCCTCTTCATCCATTTGATGAAATATTCACCGAACCACACCGAGATAACCAGTGAAAGGATGAGCGCCAGCAAGGCACGGAATGATATGTAACTCCACATTCCAGAGCCTGGAATGTTCCATTGTTCGAGAAAACGGAAAAAGTAATATAACATAAGCCTCTCCCCCCGCCCTCTCCTAAGGAGAGGGAGCCGGAATGCTATAGGGAGGTATCCGGGATATTGTTTATATATTAATTATCTAAATAATAAAAACACAATTACAAAGACTTCACTTCGTGACTATGCTCCCTCTCCTTGGGAGAGGGTTGGGGTGAGGCATTTGCGCACTTCTTCCCTATCATCGAAGTGATGTTTCACCTCACCGATAATCTGATAGTCTTCATGTCCCTTACCTGCCACAAGGATAACGTCACCCTTCTGCGCCAGCATGACGGCTGTCTTGATAGCCTCTCGACGGTCAACGATAGTGAGAACCTGACGCTGTTGCTGAGGAGTAAGTCCTGCAAGCATATCGTCGAGGATAGCCTGTGGCTCTTCCTTACGAGGGTTGTCAGAAGTAAGGATAACCTTATCACTTGCCTTCACAGCCTCCTGTGCCATGACAGGGCGCTTACCTTTGTCGCGATTACCGCCACAACCACAGACGGTTATGAGATTTCCCTTGCCGTTCATCACCTCGCGAAGCGTAGAGAGAACATTGACGAGAGCATCAGGAGTATGGGCATAGTCAACGACTGCAGTAACGCCTTCCTCACTACGGATAGGCTCCAGACGACCTGCCACGCTCTTCAATGTGCTCAACACCACGAGAACTTCCTCAGGATCCTTGCCCAGCATCACGGCAGCACCATAGACAGCAAGCAGATTGCTCACATTGAACTTACCGATAAACTGCACTCCTACCTCGCGTCCGTTGATGTCGAGATACATTCCCTCGAAGTGACACTCGATTATCTTAGCATGGAAATCAGCCATAGAGCGAACCGAATAGGTCTTGACGGTAGCCTTAGTGTTCTGTGTCATCACCATACCATTCTTGTCATCGGCATTGGTTATGGCAAAAGCACCCTTTGGAAGGTCATCAAAGAACTTCTTCTTCGCATCGCGATAGTTCTCCACCGTCTTGTGATAGTCGAGGTGATCGCGTGTGAGATTGGTGAACATACCACCTGCGAAGGTGAGTCCGCCGATGCGCTTCTGGGCGATAGCGTGGCTGGAACACTCCATGAAAGCATATTCGCAACCTGCCTCCACCATGAGAGAGAGAAGGCGATTGAGCTCTATAGGATCAGGAGTGGTATGGCTTGCTGGTATAGCCTCATCCTCGATATAGTTACATACCGTAGAGAGAAGACCACACTTATGCCCCATCTTGCGGAACATACTATAGAGAAGCGTAGCGATAGTGGTCTTACCATTTGTGCCAGTAACACCTACGAGTTTCAGTTTTGAGGAAGGATTGCCATAGAATGTCGTTGCAATCTTGCCTACGACATCCTCCGTATCAGCCACCTTCACGTATGTAACACCCTCTGCAAGCGACTCTGGAAGCGTTTCGCAAAGCACCGCTCCGGCACCTAGTTCCACCGCCTTTGGTATAAACTGGTGTCCATCAACCTGCGTACCGCGCATCGCGATGAACAGATGATCTGCTGCCACACGGCGTGAATCAATGTCAACGCCACAAATGTCACGATCAGTTTCTCCCTTTATCTCAAGTGGAGAAATACTCTGAAGTAGGGCTTGTAAGTTCATATATCTTTGAGTTTTTGTTGTTGTTTTAATCTAACAAATTGTTATTGCTTCACCATTCTTCCATCTCATCAGCCGACTTCTGGTCAATCCATTTTCCCTCAAATTGAGAAACCCACGAAACAGAAGGTTCTGCAGTATTTACTTTGAGCACATTCGTAGCAGAGCGTATGGACTTAATTATCAAATCAACTAAATCCAATTTATCCTCATAACTAAGACTGTATATCTCTTTGAGATTAGAATCTGAAATTGCTATAGCCATAATATGAAATAATTAAAGTAATATACCTGGACCGAAGGGACAGCCCCCCCTTGGTTCATCTCTATTCGCTTGCAAATATACAAACTTATTCCGTAACCTCCAAACATTTACGTTTATTTTCACAAAATCAGCCGCAAACCCACTAGGAGCTTGCGGCTGCGTCTATTATAAAAGAATAATCATTTCATTACCATTCATCATCGAGGAAGAAAATGCCGTTCTTCTTGGCTGTCTCTGCATTGTCATCAGTTGTATCCTTAACTTTGCCATCATCACCATCACCTGTAGGTCCACCTGCACCTCCACCAGTGAGGTCTGTAGTGGCTGTACTAGGACTACCAGCGAGGATATTCAACTCTTCGTTAACATCCTCTATGAAAACTATAGGAGAAATATAAGTCTTTTTCATTTTTTCTTACTTCTTAATTATTTGACATAATATTTCTTGCCATTGAGTATATACACACCAGCTGGCAATGTGTTAAGATCCTTGGCACTTGTACCAACGACAGCACCATTCATATTGAATATCTTACCATCAGAAATTGGCTCCATTACGCCATTCTCATC
>JAZQOH010000023.1:0-17889 GCA_045627725.1 Prevotella sp. | reverse complement strand
TAGGTGATAACGGTGGTGGACGTGACCAGGGTATCCAGTTCCAGGGTGACTTGCTGCCAGTGGGCAACGACCAGCATTCATTCCTGCACTATCAGTTCATGATTTCCAACGGTCAGACCATCAACTCTGCCGACAAGAACTCACAGAAGGATTTGAGCGGTACCTTGCAGATTCAGCCTATCAAGGGTTTGAAATTGGCTGTTTGGGGTTGGAAGGGCAACTTTACAGCCGACAACGGTGTTACCGTAGGACGTAACCGCTATATGGTTTCTGCGTTCTACGATGCAAACGACTGGACATTCCGTACCGAGTATGCTCATTCCGTTGGCCATAAGACTACCGATTTCGACGGTCAGAAATGGAACGGTACCGGCGAGGCTCAGGGTTGGTATGCTACCGTAGGTATTCCATGCGGCAGCGTAGTGAAGACCTGGTTGAAGTATGACGCTTACGAGGATGATGCTACCAAGAATACATTGAAGAGCATTTATTCTGTTTCTCCAAGTATCCAGATTCACAAGAACATGTGGTTCCAGCCACGTCTGGCCTATGTTCACGACAACAGCTTGCCAACCGACAAGAACTACATGGAAGCAAGTTGCGAATTTGGCGTACGATTCTAATACCGAAATATTAACTTAAAAAACACACTTTATGTCTATTGCATTAGCTGCTTTATTAGCATTTTTACCTATCTTACTGGCCCTCATCCTGATGGCTGGTTTCCGCTGGCCATCTACTAAGGCCATGCCTCTTTCATTCTTACTGGCAGCCACCGAGGCTCTGGTATTCTGGAAATTATCAGCTGTTCGCGTTGCAGCGCTTACCTTGGCAGGTTTCTGGAACGCATTCGGTATCCTTATCATCGTGTTCGGTGCATTGCTGATCTACTACACTCTGCAGACCAGTGGTGCGATGGAAACCATTCAGGCAGGTATGCAGGAAATCACTCCTGACCGTCGTCTGCAGGCAGTTATCATCGGTTTCATGTTCTCGGCTTTCATCGAGGGTGCTGCCGGTTTCGGTACTCCAGCTGCATTGGCTGCTCCACTGTTGCTGGGTCTTGGTTTCCCTCCTTTGTGCGCTGCTATCGTATGCTTGTGCTTCAACAGTATTCCTGTTACCTTCGGTGCTGTAGGTACTCCTACCATCAAGGGTTTCGGTTCTATCGAAGCTGACGCATTGCAGGCATTGAACGACATGGGTATCGCCAACGCTGATTCTGCTATGGTTTACAAGCACATCGGTGAGTACGTAACTCTGGGTCACCTGCCTATGCTGATCCTGTTGCCTATCTTCATGCTGGGCTTCATGACACGTTTCTTCGGTAAGAACAAGAAGTGGAGCGAAGGTTTCGCTGTTTGGAAGTACTGTCTGATGGCATCTATCTGCTTCGGTGTACCTTATTATATATTGGCATGGTGGTCTGGTCCTGAAATTCCATCTATGATGGGTGGTATCATCGGTCTGGGCGTACTGGTATGGCTGACCAAGAAGGGTGTATGTGTTCCTAAGGAAGTATGGGGCTTTGCTGACCAGAAGGAATGGGATGCTGACTGGAGCGGTAACATCCAGGCTACCGACGTAAAGGAATTCAAGAAGCACATGAGTCAGGTTAAGGCTTGGATGCCTTACGTATTGTGCGGTATCATCCTGGTTATTACCCGTGTACCAGCATTCGGTCTGAAGCCATTGGTAAACGATCCTATGTTCAGCCTTGGTTTCAAGAACATCCTGGGTGTTGAAGGCGTAAACGAATCTATCGCATTGCTGAACCTGCCAGGTATCATTCCATTTATCCTGGTAGCTATCCTGACCATCTTCATGCACGGAATGACCAAGGATGATGAAGTGGGCAAGGATAAGGTAAAGCGCGCATGGACTACCGCTTTGGGTAAGATGAAGGCTCCAACCATCGCTATGTTGGCATCTGTTGCCCTGGTATCTATCTTCAAGGGTTCAAGCGCTACAGAAGTACTGATCGGTGGCAATGCCGGTATCTCTATGCCTATGGCTATGGCTACCTTGCTGTCTACTACTTTTGCTCCAGTATGGCCATTGCTGATTTCTTACATCGGCGGTCTGGGCGCATTCATCACCGGTTCTAACACCGTTGCTGATATGTTGTTCGCAAACTTCCAGTGGGATGCAGCAACCGCTCTGGGTTACACTCCAAACCAGCACTTCGTAGCAGTAGCTATGCAGGGTGTAGGTGGTGCTATGGGTAACATGATTTGTATCCACAACATCGTATCTGCTTGTGCCGTTCTTGGTTTGATCGGTCACGAGGGTCAGATTCTGCGCAAGACCTGGATTCCATTTGCTATCTACGGTCTGTGTGTAGGTGTTGTAGCATTTGTTTTGATGGCTATCGTATAATAAGATTGTCAATTATTAACTTATAATTCTAATATATGAAAGTAGGATTGTTTATCCCTTGCTATGTAGACGCACTCTACCCTGAGGTAGGTGTGGCTACATACAAGCTGCTGACAGCTCTGGGCGTAGAGGTAGAATACCCAGAGAAGCAGACCTGTTGCGGACAGCCTATGGGCAATGCCGGTTTCCAGGACAAAGCAGAAAAGCTTGTTGAGAACTACGATGAGCTGTTCAAGCCATACGATTACGTAGTGGCTCCATCAGCCAGTTGTGCCGCATACGCACGTGTATTCCATCCAGGTATCGTAAAGCACGAGTGCCAGGCTGCAGCAAAGACCATGGATATCGTAGAGTTCTTGCACGATGTACTGAAAGTGACTTCTATCCCTGGTGCAAAGTTCCCTCACAAGGTAAGCTTGCACAACAGTTGCCACGGTGTTCGTGAATTGGGTCTGTCTTCACCTACAGAGCGCAGCATGCCTCGTTTCAACAAGATCAAGGATCTGTTGCAGTTGGTAGAAGGCATCGAGATTCTGGAACCTGAACGCGCTGACGAGTGCTGCGGTTTCGGTGGTATGTTCTCTGTAGAGGAACCTGATGTTTCTGCCCGTATGGGTAAGGACAAGCTGGCTCGCCATATTGCTACCGGTGCTGAATTTATTACTGGTCCAGACTCTTCTTGCCTGATGCACATGCAGGGCTTGGTTAAGAAGAATCAGGGTGATTTCACCAGCAAGGCAGGCAAGCCAATTGAGTTCATTCACGTAGCACAAATTCTGGCTTCTGGCCTGTAATTGTCAATTGTCAACTTCAAATTAATTGAGGAAATGAGCACAAAACATGCAATCTCTGCAGAAAAATTCCTGCAGAATCCTGATAAAGTAGCACGTCACGACCAGACCTTCTGGAGTGTTCGCGCAAAGCGTGATGTTCTGGCTTACCAGCTGGAAGAATGGGAGCAGCTGCGTGAATCAGCCAACTTGATCAAGAAACATACCGTTACTCATCTGGCTGACTATCTGGAGCAGTTCGAAGCAAATGCCACCAAGAACGGTGCTATTGTTCACTGGGCAAAGGATGCCGACGAATACAACGAGATAGTGCTGAAGATTCTTCACGACCACAACGTGAAGAAGGTGGTGAAGAGCAAGTCGATGCTCACCGAAGAGTGTCATCTCAACGAGCATCTTATAGAGAAAGGCATCGATGTGGTGGAGACAGACCTCGGCGAACGTATCCTCCAACTCATGGAACTCGCTCCAAGCCATATCGTAATGCCTGCCATTCACATCACTCGCGAGCAGGTGGCAGAGTGTTTTCGCGAAAAGGGAATACTCGAAAAGCATGGTGAAACCGCCGCTGCTACGATGGATAAGTCGCGCGAAGAACTGGAGAAGGACAGCGATCCTACATATCTCACACGCTGTGCTCGCTATCATCTGCGCGATAACTTCATGACAGCTGAATGCGGAATGACAGGTGCCAACTTCGGAATTGCCGAGACAGGCGAGATTGTGGTATGCACAAACGAGGGTAATGCCGATATGAGTACATCCATTCCAAAGCTGCACATCGTGAGTATGGGACTGGAAAAGCTCATCCCTAACTACGATGCTATGGGAGTATTCCAGCGACTTCTCGCGCGTCACGGAACGGGACAATCCACTACCGTCTATACATCCCACTTCCGCAAACCTCGTCCAGGTGGCGAGATGCACATCATTCTTGTGGATAATGGTCGCTCTGACATACTCGGAAACAAGGACCACTGGCAGACTTTGAAGTGCATGAGATGCGGTGCATGTATGAACACATGTCCTGTTTACCGTCGTTCCGGTGGCTATTCATACACCTATTTCATACCAGGACCTATCGGTATTAATCTGGGAATGCTGAAGGATAAGGACAAGAACTATCACAACTGCTCTGCTTGCTCGCTCTGCTGCTCGTGCGATAATGTGTGTCCTGTGAAGGTTGACCTCTCCACCCAGATATACAAATGGCGTCAGGAACTTGATTCCATGGGTCATGCTGATCCTATGAAGAAGGCTATGTCGCAGGGAATGAAGGTGTTGTTTGACAATCCAGGACTATACACAACGGCATTGAAGTTCGCCCCTCTCGCCAACTATCTGCCTGCTCCGCTCATCAACATCAGGCTTAACGCATGGTGCAAGGGACACGCAATGCCAGAGTTTGCAAAGAAATCGTTCCACGAATTATGGAAGAAAGGAGAAGTGAAATGAGTTCAAAAGAAAAAATACTGAATCGTCTTCGCAATAATGTTCGCGAAACATACGACATGCCAGACCTCGGTTTTAAGAAGCTGACGTTTGATGATCCTGTGGCTCAGTTCATCGAAACGGCATCCACTACGGCTGGAGCAAAGGTGATAGAGATGAAGGAAGGTGATGATATCAACGACCTTATCCGTCAGGCTTACCCAGATGCAAAGGTGATATCAAGCAATGTGGAAGGCGTGAATGCTGACAGAAACCCAGACACCGTTGTTAATGCACAGGAACTTGACGGCACTGACGTTGGAGTCATCAAAGGTGAAGTGGCATGCGCAGAGAACGGATGTGTGTGGGTTCCACAGACTATGAAGGAGAAAGCTATCTGCTTCATCTCAGAATACCTCGTACTCATCGTTGACAAGAAGAATATCGTAAGCAACATGCATGAGGCTTATCAGCGCATCGAGATGCCAGAATATGGTTTCGGCTCGTTCATCTCCGGTCCTTCAAAGACTGCAGACATCGAGCAAGCCCTCGTCTATGGTGCTCAGGCAGCAAGGGGAATGACTATTGTTATCAGATAGGGAACTTCCCCAAAGAAAGTATAAAAAAAATGCCGCACAATGCAGATATTCTGCTTCGTGCGGCATTTTTGTTGTTATTCAGAAATAAGGATAACAAGACTGGATTATCTCACCCAAGTCTTGCCATTCTTAATATATACACCCTTAGCTGCAGCATTAGTAATGCGACGACCAGAGAGGTCATAGATTGTATTTGAGTCAGAAGAGACTTCAATGACACCATCTATACCTGTTGTATTTGCAGGACCACCATAATGATAGTCAATATTGATGATGACACACTGCTG
The DNA here is from genome assembly GCA_045627725.1 of Prevotella sp. Taxonomy (GTDB): domain Bacteria; phylum Bacteroidota; class Bacteroidia; order Bacteroidales; family Bacteroidaceae; genus Prevotella. Next base: position 12,402 of record JAZQOH010000023.1, on the reverse strand, counting down.
CTCACCTGTATTGGTAAAGGTTATCTTATCCACGTTAGGGAGGGTGAATGTAGCGCAGTTCACAGCACCAGCAGTAAGGTCAAGAATCTTTGCGTCAGCTTCAGTATAGGTCACACCACACACTTCCTTCCAATAACTTGTGCGACTTGAAGCATTAGTACCTACTGTGCTCCAGAGCTCAAGTTTTGTAGCACGGGCATTCTCTGGCAGGAAGACAGTGCATTGAGCACCATTGGATATCTTTATGTTTGTACGATCCACACCATCGAAGTCATACTTCATCTTTGTTCCCTTTGCAAGTTCCTTTGCAAGATTGCCAGTGCAAACAAGCGAGAAGCCGATGTTATTGTTGAGCACACCGTTGCTCTCCTTGTTCTCTGCACCGATGAGCATGTTGTTCACACCACTGTCATCGTATGACTTTGGGGTCATATTGCCGTATGCGAGAGTAACTCTCATTGTTTCACCAGCAGGATCATCATCATCACCAGGACCAGGAGTTGGATCATCATCAGAAGGCTTCACATCTCCACCTACCACACGGAGGACACCTTTCGTATAGAGTTCGCTGTCATCCCATGACTGTCCTTCTGCAAGAACCTCTGTTGTTATTGAAGAGAATGTACCTGTGATACTTCCATTAGTGCCAATCTTGAAAATCTGATACTCTGTATTGGCATAAGGAGCGCGAGCAAGACCTTCTTCGCTGGCAATAATGCTGAGCGGACTGCCAGCACCAATAGTCATTGCACCATTTACCGTTATAGTGTTGCACTTCTCCAATGTCACAGGAACACTGACTGTGTTGTTTCCAGCAAGCTTAAGAGTAGAAGAGAAAGTGAGTCCCTTACCGTTTACGAGTGTGTCGCCTGCCTCCAGAGTAGAATTACTATTAAGAGTAGCAGCCTGCGAGATAGTACCCATACCCTTGAGTGTAGCACCGCTTGCAACGGTAATGGCAGAGTTCTTCAGTGTACCATTCATTACGAGAGTACCGCCACTTACTGTCGTTGCACCCTTATGATCAAGGTTATTGTTGGTGAGGCGCCAGAGACCAGTACCTACCTTCTTTATTACAACGGTACCATTACCAGCATTGGAGCAATGATAATTGTTTGTTGTTCCCTGGAATGTCTCGTCAGTATTGGCACTACCTACAGTCCATGTAGCAGTCCATCCACTCGCTGTGTTCTTTGATGAACCGGAGATGCATGTGTTAGGACCACCTGAAATACCACCAACTTCCCATGACTGACTGGTATCCCAACCACAAAGACGTGCATTTCCTGCCAGTTCAAGAACACCCTGTGTCATGTTTGAAGCACCCTTCTGGATGAGGTAGAGACTGCCACCCTTTTCAGAAGACTTACCATTAGCAATGATACGACCCGTGAAATTGCTATACTTGAAGTTTACATACTCACGAAGATAAGGCACATTGACAACAAGAGTTCCACTACCTGAGAGTGTGTTGTTCATATAGTTGTTACGGCAAAGGTCAAGTGTCGATACAGAACCTTCCTTCACTTCTATAGGGAAAGAATAAGTCTCATAGCCTGATGTAGTACCTGTTGTCTTGAGTGTACCACCATTCATGATGAGTTTCTTCAGGTTAGCACCGTATGCCTTCGTGATAGGTTCGGTAGGAGTGAAGAGCGTACCACCATCAATCTGAATAGCGCCACTATGCTTAGAGATAAGCTTATCATCCACATTGAATGTGCCATTACCATCGAGAATGAGAGTTGCAGTACTGTTAGCACCAGCAGCACCTTCCATGCTTGCTCCAGAGAAGGTAATTGTTGAGCCACTTGTAATCTCAAATCTTGTATCTCTCAGCAACTGGAACGAACGGTTTGTAGTTGCATTGCCACCGGTATAGCGATATGTTCCGCCATTCCATATCCAGTTCTGGGCGAATTCAACACTTGAACCGATAGCCGACTTACTGCCTCCATTAGCAATAGAATTGAACTCAAGCACACCATCGTGAAGCACTGTAGCACCCTTATAGTCATTGTTTGTATTGACAGAGAGAGTGCCCTTGCCTGCCTTGTTGAGCGAAGCAGCACCGGCAATGTAGCCATCACCCTGGAAGGTAACATCGGCATCACCCTTCACAACCACGTTGGTAGGGAGGATGGCATTGGTGATATTAAGCGTTGTATTCTCTGCAGGTGCTATAAGTGTTTCGTTGCCATCACTATATGCAGTGGTGTTATTGTTCCATACAAGACTCTCATCACCCCAGTTTGCTGTGCCTGTAACCGAGAGAGTATGCTCTGCCTGGTATGTGTCAGGGTCTATCATACCCACAACCTCTGGGCGTGTTGACATCTTCATCTCCTCGGTATAAGCAGATTTTGTCTCTCCTGCATAAGCGCAGAGACGCACCTGATACTGCGTTCCGGCATTAAGACCAGATACTATTACCGAGGTCTTTCCTGCCTCTGTGCGAGCCACTTCCTTCCATGCTCCGTTCTTTTCCTGTATCTCAACGATGAATCCCTCTTCGCCGTATGTCCAGTCGCGCCAAGTGATTGTCATCGTTGTCGTTGTTGCAGAAGTCTGCTCTGTCAGCATAGGAGTGCGGAGGAAATACTGACGGTCATCAATAGTGATGGAGTTTATGTAGTTCTCTATGTTTGCATAGCCATTCGAGGCAATGATCATAGCGTCATTCTTTGTCTTGTCAGTGCCGTTTGCTTCTTCCCATGCATCAGGCATACCATCCTTATCAGAGTCAAGACGAGTATCTCCTTTCCATACATTCCAAAGTGTTGGTATAGGGTAAGGCAATGTGTTCTCATCTGAAACAAGTGCACCTTTCTTACCGTAAGACATGATTTCATCCATCATATAATAGTCCACATAGTCACGGTAAGGCAGACTTGCGCCTACAGTAGGCAAGTTTTTCTCAAGAAGTTCATTGCCTGCATAAAGGTCAAGGACAGGATAGTCGTAAGGCTTTGACTGACGGTCTGCACCAGAATAACTTGTTACAAGGAATGGATCATACTTGCCATCCATGTTATTATCCTGCCAGTTATCATCGGCATAGAAGTGGAAATTGGAGTTACCACCTGTAAAAGCAGCACCACCCTTCGCAGGACCATTGATGAAAAGGTTTGACTCTATGTTGCAATATGACTGACCTTCAGAGTCGCCGCCCATGTTATAGGCTGCATCCTTCCAGTTATATACTATGTTGTTGGCATACTGATTGATACCCTTAATCTTATTGTTTCGTGTAGCATTATCGCAGTAGAGGTTGCGATATAGAGTCACGTTCTCTGTCTGAACGAGTCCACCTGCCGAGTGAGGCATAAGGCCCTGTCCCATGATTGAGTTGGAAAGGGTAATGTTATAAAGTCCTCCATTCTTGCCATCAGGGTTGAGGGAGAATGTCTCATCACCACCCCATCCGAACGAACAGTGGTCGAATATCATGTCATGACCGTTTGCTGCACCGGCACAATCCACCTGTCCTGCAGCATGACCGAGACGGAATCGCATATATCTGACAATCGTATTGCTTGCTCCTGAGAAAGAAACTCTGCCGCCATATACCGTGATACCCTCGCCAGGAGCTGTCTGTCCCGCAACATAAAGGTTGTTCTTGAACACGATGATAGAGTTAAGTTTGATAACGCCAGCGACGTCAAACACGACGATTCGGTTAGGTTGACTGACGGCATCACGCAGTGAGCCTGTGCCTGAGTCGTTGAGATTCGTCACATGATACACGCTTCCTGTGCGTCCACCTGTAGCAAAACGTCCCCATCCAGCAGCATCAGGGAATGCCAACTGTTGCGCCACAGCAGTCATACCGCTTGTAGCTAATAATGCAATAGCTGCAAAAAGACGAAATTTCTTAAAGATAGTCATTAGTAAATATTGTAGTTAGTTATTCTTTCTTCTGCTTCAAACAAAAGAGATAGGTTTCTATGTTAAGTCCACAAAATTATATATAAAAAGGTTAAATGCCAAAAATTGTGTTGCATTTTTGTTGTTTTTTATGAAAAAAGGGGCTTTCTTTGAGTAAGTTACACTAAAAATATGTATCTTTGCATAAATAATTCTATTCACAATGGCTCTCGAACAACATCTTTCACAGGAACAGAAGCTGATACAACAGCAACAGCAGCGACTCACCGCCCAGCAGATCTTGCAGGTGAGATTGCTTGAGATGCCATTGGCTCAACTGGAGGAGAACATAAAGACGGAACTCTACGAGAACCCTGCCCTCGACTCCGAACAGCCTGAGGATGCAAACCTTGATGTACGAACTGCCGACGGCGATGTGGGCAATGCTTCCGATGATGATTTCCTTAGCGATGACAATTCTTTCGAAAATAGCGAAAGCCTTGACGAAACAGTTGCCGAGTTCAGCAACGAAACCGATGCCTACGAAGCCTCCTTCGAGGCACAGACAGAGCGCGAAGAACGTGAGGATGCCCTCGATTCTGCTCTTAACAGTATCGATTCCGATGATCGCCTTGCCACAGACTATCGCTCTCTCTCGTCCTCAGGAGGCAGCTCTTCTGAGGAACAGGAAGAGATTGTCTATGGCAATGAGGTTTCCTTCTACGATAAACTTATGGAACAGGTGAGCGATGAGGACCTTACAGAACGCGATCGTGCTATCATCGAGTATCTCATCGGTTCGCTTGACAATGACGGACTACTCCGTACTGACCTCACCTTCATCTCCGACGACCTTGCCATCTATCACGAAGTGGATGCATCAGAAAGGGATATTGAGAAGGTATTGAGGATTCTCCAGTCGTTCGATCCTCCTGGCGTTGGTGCCCGTTCCCTTCAGGAGTGTCTTCTCCTTCAGATAAAGCGTAAGGATGAGTCGCCAATGAAGAGACTGATGTATAAGGCCATACGCCATCATTTCGATGATTTCACAAAGAAACATTGGGACAAACTGCGTAGTGGTCTTCAGGTTTCCGAGAAAGAAGTGGAGGAAGTCATAGCAGAACTGCGCCGTCTCAATCCACGTCCTGGTTCATCATTGGGCGAGACAATGGGACGCAGCATTCAGCAGGTAACTCCTGATTTCATCGTTGATCCTCCGTTCCAGGGTCGCATCTCTTTCCAACTAAATAATGGCGAACTGCCTCGCGTCTTCATTTCCCACGACTTCGAGGAGCAGATGGAGGGATATATGAAGAATCAGAAGTCCCTCAACCGTATGGAGAAAGAGGCTCTGCTCTATACAAAAGAGAAGATAGAGCGCGCCAGAGGCTATATAGAGGCGATAGAGAAGCGTCGTAACACACTCACTTCCACAATGCGTGCCATCATCGATATCCAGCATCGCTATTTCCTCGAAGGTGATGAGTCGGAACTTCGTCCTATGACTCTCAAGGATGTCGCTGACCGTGTAGGGCTCGACATATCCACCATCTCCCGCGTCTGCAATGCCAAATATGCTGAGACTCCTTGGGGCATCTTCCCGCTCCGCCATTTCTTCTCCTCTGGTCTTTCCTTCTCTGATGGTGACGAGGAGATGTCAAATCGCAAGATAAAGGCTGCCCTTCAGGACATCATCGATGGCGAGGACAAGAAACGGCCTCTCTCCGACCAGGCTCTTGCCGAAGCAATGAAGAAGATAGGCTTCCCTATCGCACGACGCACAGTAGCAAAATACCGCGAAGCAATGGGCATCCCGGTAGCAAGATTGAGAAAATAGAAGCCCCTCTCCCCAGCCCTCCCCCGAGGGGGAGGGAGTAGTTAGTAAGAGCCCCCACCGTTCCCGACGGTTTTCCGTCGGGCTCAAGAATATGAACGAAAAACTATTAATACCCCCAGCACGGGCGCTGAGCATCATCTTCACGCCTTTCTACCTTCCCCTCGTGGCGATGGTAGCACTCTTCTCGTTCAGTTATCTGAGCCTTCTCTCGTGGAGCTACAAGCTCTCCGTGCTTCTCCTCGTGTATATCTTCACCATCCTCCTCCCTACCCTGCTCATCCATCTCTATCGGAAGTATCAGGGATGGTCGATGTTGAAGCTCATATCCCGTGAAGGCCGTATGGTGCCTTATGTCATCTCCATCATGTGTTATTTCTCCTGCTTCTATCTTATGACCTATCTCCACTTCCCTCACTTTATGAGTAGCATAGTGGTGGCAGCACTCATCATACAGATAGTATGTGCCACCGTCAATGTATGGTGGAAGATATCCATCCACACAGCTGCCATAGGTGGCATCACGGGAGGCATGCTCGGCTTTGCAGAGATATTCGGTTACAACCCTCTCTGGTGGCTCTGCGTACTGCTCGTTCTTGCAGGTCTCGTTGGCACAGGTCGCATGGTGCTACGTCAGAACTCCCTCCATCAGGTAGTCTATGGATTCCTCCTTGGCATCATCATCTCCTTCGCCGTGATAATTACGATATAGAAGCCCCCAAAAACTAGGAAGACTAGAAATACTAGAAAAACTAGAAAAAAAAACAAAAAGATAATAAAAATGAAACCACTTGTAAGCATTATTATGGGCAGCACATCCGACATGCCCGTTATGGAAAAAGCAATGAAGTTCCTCAACGACCAGCAGATACCTTTCGAGGTAAATGCTCTCTCTGCTCATCGCACACCTGATGCAGTAGAGGAGTTTGCCCGCTCTGCTGAGAATCGCGGACTGAAAGTCATCATCGCTGGTGCTGGAATGGCTGCCGCACTCCCTGGCGTCATCGCTGCCAGCACCACTCTTCCTGTCATCGGAGTACCTATCAAGGGTATGCTCGACGGCCTTGATGCTATGCTTTCCATCATACAGATGCCTCCTGGCATACCTGTAGCTACTGTAGGTGTCAATGGCGCAATGAATGCAGCCATCCTCGCTATGGAGATGCTCGCCCTTGGCGATAAGGACATCGCTGCTCGTCTCTATGAGTACAAGGCAGGTCTTGGTGCCAAGATAGAAAAGGCAAACAAGGAACTCGCTGAAGTGAAATACGACTATAAGACAAACTAACCCCTGTTCCCGATGGTTTTCCATCGGGCACTAAGATTATGCAAAGAAGACAATCCACCGTCGCCCATATCGGCTCCATCGCTATCGGAGGCGACAACCCCATCCGCGTTCAGTCGATGACAACGACTAACACCAACGACACCGATGCTTGCGTGGCTCAGGCAAAGCGCATCATCAATGCCGGAGGAGAACTCGTGCGCCTCACCACACAGGGGCGTCGCGAGGCTGAGAACATGAAGAATATCTCTGATGCGTTGAAGGCAGAGGGCATCATGACACCTCTCGTTGCCGACGTTCATTTCAATGCCAACGTGGCCGACGTGGCAGCAAAGCATTGCGAGAAGGTGCGCGTAAACCCAGGCAACTATGTTGACCCTGCCCGAGTATTCAAGAAACTGGAATATACCGATGAGGAATATGCTCAGGAACTGCAGAAGATACGCGAGCGTTTCGTACCTTTCCTTAATATATGTAAGGAGAACAAGACAGCTGTTCGCATCGGTGTGAACCACGGCTCTCTCTCTGATCGTATCATGTCTCGCTATGGCGACACCCCTGAAGGCATCGCCGAGTCGTGTCTGGAGTTCCTTCGCATCTGTCGCGATAAGGATTTCCATGATGTTGTCATATCCATAAAGGCAAGCAACACCGTCGTTATGGTGCAGTCCGTTCGTCTCCTCGTAGAGAAGATGAATGCCGAAGATATGCACTATCCTCTCCATCTCGGTGTGACCGAAGCAGGCGAGGGCGAAGATGGTCGCATCAAGTCTGCTGTAGGTATCGGCGCTCTTCTCACGGAAGGCATAGGCGATACTATCCGTGTTTCCCTTTCTGAAGAGCCAGAAGAGGAGATACCAGTAGCCAAGAAGCTCGTCTCAATGATAGAGGAATGTGCACAGATTCGCGAGAATGCCAAGATAGAAGACGGCACTCTCTATCTCTCTTTCAACGAGACGGAGCATGAGACCCTTCAACTGAAGGCTGCCATGGCCGCCGGTGCCCTGCTTATTGACGGCAAGGCAAAGGAACTCATCATAGAGAATAACGGCGAGAAGCAACCTGTCCTCGCTGATGCCATCCTTCAGGCAGCTCGCGTCAAGTTCACCAAGACGGAATATATCTCATGCCCAGGATGTGGCAGAACACTCTATGACCTGCGCTCTACCATAGCAAAGATAAAGGCAGCAGTAAGCGAAAGGGCAAAGCAAGACCCTCGCTACAACACCTTGAAGATAGGTATCATGGGTTGCATCGTCAATGGTCCTGGTGAGATGGCAGATGCTGACTATGGCTATGTCGGTGCCGGTCCTGGCAAGATAAGTCTCTATCGCAACAAGGAATGTGTTATGAAAGCCATCCCTGAAGCAGAAGCTGTAGAAAGACTCTTCGAACTGATAGAGAACGAATAAATCGGACATAAGCCTCATTGCCTAATGGTAGTGAGGCTTTTTCTGTCTCCTTGTGAGCGGACACACAACGAGTTATGATGTGATGTGAGAAGAAAAAAGATAGAGATTATTTGGTCTTTTGAAATATAATCGTTACTTTTGCAGTATGATTTAGAACCCGTAAACCTTAAGGTGACGGATGAAGAATTGACATATTGAATAAAAAGCGTTTATGGATAAACAAAGCATTGTAGAATATAAGACATCGTTTGATGCTATTGCTAACTTTATTACAGGTGAGGATGGTAAAGAGCAGGTTGAAGTTTGGTTTGCCCGAGACCTACAGAATGTCCTTGGATATACTCGTTGGGAGAATTTTCAAACAGCAATAGGCAGAGCCGTTGATTCGTGTAAATCGTTGGATGTCAACGTTGATGATCATTTTCGTGAGGTCACGAAAATGATAAGCCTTGCCAAGGGTGCTCAACGCGAAATACAAGATTACATGCTTACCCGCTATGCATGCTATCTCATAGCTCAGAATGGCGATCCCAAGAAACCAGAAATTGCGTTTGCTCAAAGTTATTTTGCTGTACAGACACGCAAGATAGAAATAATCGAAGAACGTCTCAAAGACTTGGCTCGTCTTGAAACTCGCGATAGACTTCGTTCTTCAGAAAAACAACTCTCCCGTAACATCTTTGAACGAGGAGTGGATGACAAAGGATACGCCCGAATTCGCTCAAAAGGAGATACTGCATTGTTTGGAGGACATACCACAGATGACATGAAAATCCGTCTTGGAATTAAGTCTAATCGACCATTGGCAGACTTCCTTCCCACGTTGACCATAGCAGCAAAAAACCTTGCTACTGAAATGACAAACTATAATGTAGAACAAAAAGATTTGAGAGGAGAAACCTCTATAACACGAGAGCATGTTCAAAACAATGCAAGCGTAAGAGGTATGTTAGCTCAACGTGATATACGACCTGAGAATCTTCCTCCTGCTGAGGATATAAAGAAACTGGAACGTCGTGTTGCGTCGTCAGATAAGAAATTAGAGAAGACAACTCCTAAATTGCCAAAATCCTAATAATACCGAAATCATATTTGGCCTCATTGCCTAATGGTAGTGAGGCTTTTTCTGTCTCCTTGTGTGCGGATACACAAGGAGTTATGATGTGTTGTGAGAAGAAAAAAGAGGAGGGAGGTTATTTGATTGCAAAGTAATGTTGCTATTTATAATTTTTTTATTACCTTTGTCTCATAATTGATAAACAAATGAAATTACGTTCCTTTTTCCTTATATCCATCAGCTGCCTTCTGATGTCTGTGATGCTGGGTACACTCCAATCATGCCGTGACACCAGTGATGTCTCTGCTGTCCTTGACCGTGGAGACAGTCTTGTAATTTCTAATCCTGACTCCGTCCTTGCCATGCTTGATAGCATAAGGGAAGAGGTGGCAAAAAGTCCGAAGTCAATTCGGATGCGTTATGAACTCCTTAATGCAGATGCGCAGAACAAAGCTTATGTTGACTTTACCACCGATTCCGTGATGAAGGAAGTCGTGGACTACTACGATAGCCATGGCACTCCCAGCCAGAAGATGAAGGCGCATTATCTTCTTGGATGTGTTTACAGAGATCTTCACGAAGCGCCTATGACTTTACAATGTTACAATGAAGCAGTTGATATAGCTGATACTTTAAGTCCTGATTGTGACTATCGTATATTGATGAGTGTTTACGGGCAAATGGCGGATTTATATTATAGTCTTCATTTACCAAAGGAAGAACTTAGATGCTTCAACAAATATGAGGAGGTTGCTCATATCTTGCATGATACAATAGCTATTATTGAGGCAGACGAATTTAAACTACGACCTTATCTTTCTTTGAATATGAAAGATAGTGTTTTGTCTATAGTAGAAAGAGCAAGGGCTATACGAAAATCCTTAAATATAAAAGAAGATACCTATTCGTTAGGAACAATTATATCCATTTACATAGAAAGAGGGGAAATAAATAAGGCAAAAGAAGTCTTGAATGTCTTTGAAAATGAATTATCTCAATGTTCCTTGACAAAGCATGATAGTTTAATGGTATCTCTTTATTTACATGACAAAGGGCGCATTGCCTTATATGACAATGATTTTGTTTTAGCTCGCAATTGCTTTTACAAATTATTGATTTCTCCTCATAAGTGGGCTGCTTATGATGGTTTGCTAAAGTTATATACAATAATTAATGTTGCAGATTCTATTTCCAAGTATTCTCAACTTTACGTTGCAGAAAAAGATTCTGAGCAACTAAATTCAAATATAGAAGAAGTCATACGGTTTAATTCCATGTACAATTATGGACGTATGCAAAAGATGTCAAGAGATAATGCAGAATTGTATGCAAAGAGTCAGACACATAAATTCTATCTTGCATGTGTTATCTTGTCTCTGTTTGTAATGATAGTATTTATTACCATTGCTCATAAAAAGAGGCAGAAAAATAATATCGAACGTATAAAGCAGCTTGCCTATCAGTTGGAAAGCAATAAGGAAAAGCTGCATTCTATTCTTGAGGAAGCAGAAGAAAGAGCAGTCTCAATAAACAGGAAGGATAATGAAATCGTTCATTTGCAAGAGCAGATACATAATATGGAGACCATACTCAAGAGCACAAGTAAGAATATGGTCACCCAGTCTTTCTTCAATACTGACATATACGGCATGATAAAGAGTAAAAGCCAATACACTTCAACCTGGCAACCCGTAACTAATGAAGAGTGGCAAATGTTAATCTCAAAGTTCCGCATATACTATTCTGGCTATAGCTCATTCCTCTCTGCAAGCAACAATCTTACGGAAGACCAATATAAAGTGTGTATGCTAATGGCGCTAAACTTCAGAGAATCTGAGATTGCTTTGCTGCTGGGAGTTGACTCAGCACGCGTCAATAGATTGAAAATGCAGATAAATGAGAAACTGTTTATGAAACAAGATGCAAAATCTTTAAGGACGAATCTGTTACAACATTGTTGATAATGTTTCAATGTTTAACCTAAAGAGTTGAAAGACAAAATATTCGCCAGTGTATATAAAGTGTATATTTTTCTTGTTGAATTTTTTTGCTTATGTTGATTGATCTTATTAACTTTGCACTCGTAATCTATAACACACTAAACATATATATAATATGATTATCAAGAAACACATCTTATTTTAAGCTGGCATTGCTACTGCAAAATCTTTGAATGATTATGCTACAGATAACCCAATGCCCGTTAATATAGTAACAAAATTGAATGGTTCGTTTGCTGGATATGCAAGCTTTGAACTTGATAATAATAAAGTTTCAGTTGTTAATTTTTTGAAAGAATGCGTAATAACAGGAAAGTCTATAAAATAATATTAATAACATGCGTGCTTTTGTCTGGTTTTATATCATGTAAGCAATCTTGGGAGCGATCTTGCTTAGATGCTCTTACGCATGGAAATGTTGGATATTGGGTACGTGTTTATGATGGTTCTTATGGTGCTGTTGTAACGGAATATTCAAAGAAGGACTCAACGATAAGATTTATTTATGACGGAGAGTATGGCTGGCCAAATCCGCATATAGCTATGTATGGTCTGAAATTTAAAATAGAAAATGATACGTTGTCTGAATATATAAACAAAAATGGACATTTAATTCCATTTCATGATCCGATTTTTGTGATTAAATATTCAAGAGATACTATGATTTTAAGAAATAAAAGGTCTGATATTATAGTATGGAAACGTATGAACAAAAAAAAGGTATTTAATGAAAGATGAGTCTGGTGACGAGTCCCTGCCTCATCATCTAAAAAAGTAAAATTTAACACATACAACAATGAATAGAAGAAACATCATCCGTTTTGTAGCGACTCTGCTTATCATGAGTTGCAGCAGTATGACGCTTTATGCGCAGAACGTGAAGTTTGGCAAGCCGACACAGTATGACTGGGACATGGTGGGCTGGGGCGAAGCACCAGATGCACCTG
>JAZQOH010000022.1:0-9307 GCA_045627725.1 Prevotella sp. | reverse complement strand
CGTGATGATTATGATTCTGCGCAAGCTCGTACATGACAAGAAGGACCGTATGTGGTTTGCTGCCAATGTTATCATCTCGGCAAATGCAGGCGGTGCATTCTCTCCTATCGGTGACGTTACCACCATCATGCTCTGGAACGGCAAGATGATTACTGCTCTCGGCGTTATCTCTGAGATTATCATCCCTTCATTCGTTGCGTTCATCGTACCTACAGCAGTGCTCCAGATGCACCTGAAGGGCGACCTACCTGCTGTCGTTGACAAGCATGAGGCAGAGATAAGTGAGATTACAAGATTTGAGCGCAAGCTTATCTTCGCTCTTGGTGTAGGCGGATTGTGCTGTGTGCCTGTATTCCATACACTTACGGAGCTCCCTCCATTTATGGGAATCCTCCTCGTACTCGGCATTCTCTGGTGCGTAACTGAGATTATCTATCGCAAGAATGAAGAGCACGACCCTATGGCAAAGCGCGTAACAAAGCTTCTCTCTCGCATCGATATCACAACTATAATGTTCTTCCTCGGCATCCTCATGGCAGTGGCTACACTGTCAGAGACAGGTGTCCTCGTTGCTCTCGGTCAGTGGCTCGACCAGACCATCGGCAATGACTACCTCGTAACAGGTGCTATCGGTATTCTCTCATCCATCGTTGACAATGTGCCTCTCGTGGCTGGTGCGATGAAGATGTACATCATCGACTCTGCTCCAAACCTCGTTGTTGACGGTATCTTCTGGCAGTTGCTCGCTTACTGTGCCGGTGTGGGTGGCTCTATGCTCATCATCGGTAGTGCTGCAGGCGTTGTCGTTATGGGTCTCGAGCATATCAGCTTCGGTTGGTATATGAAGAATATCACATGGATTGCCTTCGTAGGCTACGTGGCAGGTATCCTCTGCTACTGGGCTGAGAAGATGATTTTCTAAAAATGAAAAGATAAAAAACGAAAAGAGGTTGTCTATGACTGAATTCGATCACGAACTTCTTTTACAGATAAACGGAATGCATACTCCTTTCCTCGATCAGCTCATGTGGCTGATAAGCGGTAAGGCGGTATGGATTCCGTTTTATCTTATTACAATATTTGTCATATATAGAAATGTGGGATGGAAGCGTACTCTGCAGATGCTTCTGATGGTAGGCATCATGATGCTGTTCACGGACATGGTGAACTCGCAGATTATCCGCCCATGGTTCCACAGATTGCGTCCTGCAAACCTTGAGAGTCCTGTAGGCGCTATGGTGCATATCGTGAACGACTATCGTGGCGGTGCCTATGGTTTCCCTTCTGCCCATGCAGCAAACTATTTCGGTCTCTCGCTCATCATCGCATATTTCATAAGGTCATGGAAGACTCTCACGACGCTGATAGTCCTGACTCTCGTTATATGCTATTCGCGATCATATCTCGGAGTGCATTATCCCGGTGACCTCATTGCCGGTATGCTTTATGCTACCATAGTTGTCATCCCCCTACTCTATCTGCACAACCGTTTCATGCCTCTGGACAGGCATCTGAAGCCTATCTTCGTTTACATTCCAGCTCTTACAGCCCTACTTACAGTGGTTGTCTTTGCAATAATATCCATCATTAGTTTACTATAATTTATTTTTCTGAAATATCCTACAATAAACCTATCTATGAAAAAGTTTTTATTCCTACTAACTATCATGTGTGCATGTCTTTCTGTTTCTGCAAAAGACATCCAGAAGACTCATACCTTCACGCAAGGTAAGGGTACATTTCTCCTTGATGGCAAACCTTTCGTTGTGAAAGCTGCCGAACTTCACTATGCCCGCATCCCAAGAGAATATTGGGACCATCGTGTAAAGATGTGCAAGGCATTGGGTATGAACACTATCTGTGCATACGTTTTCTGGAACTATCACGAGCCAGAAGAAGGCGTTTGGGATTTCTCCGGCAATCACGACCTTGCTGCTTTCATGGAGATATGCAAGAAGAATGGCATGTGGGTAATCGTTCGCCCTGGTCCATACGTTTGCGCTGAATGGGAGATGGGCGGTCTGCCTTGGTGGCTCCTGAAGAACAGAGACATCAAGCTTCGCACTCTCGATGAGAAGTTCATGGCTCCTGCTGTTCGTTTCGAGAATAAGGTGGCAGAGGTTCTCGCTCCTTATCGCCTTGAGAATGGTGGTAATATAATTATGGTACAGGTGGAGAACGAATATGGTTCATACGCCAAGGATAAGCCATACGTTAGCGCGATGAGAGATGCTCTCCGCAAGGCGGGATGGGATAAGACACAGCTTTTCCAGTGCGACTGGTCGAGCAACTTTGAGGATAATGCCCTCGATGACCTTCTCTGGACTATGAACTTCGGCACGAATGCGAATGTCTTGGATCAGTTCAAGCGCCTCAAGCAACTTCGTCCTGATGCTCCTATGATGTGTTCTGAATACTGGAGTGGATGGTTTGACGGTTGGGGAACAGCCCATCAGACTCGTCCTTCCGATGCTATGGTGAAGGGTATCGGCACCATGCTTGATAATGGAATTTCCTTCTCCCTCTATATGACTCACGGTGGCACATCATTCGGATGGTGGGCTGGTGCTAACAATACAGGCTTTGCTCCTGACTGCACTTCATACGACTATGATGCTCCTATCGATGAGCAGGGAGCTGCAACGGAGAAATACTATCAGCTTCGCAGTCTCTTGCAGAAACATTCTGACGTGAAACTGCCAGCAGTTCCAAAACCTCTGCCTATCATCACCATCCCAGAGATAAAGCTCAATGAGGTGGGCTCGCTCTTCAACACAGCAGGAGAGGCTATCGAGAGCTATGATGCTATGCCTATCGAGCAGTATAACATGGGTTACGGCAGCGTACTCTACACCACTACCCTCCCTGCCATCAAGGCTGGAGCATTGCTTCGCATCAACGAGATGCACGACTATGCCATCGTCTATGTCAACGGTAAGCAGATAGGTCAGCTCTACCGTGGCAATAAGTTTGAGAACACTCTCCGTATCAAGGAAAATGTTGAGGAAGGTGCTCAGCTCGCTATCTACATCGAGCCTATGGGACGTATCAACTACTCCAAGATGATCTTCGACCCTAAGGGCATTACAGAGAGCGTGGAGGTGATGACAAACGTGAATGGTCACGAGGCTACATACAACCTCAAGAACTGGCAGGTGCGCCTTATGCCTTTGAAGGAAAATCTTACCGTAAACGATATACAGATGAATCGTTCTTTGGTTATGGCTCCAGCATCTCCTCAGCCAACAATCTATTCTGCAACCTTCAACCTTAAGAAAACTGGCGATACATACCTCGACCTCTCTACATGGGGCAAGGGCATCGTATGGGTGAATGGTCATTGCATAGGTCGTTTCTGGAACGTTGGTCCTCAGCAGACACTCTATATGCCTGGCTGCTGGTTGAAGAAGGGCAAGAATGAGATTATCGTTCTCGACATAACAGGTGCTAAGGATGCAAAGATAAGCGGTCTTTCTGCTCCTATCATCGATGCTCTACACAGCGAATACTTGCCAAAGGACGCCGTAAAAGACGTGAAGCGTCCAAAGGCAAAGGCAAGCAACGCTGCTGACAACGTAGGCAATGACGCTGCTCCTGGTGCTAAATAACACATAGTAAGAGTAAAAAAGATACTATTTTAGCAGATATTTTTCATTCTCTTTATCTATATAATGAGAAAGAATATTTTTTAGTATCTTTGCAAAAAATAAACCTAATATTTATAACTATATGCTGAATAAAAATATTCTACGAAATGGCATTCTTGCTACTCTCGCCCTCTTCGGCACGGAAGCAAATGCCCAGATGACCACCAACAATGGTGTGCCCTATCTGCTCACACAGACCGTGGACATGAGCGGACAGTTCAATGATCCTACCAACACCTATTTTTGTGCTGACAGCCTCGTATCTTTCGATACAGAGACAGGATGGGGCGTGATGCAATGGAGCCGCCAGCAGGTTCATCCTCGTCAGGCTTTCAATGCCAATGGTTACTGGATTACCCCTCTTGAAAACCTTGACTTCCCTGGACCTGCATACGACCAGAGCCCACAGTTGAAGTTCCGCGTGGAGCCTGTCAATGAGCGTGTTCTCCGTGTTCGCGTATTCACAAGTCCTATCATTCCTAAGGATCCTGCTGATGAGGTGATGCTTGCAGGAAAACCCGCTGATGGCAGAAGTCTCTGGAAGGTTACAAAGAGCGGCAACAACGTAAAATACACCAGCAGTCAGGGTTCTCTTGAGATACAGGACTACCCTTGGCGCCTCGTCATCAAGGACAAGTATGGCAAGGAGATAACACGTACCCGTACTCTCTCTGACAACGATTCATCACAGGTGAAGACACAGCCTTTCCTCTTCATGAAGCGTGGCTCTGACAATAGCCGTGCCATCGAGCCTGTATTCAGCCTTCGTCCTGGTGAGCGTATCTATGGTTGCGGTGAGTCACCTACTGCCCTCAACAAGGCTGGTCAGAAGTTCAACCTCTTCGTGACCGACCCTCAGGGACCTGAGACTCAGGATATGTATAAGCCTATCCCTTTCTATTTCTCAAACCGTGGCTATGGTATCTTCATGCATACCTCTGCTCCTGTAACTGTTGACTTCGGTAACTCTTACATCGGCACAACACGCCTCTTCATGGCAGACGAGCAGGCAGACCTCTTCATCATACTTGGTGATCCAAAGGAAATCCTGAGCGAATACACAGCCCTCGTAGGTCGCCCTGAACTCCCTGCCCTCTGGTCTTTCGGCACATGGCAGAGCCGCATCTCTTATTTCACAGAGGCTGAGGGACGTAGCGTGGCAAAGCAGATGCGTGAGAACAAGATTCCTTGCGATGTAATCCATTTCGATACAGGTTGGTTTGAGGTTGACTGGCAGTGCGACTATAAGTTCAGTCCAAAGAACTTCGACGATCCTGAGAAGATGCTTCAGGACTTGAAGAAGGATGGTTTCCACACTTGTCTATGGCAGCTGCCATACTTCACTCCAAAGAACCGTTATTTCAATGAGATTGTTGAGGAGGGAATGGCAGTAAAGAATGGAACTGGCGGTCTTCCTTACGAGGATGCTGTGCTCGACTTCACTAACCCTAAGACTGTAAGCTGGTATCAGGGTAAGCTCGAAGGTCTCCTGAAGCAGGGTGTTGCAGTCATCAAGGCTGACTTCGGCGAGGCAGCTCCTTTATATAATGGTATATATAGCAATGGTCGCAGCGGTCTCTATGAGCACAACCTCTATCCTGTTCGCTATAACAAGGCTGCATATGACATCATCAAGAAGACAAACAACGGTGAAGGTATCATCTGGGGACGCTCTGCATGGGCTGGCTCTCAGCGCTATCCTCTCCACTGGGGTGGTGATGCTGCCACAACAAACACTGGTCTTCTCGGCACAGTTCGCGCAGGTCTTTCTATCGGTATGAGTGGTTTCTGCTTCTGGAGTAATGACATAGGCGGCTTCGTAACAAAGAGCCCAGAGAAGCTCTATCGCCGCTGGTTGCCTTATGGATTCCTCACAAGTCACAGCCGTATCCATGGCGTAGAGACAGAGCCTTGGCTTTATAACAAGGACTTCGTGAAGTACACTCGTGAGTGTGCAGAACTCAAATACAAGCTCATGCCATACGTTTATGCTCAGGCTAAGGAATGTACAGAGCATGGATGGCCAATGCAGCGCGCTCTTCTCCTTGAATATCCTGATGATCCAGGTGCATGGTATATTGAGGATGAGTATATGTTCGGCAGTCAGATGCTCGTAGCTCCTATGCTCGAAGAGGGTACTGAGCGCGAAGTATATCTCCCTGGCAAACAGAAGTGGATCGACTATCAGACAGGTACTGTTTACAACCCAGGCTGGCAGCGTATCAAGACAGGTAAGCTTCCTATCATCATTCTCGTAAAGGATGGTAGTGCAATCCCTCATCTCCCTGTTGCACAGAGCACAGACAGAATGGATTGGAATAAGGTAACATGGCAGACTTACAAGGCTGATGCCAAGAAGTGCACCGGTATCTTCTTCAAGCCAGGCGACAAGGAGATTCAAACTGTTACAAAGTAATACAAGAAAAAAAATGAGAAATTCAATAAAAAGTATCATTTCACTCTGCGCACTGGTAGCCTGTTCAGCAGGCATCAGTGCGCAAAGTTTATCACAGAATCCATCGATAAAATATGAATGGAACAGTGTTCCTGTCGTAGGTGGTGGATTTGTTGATGGTATCATCTGTCATCCAAAGGTGGAAGGACTACGATATTGCCGCACCGATATGGGTGGTGCATACAAATGGAATAGCGAGACAAAGCAGTGGGAGCAGCTCCTCGACTGGGTTTCTGAGGCAGAAAGCAACCTTCAGGGTGTGGAATCAATAGCTCTCGACCCACAGCATCCAGAGCGCCTCTATATGGCTTGTGGAACCTATACCACGCTTCAGGGCTCTATCCTTCGCTCTGATGACTATGGCAAGACATTCCAACGCACCGATGTTCCTATCCTTATGGGTGGCAACGAAGGTGGTCGTGGTAATGGAGAGCGTATGATGGTTGACCCTCAGAATGAAGACATCATCTATTTCGGAACCCGCCTCAATGGTCTTTGGCGCTCAACTGACCGTGGTGCAAACTGGGAGAAGGTCGTTTCCTTCCCTGATATTAAGGAAGAGTTTGATCCTCGTGACCGTGGTGGATGGATGGGAATAAACGGTAGCGGCATCATCGCCGTTGTTTATGCTCCAAACATTAAGTTGGATAAAGGCAAGGATAAGACACAGACAATCTTCGTCGCTTGCTCACAGCGCGAATATGAAAGCGTTTTTGTAAGCAAGGATGGCGGTGAGACATGGAATGCAGTAAGCAAGCAACCTATAGGATTGAGACCTACACATATGATTCTTGCTTCAGACGACCAGCTTTACATCACATACGCCGACACTCCTGGACCATCACAGATGCATGACGGTTCGGTATGGAAATACGACGTGAACAAAGGAAAATGGAAAGACATTACACCTATGCGTCTCATGGATGACGGTAAGGCTGGCTTCGGTTATGCTGCTGTAAGTGTTGATGAACGTAATCCACAGCACGTACTTGTCACAACACATTGTCTTTGGGGACGAGACGGTAATCACGGCGATGAAATCTTCCGTTCTACAGATGGAGGTAAGTCATGGTTACCTATCTATAAGCGTGGTTATGAAGATGACAACTCGCTTGCACCTTATACAAAGGTTGCTCCTCTTCACTGGATGCTTGACATAGAGATAGATCCTTTCAACTCAGAGCATGCTATCTTCACCACAGGCTTTGGTGGTTGGGAGACATTCAACCTCAGTGCTGTAGAGCGTGAGGGCGAAAAAGTGAAATGGCAGATTATGAGTTCGGGCATCGAGGAGACCGTTCCCCTCGAACTATATTGTCCTCCTTCAGGAGCACATCTTCTCACAGGCGTTGGCGACTATGGCGGTTTCACATACTATGACCTTACAAAACCTGTTGCCACAGGAGCAAACAGCAAGCCGGACTTTGGCAATACAGATGGTGTTTGCGGTGCATGGCATAAGCCATCATTGATGCTTCGATGCGGTAATATCTTCAATCATCTCACAAAAGACCATCCTATCTCATATTCAGAAGATGGTGGCAAGACATGGGTAGCGTGCAAAAATGCACCTGGTAACATCAAACCAGGAGAGAAAGGCGAACCAGAACATGGCCATGTAGCAATGTCTGCAGACGGCAACACTTGGGTTTGGACACCAGAACGTATGTCTGCTTACTACACAACAGATAAGGGTTTGACATGGACTGAGTGCGCAGGATTGCCAAAGAACATCAAGGTTATCGCTGACAAGGAAAACGATAATCTATTCTATGCAGTAGATGTAAGGAAGCAGTTGCTGTATATTAGCACAGATGCAGCGCGCACATTCACTTCTCATAGCATCTCTCTACATTTGATGACTCATTCAACAGATGCCCGAACAGGTGAGAACAGAGGTGATATCCGTGGCGGTCAGGATCGTGTTTACAGCATTCCTGGTCATGAAGCACAGCTATGGCTTGCTGCATACGATGGACTTTATTTCGTTGACCTCAGTGATTTCATAAAGGGGAATGACAATGAGAACAATGCAATAAAGCCAATACAGAAGAATCATATCAGACTTATCACAGCCTTCGGACTTGGAAAAGCAGCTGAAGGCAATGACTATCCTACTATATATATAATAGGTATAGTAAATGGTCAGTATGGTATTTTCCGTTCAACAGACAACGCTCTCTCATGGGTACGCATCAATGATGACGCCCATCAGTTCGGCAAGCTCCTCCACATCGCCGGCGATATGCAGGACTTCGGTCGCGTCTATATCGGCACCCACGGTCGAGGCACCATCATGGGAATGCCAAGATAAGCTTTGCTTTAGCGAAGTTAATATTAATCACTTAGCGAAGGAGTTAACACGAGTTAGCTCCTTCGCTTGCTTTTCACCTCACGCTCACCAGCACCTTCTCGCCCTTCTCCTTCGCCATCTCTATCTTCCCGTTGAGGACGGAGAGCCAATGCCGTGAGTTAGTCACTTTGCCCTTCGCGGTGTTCATGCCCACGAGGATGCAACCCAAGGTGTCCTTCCTCGAATTGCCCTCGTGAATCATGATGCCGACGAACCCGGGCACATTCAGGAGATAGGCCCTCTTGCTGTCGAACTTCCAGCTCATCCTGTAGTCCACCTCATAGGTGCCCGTAGGTATTGCCGTCTGTCCGAAAACCTTCTTCGCCTTTATCTCATCGAGAGTCATCCTCTGATCCATCCCCACGTCCTTCAGTTCCAGGGTGTTGCAGAGGAACTCTCCATTGACGTACAGTCTCCCGATGCAGTACGTCCTCTTCTTCCATTTTCGTTCGATTAGTATTTTCATAAAGGAGCCCCCTCTATCTCCCCCTAAGGGGGAGTACTTATATACACTTGAGGGGTAAAGTGCTTTTAATTGTTAATTGTTAACTGTTAACTGCATTGCCGTGGGCCAGAAAATATCAACAAATAAAAATAGATAAAAACATAAAAAAAATAATTTTCGAATAAATTTTCGGTTAATTTGCGGGCATTTACGTTCAGCGTAAGCGTCTCTGCTTCGCAAGAAGCATGTTTTTTTTATTTTTATATGTCATTAGTGTCCAATAAAAGTTTTTTAGGCCTTCGGCAAACGCAAATTTCCGTGAATTAACCGCGAATTATTTCGTGAATTATTTTTTCAACATGCTGATAATCAATTTACGAATAAATTTACGGATAATTTTCGATAAT
>JAZQOH010000021.1:0-118646 GCA_045627725.1 Prevotella sp. | reverse complement strand
GAATCAAAGTGCCAAGTTTGATGACAGAAGATAAACGTCAAGTAACGTCTGTATGTATTTTGCCCGTTCCCCCTCCCCATCCTTTCAACAGCGCGAGCGATGCAAAGATAATAATATTTTGCAATTTCGCTCAATTTTGTCTTCGCCATGTATGACAAGAACCCATGCGGCCTGTGTATCCCGAAAACCGTCTAGAACTGTTCCTCTGACCATCCATGGCTGATGTCCCAGTGGACGTCCTGTCTGGACTGTAATCTCATGACGCTTTTCTCGTCCCCAAAAATATAAACAAAACGACGTCCCCGCTAGTGCATCCCGACAAGCTGATAGCGGCGGAATCAATGTACCACCCGTATCAGTTTGAAATGTACCGCCCGCCGACGATAAACCAGTGCCAGTGGGAGTCGGCCCCAGAAGGGTCGCTTTGAGTTAACCGAAGTACCTTTGTGTGAGAGGAATCAACGCACAAAGATATGGCTAACAGAAAAGTAACAATGACTCACTTAAGAGCAATTATCCGGGAGTTCAGCAAAGGAACTCCGATGAGAGAAATCGAGCGCAAGCTCAGTTATAGGTCTAAGTATAAAAAACTATCTATATCCATTGATATAGAACCGAATAAATATCGTATATTTGTGTACAAAATTAGATTTATATGGCATCAGGATTCCAACCCAACATCTCTATTAAAGAAGCAATTGATCACATTGATCATCAAGAATACCTACTCCCATCTATACAGCGCAAGTTCGTATGGACAGCTTCACAGATTGAAACGCTCTTCGATAGTATTATGCGTGGATATCCAATAAACTCATTCATGTTTTGGCATATCCAGGACCCTGAGATAAAGAAGAACTTTAAGTTTTACAAGTTCTTGTCTGCTTACAGAGAGTTTTTCCAGGTAAATAACCCAGACTTTGATGCCATAGGATGTGCAGACTTTGATGCTATTATTGACGGCCAGCAACGTTTGACGAGCTTATACCTTGGTCTAAAAGGTACTTACGCATATAAGATGCCAAGAAAATGGTGGGTAAATAATGAGGATGCTCTTCCAACCAGAAGGTTGTATCTGAACCTGAACTCAACTTCTACCCAGCAGTCAGATAACGACAATTCTCTGGCATACGACTTCCGCTTTCTTACTGATGCAGAATATCAAAAGTTTTCTTCTGCAGGTACTAACTATTGGTTTCTCGTGAGAGAAATACTAAACATCCCAACATCAAATGATGTTGTCAAATATGTCATCGCAAACAAGCTTGACGAGAATCAAACCGAGGTGCTTTCTACACTAATGCAGCGAATCCATCAAGACAAACTCATAAACTATTATCTTGAGGACAAGCAGGACATTGATGCCGTCCTGGATATATTTATTAGAACGAATAGTGGAGGTGTGCCACTAAGCTTCTCGAACTTGTTGATGTCAATAACAATAGCAAACTGGACTACAGATGACGGTTCGGATGCAAGGAAGTCTCTGGCGGACCTTGTTACTGATGTGTTTAACATTGGAAAACCAGGATTCATGATATCAGAGGACTTTATCCTGAAAACATGTCTTGTGCTATTCAAGGATAACATCAAGTTCAATGTGAAGAACTTTGATTCGAGCACTGTAAGCATGTTTAGTACAAATTGGAAGCGCATCAAACAATGCATATTACAGTCTTTCCGGTTACTTGAAAGCTGGGGCTTCAATAATGATAGTCTCCGTGCAAAGAATGCAGTTATCCCAATCATTTACTATGTGTATTGGCATAATATAGAAGATAGCCTTCTCAAAAAAACCGAGCACCTGAAATGCAAAGAAGAAATGCGGAAATGGCTATGCATTGCCTTGCTTAAGGGCGTTTTCGGCGGTCAGACTGATACGATTCTAACGAGGATCAAGAATGTCCTTAAGGTATATTCCGGTGACGCATTCCCTTTAAACGAGATGATCACAACTTTCAAAGGACAAGATAGGAACTTTACACTCGATGATGACTTCATTGAAAGCATTCTTAAAACGCAAAAAGATAGTCCTTCGTGCTATCCTATCTTAGCTCTGCTTTATAGCCACATGAATTTTGAAAACGATAGATATCACAAAGACCATTTGCATCCGGCTTCCTCATTTTCAAAGAAACGACTCCTTGATGTATTCGGCTCTGAAGATGCTATACCATCAGAGTATTACACCAATCCAGATTACTGGAATGGTGTCGTCAACTTACAACTGCTCAATTCAGGCCTAAATGAATCAAAGAATGATGAACCTCTGGAGGAATGGCTGAAAAAGAATAAAATTAATACAGAGACTCAACTCATCCCTTCTGATGTAAGTTATGCCTTCAAAGACTTCGTCAAATTTTACGATACTCGTAAATCAATCATTGTTGGCAGGTTGAAGAAAATCACCGAGGTGCAGGATTAAATTCCCGCCAACTTATTAGCTTTAAATCGCCGTTATCTCTTGGTATCGGCGATTATTTTTTGGGTTTGACCTACATCATATTATTGGTATAATACGAGCTTGATTATTCATTGCAATTAGCTAAATAAAGCAACAAGAAGCAAGCAAAACCAATTCATTTTCGGACACTTAACTATATATTATATTTGCTTTCAGAATTTAAGAAAGCAGATATGATAGCACTTCCATCAATAGCATTCGACGGTTTCTCCGGTTCTGCCAAAGACGTTACTGCGCGTAATGTCAATGGCAGGTACATCTCAAATGAGCAGCACTATAACGAAGTACTGTCCCTCGCCTCAAAGTGCAAGGAATCGCTCTGTATTGGAACCGCAGACATTAAAGACCTTCATGTGAAGGTCGGCGACACCCAGAAACCGTTCCTGATGATTGTTGCAGAGTTGCTCAAGAGAGGCATAGATGTGATGCTCATCCATGCAAAGGAGCCAGGCCCAAACTTCAGGGAAGATTTCGACCGCTTCCCTATCCTATTCACAAAGCTTCGCCGGGTTCTCTGCCCTCGTGTGCATTTCAAGATTTTGATCTTCGACACCTCTGTTGTTTACATCGGGTCCGCAAATCTTACCGGAGCCGGAATGGGAATGAAATCTCCCTTCACACGCAATTTTGAAGCAGGGATTCTTACCGATGACCCCCAGTTGCTGGAGGATGCTTGCCACCAATTCTTCGATGTCTTCTTTGGCGAGCATTGCAAGAAATGCAAACGCCGCCAGTATTGTACTGATCCGGTGAAATAGAGATTATAACACAGGGCTTCTGTATTGTTCGTTATTCTTAGAAGTTCAATATTTTCATCGCTATAGTGGCGCAGGCCTCAGCATCTGCTAGCGCATGGTGATGGTTTTCAAGGTCGTAACCGCACGCCGCTGAAACCGTATGGAGCTGGTGGTTTGGAAGTGTCTTTCCGAAATGCTCTCTTGAAGCTGTTAGTGTATCATAGAATGTATAGTTAGGATAATCCATCTGATATACCCGGAATGCCGCTTTCAAGCATCTTTCATCGAAACAGGCATTATGGGCAACCAGCGGCAGTCCCTCAATCTTCGGGGCGATCTGTTCCCACACTTTCGAAAATACTGGAGCATTCTCGGTATCGGATTCCGTGAGACCATGTACATTGCTACAGAACCACTTGTAGTAGCCGGGCTCGGGATTGATCAGCGAATAGAAACAATCAACTATCTACTATGACAATGCCCACACTGCAAACACTGCTGCAGCACTCATTAGCAGTCTCAAAGTCTATGGCCGCAAAGTTCATATCTTTCTTATTCATTGGCCTGATCTTCTTGATTTAAAGGAATCGTTACAGCTTCACCGCCTACAAGCCCTCGTTTGGTCTGGTTCACCTCAACCTTCACCTGTTTGCCTCGGTATTCGCAAAGCAATTTGCAGGTGCTATAGTTGGGTACAATATGCATGTCTTTGAACGCTTTCTTGGCTTTCTCACAGATGGATTGCAGATGCATGTTTATGTCTGCAAGACTTTCTGTTCGATTAGAAAGAGGAATGTAAGTCAGGTCAATGTCAACGGAATAACGAGGCAGATCCTTCAGAAAGAGGTTAATGGCTGTACCGCCATGAACAGCGAATACACCTTCTTCCATCACGATTGGCATAAGGCGAAGCAAGAGTTCTACCTTTTGTGCATACACTTGGGTATTGATATTGTTATTCATATTCTGCAAGTTCTTTTGGAACGGTCATGTTATATTTTGAGATATATTTACCTGTTGGTACCGCCATATAGCGTGATGTACCAAGAGATATGGCGTCAAGTTTCAATGCCTTGAACCATGGGTGTCCTGCCTTTTCTGCCATATAGACGAACAAGCGCTTCACTTTCTGTGATGTGCAAGACACCAGTAGCAACTGCACCAGCTTTGGACGGAGTGTAGTCAGACTCTCCATTATATAATAAATGTCAAGCAATGAGGATGCTGCTTCTGGAAGGTTCAGGCACTCCAACATGGCACGTTCTGGGGATGATACAAGCAATTGATCAGTGCCGACCTGCATTGTCTCAACTCCTTTGTGGTCATCACCAAGGAATGATGTTTTCATATACTTAATGCTCATATCCCAATCTCTTTCCAACATCCACAATGGAAGTCTGTCGGTTGCGCCCGTAAATAGAAAAGCCTTAGGTTTACCCATGGACAGATAATGCGAGTAACCGCGAAGCTCCAAAGCCGTATAAGCTCCAACGATACATTTCTTTGACAGTTGCGTATTATAAGCGGAAACAGCATGAAGCAATGTGGGATTAGTACCTTGCAACGCATATACCCCTTTAGAGAGACGAGTCAGCCAGCCTCTTTTCATATAGGCATGTTGCTCTTTGGCATCAAGCCCATGAGACGTGAGCCACTCGCTAAAGAGCATCTTGGAATCTGGATTTGCTTCCAGTATTTGTTGTATTTTTGTTGCCATATTCGTAAATAGAGCGATTAACGCGATAAATTCGCTGCAGAAGTACTGTTTTATTTCCTAATTCCAAAGGAATAACTTGGATTTTTAATAAAAATTATAACTATTTGTCTTCGTATTCGCCTTTTTGACGATTTTGAAGATGCAGAACAATCAAAATAGTAAGATTTGCATGAGAATTCCCATTAAACAAAATTCATTGACAAAATATGTTAAAGGAGAATAATTTGAACACTCACAAAATGATAGGAAATGAAAATTTCGCTTTATTTGCCTATCGGCTAACCTTGGCTGCGCTCGGCATAGCTCAAGCAAGTTTGGCTCTGCTCTCGTTTGCACAAGCTTTCCGTGTTAAGATATATTAAGCAGATGTTTTCATTTGCCGGATCCATATCGGTGAGCACCTGGACCTGCAGCCCACCATTCACGGAATAGTCCAGAAAGAAAAGAAAACCCTTGTATCGCTACTCAGGCTTTCAATCGTAATATGAAGCTTGAGCCAAGATTAGTGGAGATACCCGAATGACTCAAAGTCTTATGTTCCAGAACACTATCATTAGTTTGCTATGCATTTTACATACTGAGACAATTCTTGTCCTCGATAACATTACCTTTAATGTCAGTGATGCACCAATGGGTAATGTTACGTTGTTCACTTCCTATTCGAACTCCGCATTTAGTCACCTTGCGCCCATCTGCTTCATAAGGTATAGCATATCCCTTATCATCAATCTGTGCCAAGGCATTCTCTACTGTATCATCAACCTTCAATTCAAGAACGAATATATCTGTCTTGGTCTTGATAACCACATCAGCACGACCGAGTATGCTCTTGACTTCGGTATCAACTTTACTGTTAAGGAGTGAGAATACAGCATAGAGGATTAGTTTATAAAAAGCTTCTCTCGTTTTTTTTGCCATCCACTCCTTTTTTGTGATAATGTCATAAGGAAGGCAGGCAATCCATGAACGTAGCCCTATAAGTGCTGTAGATAAATCACCATTCTTTAATGCTCGTGCCATTGCCAGAACAGCAGCATCACGTTCCAAATCGTCCGCGTCCATTAGATAATTGGTTAGACTTTCTATCATGCCCCGTCTTACTTCGTAATTGGGAAAGTGGAGTGTGTAAGAATCCAAATCTTTGTCATACGAAGCTATTGTAAGATACCCGCTTTGGTAAAGCAAAGGAATTGGTGTGCTAGCCTTTTCACATGGCACGTTAAAAGCATTGATAGACAACTCGGCTCCATCAAAATCAAGTGGATTGAACTCTGGATGATGCTGCAGATGTTCTATCAGAGACTTAGAGGTTCCGGAATCGAACCAATATGGATCGGTCGTTTGTTTGTCTATAGCTTTCAACAGGCTAAATGGTGCATACACATCCTTGCTTCTTGGTGAGAAATGATAACCATCATAGTTCTTCTTTAGCAAAGCATATGCTTCATCTACAGTAATATTAAGGGCATCTGCATATTCCTCAATGCATGGACGGAGAGTTGTATCTAATTCTTCTTGCGTAATACCGCATAATCCAGAGTATTTGTCATCAAAAGATATTTGATTCAAGTTGTTCAACTCTGAGAATATACTGAGTTGTGAGAACTTTGTTACACCAGTGATGAACACAAAACGCAGATATTCGCCTTCATCCTTAAGCACCTGATAGAACTCGCGAAGCAAGGAACGCATAGCATCAAGCTTATCAGGATCACTCATTAATCTCATGATGGCAGAGTCGTATTCGTCAAGAATAATTACAACTTTTTCGCCAGTCTGTTCATATGCACGGTGTATCAAACCACTAAAACGAGCGCCCGGAGTTTCATCGGTTATATCTCTACCGTATGTTTTCTCGTAGTTACGCAAAAAGCCCTCCAACTTAGATTTTGCCTCTGGAATACTGCAGTCCTTCAGTCCGCTCAGGATGAAATGAAGCACAGGATAAGTTTTCCAATTCTCCTCCAGCTCCATCACCTTCAGCCCCTCAAACAATTCCTTCTGACCTTTGAAATATGCCTTTAAGGTGTTGCATAGCAGAGATTTTCCAAACCTGCGAGGACGAGCCAAGAATACATAACTATATTTGTCGACAAGGTCGTACATCATGTCCGTCTTGTCAACATATAACATTCCTTGTTCCCTTATTTTCTGGAACTGGTCTATATCTACAGGGTATCTGAATTTACTCATATTTATCTATAGAACGTAGCTTTTGGCTCTTGTAGCCGACATATTGTCGGCAAAGTTACTAATTTTTTTCAAATATCATTCGACAAAGATGATTTTCACGCAAACTTTAACAAGATTTGGCAAGAAAACGCTCCACTACGGTAATTTTGTACCATGTAGATGCCAAAATTACGAGCACATTACTAGCAAACGCAATATTTAAAATTATCACTCCCCAATCACCTCCAATCAATATCATTCCAAATGACAGGAAATGAAAATTTCCGTTCGTTTCCCCGTTAAGATATGTTAAGCAGATGTTTTCATTTATGGTTTTTTGGAATTTTTGTTTCCAGTTTGTTTCTTTGCTCATATAAGCCCCTTTATGTACACTGAATATCAATATGTTACAGCAATATGATAGGATTTCAAGAAAAGTATAATGATATAAAAATGGGCGTAGAAGAGGCTTCCTAATTTCCAACTTTTTGCAACTGGTGCGGCTCCATCCTTTTTTCGCCATGCGAAGCATTGGGCGTGTATGTTATGCGTATGTACTCCGTGAAATGTTTCTATTTACACCCCACCGTACAACTCGTACATCAAGCTAAGCAACTATAGACGTAGCCGGGGCTTTGGAAATAGAACTGCGACTCGGGGTTCTGAAGTGCTTCGTATATCGGCGAGTTATAGACTTTCTCGAATGCCTGAGGCAGGGTGAGTCCCTCGCGTTCAACAACAAGCCTCACGAGGTCAGTTGTCATATCCTCAACCATGGATTGGAATTCTTCTTGTGTGACTGTCATACGCGGTGAAGTAATTTAATGGTCTCAATCGCTACATTTGAACCATGGTATAGTTTCATAAGCCAAGACTACCTCCTTTCCGTTGGCAGAATGAAGCCATGCCTTCAACCATGTCGCTGAACGAAAGAGTATGAAGAATGTTGTAGTTCTCGAAGAACATTTCAACGCCCCCATAGCGTGCAATATAGTTGTAAGATTCCTTGTCCGTAAGGTGGAATCTGCGAGCAAACTCGTTGATAAGTGCAACGAGGAAGCCAATCTTATGTACGTTTTGTTCAGACATGCTATCGTTCTTTAAGTTTCTTTGTTCTCTTGCAGTTTTACGCCATGCGGAGCGGTGGGCGGTTTCATATAGTCACTCTTTGTGACTTTGTTGTCGATGTTATTCTCCTAGCAATGCTTATGCCTATTCTGGGACATCGGTGGTGTGTTGTTTTGAATACCTTTCCGTCGGTAGTACTTTTCAGACATAGGTTCTATAGATTTTATAATAAATCATTGCAAAGATAGTCGTATTTTGTTTAAAAAACAAAGAAAGTGGAGAATAATCTTAAATATTGCATTTTTTTAACAAAATATGTTCTTGAGATTTACCTATGCAATATCCTTATAATACGAAAAAATTCTAGAAAAGTATGTATTTATCCTTCACTCTTTCATAAAACCTTGTATCTAACTAAGATACAGAATGTTACATTATGAAGGGTAGGGGGCTTGTCCTTCATTATCCTTCATTATCCTTCATAGCCCCTCTCCACGCTCCCCCTATAAGGAGGAGAGCCGGAAGGCGTCTTAATGTATTAGTATTTTTCTACCCAGAAAGCGGAAAATTTATAAAAGGCATGGCCTTTGGCTTTCCCTTTGACCGCCGAGCTCTTACCTTCTGTGTGTTCTGTTTATTCCGTGGTAAAAAACTATAGGCATCTATGAACTTTTTTGGGTGGTCTGTAGTGCAAACTCATTGCTTTTGTACTCGTTTCCTACGGTGGAAACAATCGTTTCTCACGGTGGAAACAACCGTTTCCCACGGAGGAAACAGTCGTTCCCTACGGAGGAACTAAGCTAAGTCATTCTAAAGATTTGGTTGTATAACGGGCTCGGGAAATTCAGTCAATAATAACACAAAAACTGCGCGCTATTTGGTGGCGTGCAGTTTCCGTGCAGTTTTGTGCAGTTTTTTTACCTCATAATTGCACGCTTATTTCTTTGATTATCAAATGGTTTACTCTAAGCGTGCAGTTGTGCGGTTATTTTTCGCAGTACCATAACATTTTTTCTATTTTAGTGATTTCTGACTTCGACCGACATTGCCGCCTGCATTTTTTATGTAAAATCACAAATAATAGGTAATATCTTTTCTTTATCAATGTAGTATTTACCCATATTACGATAATGCATAATGCTTACTTCTATATATAGCGATTTGATTTCTTTTTATTTCTAATGATAATTCTGCGATAGGCAGGCAATGTGTAATTACTTTTGTCGTGTACCTCGCAGATGATGTGGATTTCGTCGTTATGGAAGGTGTCTGGAATGTGAATTTTCACCGCAGATAAGTTGTTGCTGAATTCATGCAACTCTACTTCTGTCTTTCCTATGCCCTTCTGCTGATGCCAAAAGAAACTCAATTCATCGCCATCCGTATCATACGATTTGGAAGCATCAAGCATGACGTTTTGTCCAGCCACTGCATCTATGACGATGGCATCAGTTCCCTTCTTTCCGTTGATGATAGCCACTGGGTTGTGGTTGCCTTCTCCCTTCTCTGCCCATTCGATGCGGGCAATGAAGTCGTTGAGGTTGTCAAGGTAGAAGTGATTGTAATACCCTTCGGAAAGGCGCTGTACGGGTTCTTGAATGCTTGTCCATGCATAAGTCGCGGAATCCTTTGTCAATGTCCATGTGTGGTAACCGCTCCAACCAGCTTGCATCGGTTCTTCGGGATTGTGAAGACCATTTGGGATGACATTGAGAAACGATGGAGTGTCGCCCTCCACACCATATCTGTAGTCAGGATATTGCTTGCCCAAAGTGGCATGTCCTTGGATTTGCTGCTGTATCTTCTGCCAATGCTGCTTTCCAAGTTCGCATTGTAGCTGCCACGCACCTTCGTCCCAAACAAACTTCAAGTCTTCGGCAAACTCGCGTCGCATCCATTGATGAGAGCTGTAGGCAAGGTTCTCACGCATTGCCCACACCATATCCTGATCCGTGATAGTGTAGAGGCGCAACTTGTTCAGGAAAGCCTTCAACTGCTCTGGAGTGCGTGTCTGCTGAATCTTCCAAATGGCTTGTGCCAAAGTGTTGGCTCCACCCCATGCACACACCCAAATCGGGCGATTGTCTTTCTCATCTGCCAGACGAATGATGAGCTCGCTGCCCTCAGAGTCATTGTCTTTGCCAATCACCCCGATGCCAGCACGCTGGCTGCCCATCTTACAACGGCTGCGGATGTATTCAGCACTTGGCCAGTAACCAATCTTCTGCTTGCCACTCTCCTTGTTGAGAGAAGTAAACTCCACTTGTCCAGAGCGCTTCATGAGCATGTGTACATCCGTAGCGTATGCTTCAACTACAGAATCACGATATGCTGCACTTTCGGTTGGATATGGGTCGCAATTCCAACCAGTAGAGGTGATGATGCCCTCAATCTCCAGCATATCAGCATAGCAAAGCAGATGAACGAGCGACTCCGTGTCGTCAGGTTCAAGGTCAGGGCGTCCTATGTCTGTAAGGATTACCACACGAGGTTTAAGCTGACTATAAGAGTTGATTGCCATTGCAAAGGCAACACAAATTACAAATAGTGTCTTGCCTGCTCCGAGGAAGCCTCCTGCTAGTATAAGTCTTGTTTTGTTCATGATCTTTTTTTCGATAGCTTGATAATCCTATAGATCGAGAAATTGATAATTCGAATTCTATTATTTACAACAACATTTGCTATTATTCTTCCATTTTGTCTTTTCTATTTGTTTATATTATTGTAGTTCTTCCTCATTACTATTGTAATTTCAATTTAAGGATGTTCACGCTGAAAGCTGGTACGTGGAACTTAACAGTGTGAGAATCAGCTGCCTTGGCTTCAGCATGTGTAGGATAGATGGCACGAGGAGTTTGTAGCGTATTCTCGTCATCACCACTTGCTGATGAAAGTCGAGTAAGGACTACGGCGTTTGGTGCGTTCGTGTCAACCTGGCAGTTGGCGAGGTTGAGGATGCCATCGGCATGACCTTCGCCTACGTTTACCACCTTAACGTACATCACCTTGGAAGCCTCGTCGATGGTAGTGGTGGCATAGACACCTTCCATCGCTGAACTCTTCTGTATCTTGCAGACAAAATCCTCCTTGTCGTCTATGCTGCATCGAAGGCTGTCACCCTCCACATCGACCTGAATAGTGTACCAACGGTTGTTGTCAACATGGAAGCGCGATTCGCGTCCTATCTGTATTCTTCCGCTGCCTATGGTCTGCTCGGCATTGTTCTGCACGTTGCCCCATCCACCGATGTTATACCAAAGGAAATGCTTATTGTCAAGATAGTTGGCAATAGGCATGAAACCCTCTGCGCCATCACGCTTCATAGCCTCCACCTTGAAGGTGTATTTCTTTGCAGAGATAGGGTGAGGACACGTAGCGATGGCAGGCTGCTCGTTGGAAGTCTGAACATAGTTGCCGTTCTCAATCGTCCATTTTCCGTTCTGCGGTGTCCATTTAGAGAAATCGCCGAGATTGGTTTCCTTGCCATCGATGATGAGGCAAGGGTTACGATACTCCACGGTAGTGTTGTATGTAGCCAGACCTACATTTACAGGTTTCTCTTCCTCCTCCTTTGCTATCTCCGGCATCTGAAGCGACCATGTGCAGTCGGTCTTCAGAACGCGTGTACCTATGTTGTTAGGGAAGAGCTGCTGAACAAAATATGATGGTGTTCCCATGCAGTCGCGTGAGTTGAAGCGTATCATGTCAGGACGCCATCGCGCATCATTCTCATTGACGAAGATAGGAGCGTATGAGTTCATCACAACCACATCGCTGTTGTTCTCCATACCCATCATATAGACAGCCTCGCCAAGGGCAGCGTTGAGATTGCCTATGTCGCCAAACTGACTTGTAACGGCATATTCGCCAACATAAACCTTATGGCGATCGCGAGGATAGGTATCATACTTATTGAAGCGCTCAGCAAACCACTTAGGATTACGATAGTAGTGCTCGTCAACCATGTCAACAGGGTAGTTGTTGCGCCAGCTTGGGTTGTCAGTACTCCAACTCTCCACGTTGCCTATGCACTTCACGTTAGGATACTTCGCCTTGATAGCATTATAGAACTGAATGTAACGCTCTGGATAGTGGTCAGATTGGTCAGAGTTATTATTCATGCTGTAGTTGTAGTTCTCGTTGCCTATCTCTATGTATTCCAGATTGAAAGGCTCAGGATGACCATTCTCAGCACGCTTCTTGCCCCACTTGGATGAGACAGGACCATTGGCATACTCCAGGGCGTCGAGGCACTCCTCTATCCAACTATCAATCTTGTCGTAAGGGTCACAACCACCATGCCATATACCTACATTCACTACATAGAGAGGCTTTGCACCAAGGTCTTCGCTCAGCTGCAGGTATTCATGAAAACCAATGCCGTCGCTCGTGCGGTAGCCCCAATTGACGTTGGCATGTCCTTCACGTTCCTCAATAGGTCCGATGGTACGCTTCCAACGGAACGCATTATCAGGACTCTGCTGTCCCTCTACGAAGCACCCACCAGGGAAACGCATGAATCGTGGATGCATGTCGGCAAGCATCTGCGCGAGGTCAGGTCGCATACCGTTAGGACGATTCTTGAATGTAGGTGGGAAAAGGCTAACTACGTCAATCTGAATCTCGCCGGCTTTGTCTGCAGTCAGAACGAACTGCGCCTTTGCATCGTTGGCTGAAGCTATGAGCTCCGAACTCACCTTCTTCCATTCCTTCTTAGCATTCACCTTCACGGGAGCAGAAGCCAGCACTTTTCCATCCGTGCCAACAAGCTTGGCGGTGAGAGTTCCCTTATATCCTTTGTCGCTTCTGATGAAGAACGAGAGCTGATATTTGCGTCCTTCTACGGCATTGATGCCCCAGAAACCTTCGTTGCGCACGCCGTCGCCTTTTCCGCTTATGAGTACGTTCAGAGCGTTATGCTGCACGCTGTTCAGCAGGTTCTGCTGGGTGAGACTTATCTGCGCATTGCCTTCTGCCGACCAACTTGTTATGCGAGGTATCTGTTCCTCCTGAGCGCGGTTTCTTCCTCGTCTGTTGCGAGTGCCAGGTGCTACAAGGTCGTCCTCAAACGAACGGTTGCGGATAAGCTCAGCGTAGAGTCCACCATCAGCAGCATGGTTTATGTCCTCGTAGAATATGCCATAGTGTGTAGGGCTTATGGCCGGACCTTGATTATTGGCATCAACATTGATAACCACTTGTGCCGAGAGGCTTGTGGTCATGCCTGCCATGAGCATTGCCATACAAATGTTTCTTGTTTTCATATACTTGTCTTTTTAATACCTTTCCCTCTTTTTACTTCATCAGGTACAGGATAGAGGTGTGAATTTTGATGTTCACAACATGCTTCTTGCCATTCTTAATATGGATGCATCTCGTTGGCTTGTCAGTTTCTGACCAGAGATGTTATATCAGTTATGTGGCTATTTGTAGCGATACAATCTGAAGTGCTGGATGTCAAACTGCCCTACCGGGATGCGCACATGGCGACCTTGGTGTGTCTGGTCACCATTGAGATGGCGCTTGACGTGCATTTTGCCTTCTGAAATGTTTACCGACTCACACTTAGCAAGTCCGATGCGTGTTTCGCCTTGTTTCCAAGTGTGTCCTGATTTCGAATCGGCGTATGTAATGACCACACCGCTGCCAATGGCGAGATAATCTTCCTTGCCGAGGCGAATGATGATACATGCCGCTTCGGGCCATTCGGCATCCTTGGCTCCGGGTTCCCAACCAAGCGAATAACTATGTTTGATGGTGAGGCGAATGCCATCGGGAGTGATGATTTCTGCTTCACGTTGTTCGTTGTCAAGCAGTACGGCATCCATGTCCTTTGTGCCTTGGCGCTCAAGAATCAATGGTTCTGCCTGACGAAGGAGCTGATAAGATGCAACAAGCGGAGAAAACACTCCCTGACCTTCCCTTGAAGTGAGGGAAGAAGAGAAGGCATTGAGTTGATCGTCCTGCGAGAGATCCATATTGCTCATGTCGTTACCCTTTGCGTTAGCATATAGAGGATAATCCTCGATGCTGAACGGACAAAATCCCATTGCACCATGATGACCGAAGGCATAGAGAGCATACATGGCATCCTTGTCCTCCAAGCGTATTTCCGGTACGAAGAGAGGATTGTTTGGCAGATGATATTTCGAGAGCCACGACTTTATGCCTTTATCATAGATGTCAACTCCAAGCACATCGATTGATGGTGCTCCGCAATGCCAGAGGTCGATGAGGTGAGCCAGAGGACCGCCTGATGGGTATTGACCAGGCTCACGGTCACGGCTATTGAGTGCCACGTTGACATACATCGGCAGATTGTAGATGTCACGTCCTGCCTTGGCTATCTGCTCAACGTATGTGGCGTATGTCCATGTCTGGAAGATTTCTTCGGTATAGATATCATCGCCAAAGAGTTGGGACCAGGACCCTCCCCAAACCTCCCTTAAGGGGAGGGAGACTTTTAGTTTGTCCTTGATGTACGGATGGAGCGTCTTCTGATTCTTCTTGAGATAGTCGGTCAACTGCTGTGGCACAGCACTCTGGTAGAGTTTGGTAGCATCTGCCGAATAGTCGCGAGGTACTTCAATCATACCTATCTCGTTTTCTACTTGAATCATGATGACCGTCTGCTGCATGGCATCATTATCGCGCAGATGCTCCATGATTTTGCAGAAGGCACGCTTGTCTGCTTCCAATACGTTCTTGCTTAATGACGAGGCTTCTTCAACGGGTTTTCCCTCCGAAGACCCCCGCAGTCCCCTTGAAGGG
This sequence comes from Prevotella sp., assembly GCA_045627725.1. Taxonomy (GTDB): domain Bacteria; phylum Bacteroidota; class Bacteroidia; order Bacteroidales; family Bacteroidaceae; genus Prevotella. The sequence continues at coordinate 103,717 of JAZQOH010000021.1, read as the reverse complement.
GAATTCCCTATCGTATGAGCACGAGGGAAGCGCTTCGTGTCGCGCTTGAACCATTCCGGTGCATAGCAACTCATGGAGTTCTTCCATGCTCCGAACCACAGCAATACGACTTTCAAGTCATTGCGGCGCGCTTCCGTCAGTATCACGTCGAGCGAACTCATGTCAAACCGACCCTCCTCGGGTTCAATCAATTCCCAAGAGACAGGAGCCAACACGGTGTTGAGCCCCATCTTATGCAGATGAGAGAAAGTACGTTTCACGTCTTCTGGAGTAGAAGCAGAGGAATTGCCCAATTCTCCGCCAATCATCAGCATAGGCTTTCCGTTGGCAATAATCCTTGCCGAAGCCCCCCTCGAAGAGGAATTTCCCATATTGCCCCGATGCTCCAATCGTGTCTGAGCAGATACAAGCAAACATAATACATTGGCTATGGCTATGAAAATCAGTCTTTTCATCGTTTGTTGATAATAGTTAGTATGGTAATTTGATATGAATGTCGCTCATAAGGTTTGTTATCTATTTCTATTGTACCATCTTACCGTTCGTACATGTTACATTCTATTGCCATCATTTGCGAGGCGTAATCCAAGGCTGTTGATATAGAACGATTGAGGAGTTTCGTTTGGAAGTGAAGGGTCACAATTCCTGGCATTATGAATCCAGCTGCCACCACGGCACATACCCGTACCCTCGTGCATGTCCTGACACCATTCCCATACGTTGCCACTCATGTCATAAAGACCAAGTTCGTTCGGCTGTTTCTGACCTACGGGATGCGTCTTGCCATCGCTGTTGGCATCATACCAAGCCACCTTGTCAATATCGTTACTTCCAGAATAATTGTATCCCTTGGAGCGTTTGCCACCCTTGCAAGCGTATTCCCATTCAGCCTCTGTAGGTAGGCGGTAATGCTTTTTTGTCAGCTTGTTAAGTTTGCTGATGAATGTCTGACAATCGTTCCAGCTTACCTGCTCGACGGGTAGGTTATCGCCTTGCATCTGCGAAGGATTCTCGCCCATTACTTCGCTCCATAATTTCTGAGTCACCTCATACTTGCAGATGAAGAAACTTCCGGCATCACTCTCAACATAGACCATGTCATTAGCAAGCTCATCAAAGATGGATGGTTTGGATGCGTCATTAACTTCTGGTGACGCAGAAACCAATTCCTGAGGTGACGCTGAAACCAATTCCTGAGTAGTAGAATCTGCCTTTTGTTTCTGGTATGTCGTAGAAGCAATCTTGTTGTTATTTGAACAACTTGTTATAAGCATCATAACAATGATTATAAGACAAAGATTTACTTTGACCTTCATTTCCTTTCTTTGTATGTTATTTTGTTGCTCCGCCTAAGGCTATGTATAAAGATATGGTTGAGATGCAGCCATCATAGAGGTTCATAGCTTCAGAGAGTTGTGCCTGAAGCAGAGCTTCCTGCGCTGTAAGTACCTCAAGATAGCTTGCCTTGCCGTTGTTCATAAGTTCGTGAGTGCCATCAAAGGCATCCTTGAGAACTAAGACTTGGCGCTTGTAGATGGTGTCTTTCTTTTGCGAAGCTAAACAATTGGCAATGGCTTCGTTTACTTCGTTGCCCGCATTTATCACCGTCTGAACGTATTTTCTGGCGATGTCTTCCTGAGAGAGCTTGCTTATCTTCAGATTGGCGCGTAGTTTTCCACGAGCGAATATTGGTTGTGTGAGAGAGGCTACCGCGTTCCATAATAGTTTTCCAGGATCGCTGATAGCTCCCGCATTGTTTGTCCATCCTGCAGAACCGCTAAGCGAAATGGTAGGGAAGAAGGCAGAGCGTGCTGCGTTTACGTTATAGTATGCCACTTCCATAGCTCGTCCGGCAGCCTTTACGTCGCTTCGTGATGATAACTGCATAGAAGGGATTCCTGCGTTGATATTCTTAGGCAGTTGGTATGCCTCCCACGAGCTGCGGCTGATGTGTCGAGGAGAAATGGAGAGAAGTCGGCATAATGCGAGTTCGGTGGAATGTATGTCTTTTTCAAGATCTATAATCTGTGTCTTCACATTAAGGTATGAAGCTTCCATCTGATTGACGGCAGTAGAGTATGCCTTGCCGTTTTCCATGAGAACTTTCTGAACCTCAAGTGATGTAGCCCATAGTTTCTCCGTAGAGAGGAGGATATCGAGCTGACGGTCATATATTTGCAGACGGCTATAGAGTTGCGCTACGTTGGATATGACATTAGTGCGCATTGCTTCTTCCTGATATCGCGTTTGTTCAAGAAGAGCCTCTGCCTTGCGCTTATCGTTTGTAAGTCCACCGAAGACATCAAGCTGCAAGTCGAGTTGCAGAGGCAGGTTGTATGTCTTGGCTACGGGACTATTATTGAAGCTGGACAATGTGCCCGAAGGGTTGAAATAAAGGGAAGGGAAATATGCCAATCTTGATGTCTGCAACGCTATCTGCGCCTGCTCCGTGGCGAGGCGGGCAGAGTGGAGGTCGGTATTGCTTATGAGTGCTGTATCTATCAACTGCTGCAAGAGAGGGTCGGTGAAGAATTCCCTCCATGATACCTCCGCAACAGATGCAGATGCCTCGTCTGTCTTTATGTTTGCACCATATACGTCGGCAGGTATCTCTGCCTTCGACTCGTATTTCTGGTAAAGACCGCAGCTGGAAAGCAGGAGTGCTGACATTCCTATGGTCATTAGGGTATTTCTTGGTTTCATTTTTTTCGATGATTCGATTTTCGATTTTCGATGATTCGATTTTATTGTTATTCCTCTTCTGATTCCTCTCCAGCGAACTTCTCGTGAAGCTTCTGGAAAACCATGAAGAAGGCAGGGACTACAAAGAGGAGGGCGATTGTACCTATGGACATACCACCAACAACACCGAGGGCGAGGGCACGGTTTCCGTTGGCACCAGCACCACCTTCTATGATGAGTGGTATCATACCTATTATCATCGTTGCCACCGTCATGAGGATAGGGCGCAGACGCTCCTCACATGCCTGGAAGGCTGCATCTCGAATAGACAGCCCCTGCTTGCGGCGCTCTACTGCAAACTCCGTGATGAGGATGGCTGTCTTGGATAGCATACCGATGAGCATGATGACACCCGTCTGGAGGTAGATGTTATTCTCCATTCCAGGAAGTCCCATAAGGCTGCCTATATAAGAGAAACCGAAGGAACCCATCAGGCCGAAAGGAACGGAAAGGAGTACGGCAAATGGAATAAACCATGAGTTGTAGAGCGAGCCGAGGATGAGGTAGATGAGTATGATGCAGACGAGATAAATCATTCCCGTCATATTGCTCTTGGAACTCTGCTCAAGTTCTCGCGACATACCTCCGTATTCGTATCCGTAGCCATTAGGCATTGTCTCCTTGAATACTTCTGCGATAGCCTCATGAGCTTGTCCTTCTGAATATCCGGCAGCTGTGTTTACATTGCATGATATGCTCTGGAAGAGATTGAAACGGCTCAATGATGCGGAACCAACAACTTCCTTCAGAGTGACAAACTGCGAAACGGGAGCCATCTTGCCATTTCCCACCTTTATAAATATATTATTGAGAGAGGAAGGATCGACGCGATATTCTGGCGATGCGTTTGCCATGATGCGATATACCTTGCCAAACTGATTGAAATTGCCAATGTATGCACCTCCACAATATGCGCCAAGAGTATTGAGCACCTCATCAGGAGAAACACCGGCTCTGTCGCATTGCACAGCATCCACTTCCACCTTATACTTAGGATAACGCTCGGAATATGACATCGTTGCGCTGCTTATCTCTGGTCGCTCGGATAGCTTGGCGAGGAACTTCTGTGTTTGTGATGCGAAGACGGACATATCGCCATCATTGTGATCCTGCATTACGAGGTCGATGCTGTTAGAGTTGCCATAGCCTGGTATCTGCGGCATCTGGAATGGAAGTATGATGACATTCTTTATGTCCTCGCATGAGTAGTAGAATCGTCCTATTACATCATCTATGTAATGCTCAGAACCTTTACGCTCCTCCCAATTCTTCAGTCGTATGATGAGCGTGCCGTAGTTGCTGCCAGCCTTTGAAAGCATACCATAGCCATTGATGACGGCATAACTCTCAAGTTCTGGTATCTGCTTTACCTTTTCTTCCACACGCTTCATTATTTCTGCACTCTCATGAAGGGTAGTTCCTTCTGGAGTACGTACCTCGCAGAGGATAACACCCTGGTCTTCCTGAGGTACAAGGCCAGAAGGCATGCTCGTCATAAAGAAATAAAGCAATGCGCAGGCAGCGATGAGCAATGCTCCAGAAAGCCATGGACGCTTGAGGAAACGAGTTACGCTCTTGCTGTACTTGGAAAGAATGGCGTTATAGCTTGCATTGTAGGCAAGTTTGACGTAATGATTCAGGTTATTCTTCTTTTCCTCTCCTTCCTCGGCCTTCAGCATGACGGCGCAGAGAGCAGGGCACATAGTGAGGGCTGAGACACATGAAAGACCTACGGAGCAGGCAATTGTGATGCCGAACTGAGTGAAGAATGATCCCGAAGTGCCAGGCATGAAGGTGACGGGAATGAACACCGCCATGAATACAAGCGTACAACTGATAACGGCGGTACTCACTTCACTCATGGCATCGCGGGTAGCCTTGGTAGGACTTTTATAGCCACTCTCTAATTTTCCCATGACGGCTTCCACAACAACGATGGCATCATCAACCACGGTACCTATGGCAAGTACCAAAGCAAAGAGCGTGAGGATGTTGAGGGAGAATCCTGCCATCTGCACGATGGTGAATGTTCCAAGTAGGGAAACACAGATGCTGATGGAAGGGATAATCGTTGCCTTGAAACTCTGGAGGAAGAAGTACACCACAAGAATAACAAGGATGATTGCTATGACAAGCGTTTCCACCACATTGTGAATGGCTGCGAAGAGGAAATCATCGGATGTTTCAAGAATCTCAAACTCAAGACCTGCAGGCAGAGTAGGTTTCAGTTCTTCGTAAAGGTTGCGAATGTTAGCGTTAACCTCCGTGGCATTAGCTCCTGCAGCCTGATTGATGATATACATTACACCAGGCTTTCCATCAACATTGGAAGAGAAATTATAGCTTACCGCACCTATCTCAACCGTTGCAACATCGCTCAGATGAAGCAGGTGGCTACCCGTGGTGGAGCGCAGGACGATGCTGTTGAACTCATCTACGGATTTAAGGGTTCCCTTATATTCCATGGAGTATTGATAGGCGTTCTCTGACTGCTCGCCGAGGGAACCAGCTGCTGCTACAAAACTCTGTCCGCCAATGGCATTGAATACATCTTGAGGTTCAAGACCATATTGAGCCATAACGTCAGGTTTCATCCATATACGCAGAGCGTAGGTATTGCCGATAAGGGATATCTTTCCCACACCGGTGATGCGCATGAGGCGTGGCTTTACGTTGATGTCGAGGTAGTTAGCTATGAAGTCAGCATCATATTTTCCATCAACGCTCTTCATTGCTGCAATCTGCAGAATGCTGTTCTGCTGTTTCTCAACGGTGACACCAACCTTCGTTACCTCTGCAGGCAGGAGGCTCATAGCCTTAGATACGCGGTTCTGCACATTGACGGCAGCCATGTCGGCATCAGTTCCTTGCTTGAAATATACGTTTATCTCCACGCTTCCCGTAGAGGTAGAGGAACTGGTTATGTAGGTCATGTCCTGCACACCGTTGACATTCTCCTCTATAGGTTGTACTACGGATTTCATGATGGTATTGGCATCGGCGCCGGAGTAGTCTGTTGAGATGCTAACCATTGGTGGTGCGATGTCAGGATATTGTTCCACGGGTAGCGTAGATAGGGAAATGAATCCCAGCATAGCTATGACAATGGATATTGCACCTGCCATTACCTTCTTTGAGATGAATATGTTATTCTTCATTGTTCTTTGTCGTTTTGCAATGATTCAGGTTTTGCATGTAGTATGAGAATGGTTATGGGAACAGCACTTTCTGACCTTCCATCACGTTGTTGGCTCCTTCCGTGACAATCTTATCACCAGGCATAAGACCTGAGGTTACGACAAAGTCCTTACCTGTTGCGGCATCCATAGTAGTGATGATGGCGCTGACGGCGCAACTATCCTTGCCTACCTTATATACTAAAGACTTATCCTGCAGGCGAACAACGGCACATTGAGGAATAACGATGACGTTCTTCATGCTGTAAGGTATGATGACACTGCCCTGAATGCCAGAATAAAGGGCACCCTTGGGATTTGGGAATCTTGCGGTGCATGATGCTGAACCGGTAGATTTGTCTATGTTGCCGGTAAGGGTGATGATACGACCCTTATGCTCATACTCTGTTCCATTCTTCATAACGAAGGTAACGTCGGGAAGATTGTTTATATAAGTATTCTTATCAATGTCTTTGGAAATGATTTCCTCCAACTCACCTTCTGTAATAGCGAATGAAGCATCCATGTCAATATTGCCGCTGATGGTTGTTAGTTCGGTGGCAGGAGATACCTGCATACCGAGTTTTGCAGGAATGTTACCAACAATACCGCTCACGGGTGACTTGATAGTGCAGAAACCGAGGTTGACCTTTGCTCTGTTAACGGCAGAACGAGCCTGAGCAACTGCAGCCTTTGCCTGATTGTATGAGTTGAGAGCCGTATTGAGCATATAGCTGCTAACGATTTTCTTCTCAAAAAGGTTCTTGTTGCTCTCATATTCCAATAGTGAACTCTTCTCTTGAGCAATGGCTGCTGTGAGGTTGGCCTGTGCTTCCTCAAGGTCGAGACGTGCCTCTCTGTCATCTATTATGAAAAGAGTCTGTCCTGCCTTGATCTGTTGTCCTTCCTTGATGCATATCTTCATTAATTGCCCACTGACCTGCGGAGTAACCGTGACATCTTCCTTGCCATTCATTCGTGCACTATATTTTAGTGGTACGACGATGTCTGACTTCTTTACTACCAGAGTCTTATAGGACGTCTGTTTTTCTTTTGGAGCATCGCTGCCACAAGAAACGATGGTTGTTATCGCTAATGACAGCAGAGCTAGGGAAATATAATTTGATGTTTTCATTTTTAATGTTGTTTTTTTGATAAATCAGAGAATGATACGTTGTTAAATTGGTTTATATGTCACTTTATTCTGCAAATATAATAACTTATTTAATGCTGATGCTATATATCGTTGGAAAAATAACATTTTTTAATAATGCTTCCCGAAAATCGTCCGAAGATGTTGATTAATTATCACTTTGTGTGTTTTTTTGAATAATTTAATAAAAAAATTGTCTTTTTATAATGATGTATTGGATGATATTTGTAAATTTGCACAGAAATCGGTCATCTCGACAGATAAATGATAATCAAAATAACGAACAAATAATCATAATTTTTATATGAGTGATATGATGATATATGGTTTAGGACTTGATGCGTGGATTACCATAGCCACGATGTTCGGAGTGTTTGCTACGCTCCTTCTTACCAACACAAAGGCGCACATTGCGTTCTTTTGTGCCATTGCTGTGCTTAGCGTAAGTGGTGTTCTCACTATCGAAGAGGCTTTTGCTGGCTTCGATACGGCGAGTATCATTACCGTGGCACTTTTGTTTCTCGTCATAGCAGGCTTACGCCATACTGGTGCTTTGGAATGGATGGTAAGTCACCTGATGGGACAACCAAGAAACTATATCTTTGCCATCATACGCCTTATGCTTCCGGTAGGTATCCTAAGTTCCTTCATGAGCAACACTGGAACAACGGCTCTCTTTCAGGATGTAATAAAGAAATGGGCGGAGAAATTAGGCATGGCACCATCCAAATTGCTCATACCATTGGCATATTCAGCATCATTGGGAGGTCTTCTCACGCTGATAGGTACTCCTCCAAACCTTATTATTGCAGGCATGTATGCCAAGACTTTCGGCGTATCGATGAACACATTCGCTCCTTTTCCTGTAGCTATCTGTTGCTTGCTGGCGAGCATCGTGGTTGTTATCTTGCTGAGAAATCTCTTGCCATCGCGTGTCGTTTCAGAGACGGAAAGTGCGGCCTCTGAGGTGGAAGTGTCACGAGTAGTGATTGAAAAACAATTTACCAGCAAGACATATATCAGCATCGCCATTATGATATCCGTATTGCTGCTCTCAGCGCTCAATGTCCTCAGTCTTCCTACGTGTTGCATTCTTGCCGGCATAGTAATGGTGCTCACCAAATGTTGCACCTCCGAGCAGGCAGCAAAGGAAGTGGATTGGAACATTCTCATCGTCTTTGTTGGTAGTGTCTGCATAGGTAATGCCATTCACAAGACCGGTATTGACGAAAAGATATTACAATGGATATTCAATTGCTGTGGCACGGATCCTATTTTGGTTCTTGTGATGATATGTGCAACGGCAGCCGTAACGACCGAGTTTATCAGTGATACAGCTTGCGCGGCTATGTTCTGTCCAATAGTGATTCATGCAGCGCAGAATCTTGGCGTCAGCCCTATGCCTTTCATGATAGCCCTTATGATGGCGGTATCAAACAACTATGCCACACCTATTGCCACACCTCCAAACACGTTGGTGTATGCTACCGGAGGCTATAAGTTTAGCGACTTTGCTCGCCTTGGCTTAATACTTAAACTCGTAAACCTTGTCATCGCGGTAACGATTTCCACATTGTTCTTCCCTATGTGATTGTAGCAATATATAGATTTCCGCAAATTATTTCGTAAAATATATTTCGTTTTTATTCACAACTCCAGTAGTCAAACTGCAGGTCTTTGCCTTTCATGACGAAGACAATATCGTGCTCACCTTGCACGTTTAGGCTGCATCGTGATTTTTGCCATTTATTAGAAACGCATTTCGTTTTGCCGAGAAGTTTTCCATTGACGGAATCTTGTCGCACTTCAACGGTGCCTTTTCCCTTGAGCATCATATTTATGCAATGGCACCTCTTGGCAAAATCCACGCGGCTGACCTTCAATATGGCGATATCGGGACTGATGAGTGTAACCTGCTGACTGCCAACCATTGCTACCATGTTGCCGGGTTTGTCAGATGGCAGGAAATGGGCATTGTTTGTTGCGCTTACGGTTTCTGCTTCAACGCGCTGATATGGATTGAGTGGCTTTATCTGACTTACGCCCTTGCGTGTCATAGTAGCCTTCTTTATGTTCAATGGTTGTTCCTCCACTTCAATCTCATCAACGGTCATGCATCGGAATCCACCCGTAGTGCCGTGATGACGCATGATGTCCTGAGTGTGATTGAAGAGATACCATCGTCCCTGATACTTATGCAGATGGGTGTGGTTGTTGCCATAATCCATGCCGTAAAGTCCTGGATTGTCGCAATAGTCGTGCTCATAGCGCCAAGAGTCAGTAACAAGAGGCGTCTTGCTTGTCATATATGTCATGCAACAAATACTTGGTGCCTCACCATGAAAGTTCCATGGCTGATGCTTGCTCCAATCCATATTATAGGTATAAACAAAGGTGCTATCGATGTAGTTCAGCTCGTTTGCTTCGAAGAGGAATGCGGTGGGCAAGGTCATTATGTCTGAGCCTATGGAAATCATATCCTGACCAAGACGAGCTATGCGTGAATGACCACCTGCGCCGAATGCGATATAAGCAAGGGTGTCGTTAACAACAACTACGCCAGGATCAAAAGGAACTTTGCAATCTCCAAGTCCTGGTGTCTTTGCATCCACAAGACTCTTCTGCAAAGGGCTTGTCCAGGGACCGACGGGTGAAGTGGCCGTTAATACTCCTACACCATAGCCGCTATTTGAGAAGTAAAGATAGAAGTGCGTCTTGCCATCTTTTTCTACGCGCTTATCAACTGATGGCGCCCAAGAATTGATTATCCATGGCGCAAGTTCTCCTGTAGGTATAAGGCCGTGGTATGTCCAGTTTACCATATCATCGGTTGACATCATGGCAAGTGACTTTATCTTCTCATAAGAGTTCTTTCCGTTTACTCCCACGCTGTCAAACTGCTCATGGTCGTTGGTGCCATAGACATAGAGACGTCCTTCATGTTCTACGGCTGTAGGGTCGGCGGTAAAGAGGAAGTCGAGGATTGGATTGTGATTGCCGGAGGCAAGTTTTGTGCTATCTGCCAACGTCTGTGCTTGGGCGCAATATGCGTACAACGAAGTAAACAGCATGAAGAACCCTTTGAATGTAGTATGTTTGATGTTCATGATAGTCTATTTATTTCCTTCTTATGAAAAATATATTCAATTAAGAGCATGCGGGAGATGAAGACTTTATCTCTGCTTCTGACTCTGTAGATACTTCTTGAAATATCTGCCTTGTGTGGATAGTGAATAGTTCCAATCGGTGATAAGCGTAGGAGCCCAATGTGGGTCGAAACACCATATTGTGAAGGAGATACCCTTCTGCTCAAAGTATTTCGTTATATGGTCAGCATACACGTCCGTTGACTTCACGGGAACGTGAGCGCCGCGTTCTGTTTCAAGGCAATATCCCATCTCGGTGCAAATGACGGGATAGGTGTCAGCCACATAGCCGAAATCCTTCTCCCATTTCTCCTCCCATGGCTGTTCGCGCTTCATAGGGTAGGGGTGGGAAACGTAAGCGATGTTCTGACGGCGAATAGGATTTGCCTTGACTTCCGTAAGGTCATACGCCCAATCGAATCCCGTACAAAGGCATACCTTATCAGTATCATAGGTGCGTGTCGTATCTATAATTTGCTCGTTGATGATTCGCCATTCGTCCCATGTGCAGCTACCGAGACCATCTTGTCCTAACGTTGGTTCGTTGAATAGTTCGTATAGGGCAATGGTAGGTTCATCCTTGTATCGCTGAGCTACTTTGCGCCAGAATCGGAATGTCTCTTCCTTCGTCGTGTTGTACATGGCGCCGGTGTATTTCTCGTCCTTCAGATTGCCGATACTATGCCAATCTATGATGACGTACATACCTAGTTGCTTTGCCCATGCTATTCCCTGGTCAATAGCATCAAAAGTCTTTTCCCATCCATATCTGTTGATGTTCTGAGGATGGATAGGGAAGCGAACGATATTGGCATTCCATGAAGCTGCCTCAGCGAAATGCTCTTCGCCCCATTTGTTTTCAGAGATAAGCTTAACGGGGTCGGAGAAACAGAGACCTTTAAAGATTATAGTCTTGCCATTCTCATCTACAAAATCCTTTCCTTCTACATGAATCTTTGACAAGTCTTTGGCAGAAACAATGATTGATGCTGCCAAAGAGAAAATTATAAGAAATAGTTTTTTCATCATTTTATTATCATTATAAGTGTATTTGATTTAGTTATTATGTTTTTTTATTCTTTTATCATTTCCTCTGATATCTAAAAATCTACTACAAAAGTAATAAAATAAAACAAGTATTGCAATGTTCAATATAGATTTCTTGAAAAATTAACAAAGATTTGTTAAAAAGACAGACTTAAACTATTATACAAGTCTTTCGTCAAACTTGTACATTGATTTATTTTTAAGTAAATTGAAAGATATCATATGATAAAATCAACATCATATCTTAACATCCGGAATATTGAACGTTCTTCGGCAGATGTGGAGTACCACCCTTTACATCCGTTCCTTCCCGAAGGATGTAAGGTGCTATTCCTGGGTAGTTTCCCTCCTCAGAGGAAGAGGTGGGCAAAAGGCTTTGATTTCTTTTATCCTAATTTTATTAATGATCATTGGAGAATTGAGGGACAGCTTTTCTATGGCGACAAAGACTATTTCGTAGATACGGCAAACAAGACCTTCTTCCTTCCCTCTGTCATACGCTTTCTAGAAGAAAAAGGCATAGGGTTCTTCGATACCGCCACAGCGGTTAAACGTTTGAAAGACAATGCCTCCGACAAGTTCCTTGAGGTTGTTGAACCTACTGATGTTATCGCGTTACTACGACAGATTCCTCAATGTAAGGTCATTGTCACCACAGGCGAGAAGGCCACAAAGACAATATGCGAGACCTTGTCCATCAATGAGATGCCGAGAGTAGGGAAGTACGTTGCTGTTCCACATGATATATCATCTCATCCCGACCTTGTTCTCTATCGCTTGCCTTCATCTTCAAGAGCATATCCATTATCCTTGGAGAAAAAGGTTGCTGCCTATCGAGACATGTATGTTTATGCAGGCTTGCTCATGGGTAATCATGAGTTCCGTTAATCACTAAGGCTTTTATTGTTATCTTTATTCTATAGTTTATCCGATAAGTTTGAGTATCTGTTTATTCGTTGCATCGGGCAGAATACTTGTCAGATGGTCATAAATTCTCTGAAATGATTCCTCTGGTGTTCTGTCACATGTGCAAGCCTCTCTGCCGTAAAGTTCTTCGGGTGTATTGAGCAATGACCATCCCCAACCGTATTCATTGTTATGCTTATCAACTGGATATACGAAGTCCTCTGTCACGATGTATGTAGCCATCTGAAGTCGTGTAAGATAAGCATCAAACTTACTTCGCATACCTTTACCATTGAATCCACATGCAGCACGTAGTTCACGAGTGATGAGACTACCTGTTGTTTGTAATGTATCAAGAATAGCACCTTCAATGCTATCATCATTAGGATGAGGATATTTGCTTCTCCTATAGTTGCAGAAGTCTGCCCACCATTCCTTTGAGATATAACCGGCTTTTTTGTTGAAGAACTTTCCATACATACATGGCAATTCTGTAACGATCTGTCCTTTCCATTTCCACATTGGCCAATCCCATCCACCATCAGGGAAAGTCACATAACCACAGTCATCAGCAACAACATCCTCAGCGGAAAATCCATCAATGCCGCTGTCAAGAAGTGGTAGGAAACCAATCTTGTTGATAAGTTCCATCATGCCTGTGGCAGAATATATCTCAGGGAATATCATATCTGTTATAGAGAATAAGTCCTTGTTTGTTTTTAGTGACCGCGAACGAATACACCTTCTGGCTGATATTCCTTCTTCACACCGTGTGATATTTCAGACATGAGTTCAGGCGAGCAATCTCGGAGTAGCTCATCTTCCATGATGGTTTCGTCCATTTCATCCTCTTGTTTCTGTGCCATCATACGACAATACTTTTCGTACTCGGTCAGCTGTGGTTCATTATTTTCTTTCTTCATTTTTTTATCGGATAGCAATAATAATTATGTGGTTAGTACTATAATATAATGACGCTTTTTGTAGTTTATTGTTTAATAATGCTGAAATTTGAAGAATAATTTGAATAAACGTATTAAGTCATTCCGTAAAATTTATTACCTTTGCATAAAAATGTCGAATGTTGCTCATAAATATAATAACCTTCCAGCTTCGCAGATAGCGGATGCGGTGGATGACGCTCTGCGGAAAGATGGTGGAGCTGTTATCACAGCGTCTCCAGGTGCAGGTAAGTCAACGCTTCTTCCCTTGACTATCCTTGAAGGTTTGCAAGGTGAAGGAAAGATACTTATGTTGGAACCACGTCGTTTGGCTGCACGTCAGATAGCAGAGCGAATGGCATACATGCTCGGCGAGGAGGTAGGTAAAACCGTTGGCTATCGCGTGAGATTTGAGAGGAAAGTGTCTAAGGACACTCACATAGAGGTGCTGACAGAAGGAATCCTTACACGTATGCTGACAAATGACGCAACGCTGGAAGGCGTGGATGTGGTAATATTCGATGAATACCATGAACGAAGCATCAACTCCGACCTTTCACTTGCCTTGACACGTTTTGCCAAGGACATACTTCGTCCAGACCTGAAAATTGTGGTAATGTCGGCAACCATCGATGCAGACCTTATATGCAAGACTTTACACCTACCATTGAAAGAGAGTGAAGGCAAGATGTTTCCTGTTGAAGTTCATTATGCGAATGATGATATAGATATTTATGATGTATCATCTGCTGTGGCGTCGATGATTCGTAAGGCACATGGTGAGAATGAAGGTAGCATACTTGCTTTCCTGCCAGGCCAAGGCGAGATTCAGAAGTGCGCTGAGATGCTTGACGGAACCCTTGGGGATACCTGCGTATATCCTCTTTACGGCAACTTGCCACCTGAACAACAGCGTAGGGCAATCGCACCTGCGAAGGAGGGAGAACGAAAAGTAGTACTTGCCACGCCTATTGCCGAGACATCATTGACGATAGAAGGGATAAGGATAGTCGTTGATTCTGGACTTCATCGCAAACTCGTATTTGATGGTCGTACAGGACTTAGCCATCTTGAAACTGTTCGCATTTCGAAAGATATGGCAATACAACGCATGGGACGTGCCGGACGATTGACAGAAGGTGTATGCTACCGACTATGGACAAAGGTATCTGAGAGTCGTATGGAAGAGCAGCGCAAGCCTGAGATACTTGAAGCAGACCTCGCACCTATGGTACTTGATATTGCGACATTCGGAGAAAGCAATGTAGAATCATTGCCATGGATGACTGCGCCCGAGCGTGATGCAGTCTATCGTGCGAAGGCATTGTTGCAGAGTCTTGGAGCGATAGATGCTAAAGGCACTATATCAGAGACAGGAAAGCAGATGGTGACCTTGCCTTGTCATCCACGTGTAGCAAGAATGATTCTTCATGCAAAGAACAATAAACAGAAGTCGTTGGCATGTGACATTGCAGCATTGCTTGAAGAGAAAGATCCATTTGTTGATAGCTCTGATACGGATATATCACTCCGTATATCTGCACTTAGAAGAGCACGTAGTCAGAATAACAAAGGTCGTTGGAGTCGTATAGCAAAGATTGCCGAAGAGTATCATCGTATGGTACATGTAAACATTAATAATACGGATATTGCCCCAACAGAAATAGGTGCTCTTGTTGCATACGCTTATCCGGAACGTATAGCCAGGGCATGGGATAATAGTGGAATGTTCAGGCTTGCAAGTGGTGATAATGTGCATGTTGATATGTCTGACTCTATTTCCGCCCAACAATGGATTGCGATAGCTTCTGCCAATCTTTCTGTTCAAAAGGGTAGGATATTCCTTGCTGCTCCGTTGGATATAGAGGATATTGCAGAGCTTGTGACCGAGCGTGACAACGTATCGTGGGACAGCAAGGAACTGAAGGTGCTTATGCAGCATGAGAGGAGAATCGGTAAATTGCTTATTAGTACCAAACCTATCCATGATGCTCCAAAAGAAGACATAATAAGCATCATCTGTGAGGCTGTAAAGAAAGATGGTTTGAGTATGTTTGACTGGAACGAGGATGTTCAGCGCCTACAGAGACGTGTAGCGAAGGTTGCAGAATGGCATCCCGAACTGAACATGCCTGATTTCTCTACCGAACATCTCATGTTGACAGCTACGGAATGGTTGCCAATGTATGTTGAGACGAATGGCAGGATAGCAACATCGGCATCGGAACTGAAGAAGATAAACCTCTGTGAGGTGCTTATGGGTATGCTAAATTCCCTCTCTTTTGGTGAGGAATGGGGTGGAGCCTTGCTTGACCGCTATGCGCCATCCCATATACAAGTGCCAACAGGTAGTCGCATACGTATTGACTATCGCTTGGGTGCTGATGCCCCCGTGCTCAGTGTCCGACTGCAGGAATGTTTTGGCATGGAGGATACACCAAGAGTGAATGATGGAAAGCAACCATTGTTGATGGAACTGCTGTCGCCTGGATTCAAACCGGTGCAGCTGACACAAGACCTCCGCTCATTCTGGAACGGAACATACTTTGAGGTACGCAAGGAACTGAAACGACGCTATCCAAAACATTATTGGCCAGAGAACCCTCTTGAAGCAGAAGCTGTGAGGGGTGTGAAAAGAAAGTAGAAAACAATGTTTTTACAAGACACTATAATCCTATTCTTGATGAGTCTCGGAGCTGCCTTTGTTCAGCGAGTTTCGGGTTTTGGTTTTGGCATCTTCATAATGACGGTGCTGCCTTACCTGTTGCCATCCTATGGAGAAGCGACAACGCTGTCAGGATTGCTTGCGTGCGTCACGTCAACCATCATCAGCATACGTATGAGGCACTTTATCCGTTGGAAGAAACTCCTCCCTATGCTCATCACGTTCTGCATTGTCTCATTCTTTGCAGTGCAGTTTGTTGCCATGGCAGGTGATGGATTGATGAAGAAAATACTCGGGGGAATTCTCATCTTCGCCAGCGTCTGGTTCCTTTGTTTCAATGATAGGGTACGTGTGCCTTCAAATATGCCGATGCAGATCAGCATGGGTACATTGTCAGGAATGCTTGGTGGCTTGTTTGGTATGCAAGGACCTCCTGTTGTGTTGTATTATATTGCAACCTTGAAGTCAAAGGAAGAATACATGGCTATCCTTCAGACGTATTTCCTTATAGGCAATCTTTTCATGACATGTTATAGGGCACGATGTGGCTTCCTTACCTCGACGGTACTCACCAACTGGTGTTTCGGCATAGTAGCTGTGCTCATCGGTACATACATCGGAACCCTTGTTTTCAATAGATTATCCATGAAGATACTTAGAAAAGTTATTTATGTCTATATGGCAATCAGTGGATTGATAGCGTTGTTATAAAATTAACTGTATGAATCGGGTTTGCCGGTTCATACAGTTATTCAGTTTATTCCTCAGCTACAAATAGATTGATGACAGTAGTCATCACTTTGTCTTATAAGTATTGAATGAATGAGGGGCAAGATTGATGTTAAGGTATTTGTTGTCGATTTTCACGCTGAGCGTTGTTGCCTTGTCTGTGAAATTTCCTGCCGTAACGATGTATGTTTTGCCGTTACGGAATACGTTCACCGGAGTCTTGCTGTATTCTCTTCCTGCATATCCCAGCATCTCTGTACCATTGCTCACAAAATGGCTGAAATGCTTGTAGGCATAGTATTCAGGAGTATATCTGACCTTGTGCGTCTTACTATCCACCTGAACCAAGGCATTCTGAGTCCATCCCCATGTGGATTGTCCGTTGTCGGTGAGAATGAAGTTCCAGTTGTAGTATTCCTCCACGCCATTGCCGAGATTGTCTGATATAAGGAAGAACGTGTGCTCGCCAGCTTTCCAATCCATGTCGCCATTGCCACATTCACTCTCCGACATCATCAGGCGCAGGTTAGGGTAGCGCTCGCGAAGCTGAGGGAGATTGTTGCGGCATTCCCATTGCGTACCGATACCCTTGATGTTACTTTGTAGAGTCTTGTCATCGAGGGTTTTCTCCACATAGTCAAGACGATTTGTGTTGATAGTGCCAAGCCACAGCTCTACATCAGGGTGTTTCTTCTTCAATGCAGGAGCAAGATACTCATTGTTGAAACGTATTGTTCCTTCTGCCGTCCAAGCACAACCAGGGTAAGGCGTATAGGAATAAGCCTCGTTCTGATACATTACCTTTGTTATTGGCAAACCCTCCTCTTTATAAAGGTCGATGAACTTGCAGAACATCTCTGTGTAACATTGAAGATAGCGAGCGTCCTGAATGAAATAATCCTGCGTGGCAAGACGACGAGGGAATACGCCATCCCTATCTCCAAGAAGCTTCATCTCGTCTGGGTCAACGGCTTTCTGATTCTCCTTGTTGTCTGCATAGAGGAAGTAATCCTTCTTCGGATCCTGCTTGTTGTACTTGCTTGACAGAACACAGTAGTCATTGTTTATCTTCATCCATGCAGGAGGACTCCACGGACTCATAAAGAGTTGGAGTTGAGGATAATAGTGCTGTGCTGCCTTGGCAAGCTTTATGATGTTCTCCTTGTCATGGTCGATGTTGAAGTAACGCAACTGAAAATCCCCAGGAACATCACTACAGCTATACCATTCACGGGCATAGTCGTTGGCATTCATAGACACACGGCCGTGAGTGAAATGTAGGTCTCCATCAGGAGAATAGAGGTTGAACATTAGTTTGTCCTGTTCTTCTTTTGTGATAAGTTTATAGGCATCAAGGTCAAGTTCGTTGAAAGTCGTTCCCCATGCGCGGAAAGGAACCCCCTTCTGCTCCTTGCTGACTGCAACGACAACCTTACCGACGGGCTTCTTTGACATGGACGTTTTGCTTGTCTTCCACTCTGCGTTCTCTGTTGTAATAAAATGAGAAACCGGCTGCGCATTCATGTTGATGCCCAGAGAAAGCATAATAGTTATATTGAGAATCTTCTTCATTTTGGTGATAATGTAAATTCTATTTTATCATTACTTTACTTGCTGCAAAAGTAATACAAATCATTGAATTATGCAAGAAAAGTTACTTTTTCTGCGCTTTTGGTATATTATAGTGTCAATGCTGCCGGCATCATTTGGTAGCAAGTATTAACCTAAATAATAATAAATGATAAAAATTAAGTCAAGGAGTTTTCTTGAAATGTGCATGCAAGATAAACATAAGGAAATGTAACCTTCATACAATATCCCCTATAGTTCATACAACAAGCATGATTTGTTACTTCGATTATGCGAAAAACTTATTACTTTTGTTGCATCAATTATTTTAATTAACTGTTTATTATATTATGAAGTATTTTTTTTATGTATTAGTGCTTTCCATAGCATTCACGACCACGTCTTTTACTGACAATGAAGAAAAAAAGAATCAACGGAGACGTCAAGGAATAGAGACACTCGATTATCAGAAATTCATAGAATATCTCAACAACATAATTGAAAGAGCTGACGACTATTATTATAGAGGAGATATAGATTCCGCAATCATCGAGGTGAGAAGGTTTATTTACTATTCTCCCGATTTCTTTGGCGGATACTATCGCAGGGGATTCTACAAGGATAATGCAGGAATGGTGGAAGAGGCTATTGCTGACTATACCAAGGCAATAAGTCTTAATCCTTCCTATACCTATGCATATCTTGGACGTGCCGACCAATACAAGAAACAGGGAAAGACAGACCTCTCCAATGCCGACTTCCTGCAGATCTTGGAGTTGGATACCGTTCCGTCTACGCAACCTTTGCGTGCCTATGCGTACGTGGCTCTGGGAGAAAAGGAAAAGGGAATGGAGTTCCTCGACAGTTGTCTATCTATGTTCCCTGACTGTTCTGGACTACGATATGATGCCACTTGTTTGGCATCGCGTTGCGGTGACTACAAGAAGGCATTGGAATATCTAGAGGAAGCCTTTAAAATGGGATATAACGAATTTGTCCATCTTGATATGGATGATGATATGGATAAACTCCGTAACAAGAAAAAGTATAAGAGACTTATAGATAAATATAAGAGAATGGTGAGCGAAGATAAATAAGTTACTTTTTCTCGTATTTTGGTATACATATTATGTAATGCAGAAAAATATAAGTCTACTAATTAAAATTATGAAAAAATGAATAACACGACAAAGAACACGAAAAGACTCGGTGCTCGCAGTTTGCTGAAAAAGATCTTTTCCGATGCAGAAGCACATCTTGAAGAACTTGAAAATGGACGAATGGGGTTCAGTTATGGGTATGGTGATGGAAAAAGCGAGAATTTCATCGTGGAGGCAGATGATGAGCATGTAACCATCCGAATTGCCGACTATTGCTGGCACGAGGTAAGCCGATGGGACATCGAAGAGGTGACAAGGATTCAGTCGCTGGTCAATGAACTTAACGGTATCGCAAGATGTAAAGTGGTATATCATTTTGCAGATGATGATAAGATGTATCTGACCACGTTACTCACATGTCCGCTATATCAGGAAATCCCTGATAGTTTCAGTTACCTTACTTCTCAGCTTGATGATATGATACAGACACATGATTACATTCTCAATCAGTTTGGTAAACAAGACGATGAATTGCAGGCAGAAGAGACGGACGGCAACGAAACGTCCAGCGGTAAGAAAGGAGGTGAGGCATGATTAGTGGAATAATAGGCGGAATACTTGCCGTACTGGCATGGCACTTGTGGCAGAATTACCGAAGCAAGAAGATGAAAGAAGTTTCCGAACCAACCACGGGGGATGTGGCGAATGAAGCAAGTGAGGTCGGTCAAGTCCTTTCGCAGATGAAATCATGCAAGGACATCGTTCTTGACTCGCTTCGTCAACTGCAATGCGAACCTCAGGTGGAAGATTTGGGTGAAGGTAAGTACACTATCAATTTTGAGTATCAGGCAGAAAACTTCAGTATCAATATCGAGTCAACATGCAGATTTGTTACCTTATATGACGTATTCTGGTATTCGTTTGAGGAAAATGATCTCGAGCAACTGAGCAATGTGAAGCACATCGTTAACAATCTCAACTGGTTGTCGTCGCTCAATGTCTGCTACAGCCAATCTGACGAAAACAATATGATTAATCTCCATACTACCTACTCCATGCTCTGCTTCGAGGAAGGTAACTTCACCGCTTATCTTCGCCATATCCTCCGAGAATGCTTTGTTGTTCACAATAATTTCTTCAAGCAAATCGCTGAGGCTTCGGCAAAGAATAAAGACTGAGAATCGCTCCTACAATAGTCTCAGAGCGCAGAAAAGTTACTTTTTCTGCGTTTTTGGTATATTATAGTGTCAACGCTGCCGGGCATCATTTGGTAGCAAGTATTAACCTAAATAATAATTAATGATAAAAAATAAGTCAAGGAGTTTTCTTGAAATGTGCATGCAAGATAAACATAAGGAAATGTAACCTTCATACAATATCCCCTATAGTTCGTACAGCAAGCATGATTTGTTGCTTCGATTATGAGAAAAACTTATTACCTTTGTTGCACTAAACAAATAAACTAATTATGGCGAAGAAAAAAAACACAGTAATCTTAAGCACCCGAGATGAGCTCACACGCATCTGCATGGATGAAGTGATGTATGTAGAATCTGATGGCAACTATGTCCGCCTCTGCTTCCGCAGCGGACGTTCCGTTGAGGTCCTTGCAAGCATGCAGAACATAGAGCATCTCGTCCTCAATCTCGACAACGTTTCTTTCCTTCGTGTCGGCAGAAGGCATATCATCAATCTATCCTATCTCTCCCAGGTCAACACAATGAGACGCACCATAACCCTTGCCGACGACTCCACCAAGGAAACCGCCACTCTCTCCGTTTCCAAGGAATCCATCACCATCCTCAAGGACTCGCTCTCCAGTCAGTCCCTCACTCCCATTCCAGACTTCCACACCTCCAATGGCAAGATGGAAGCATACCTTGACGATTGATACATAAAGTATTCCATGTAGTTCGTAAAGTACAGTCTGTACATTATGATAGTTTATGATTATTTGTTGTAAATTTGCAACTCAATTTTTTAGTTAATACATTATGAAAAGAATCACATTTATTATTATGTTAGCGATTTGCTCTATGTGTGCAAATGCGCAAAGAATTGTCTATGACAAGGTTGAAGATGGTGTAAGAACTATTGCCACAGATTTCTTCCGAATGTGGACACGAGGACTTACAGATATAAAAATGAACAACTTGTCCCAAGGAGTTGATGCAAAACTCCTTGCGTGTATTGATGACACAAGAGTGGTATATATGCTCTGTGTTAACATGGAATACTCCGGGCTTTTCACCAAAGAAAGGGTCATTCCAACAAATGGAAAATGTCTCATTCGACTGAAGGATGATTCTATTATCGATCTCACCAGCCTTACAAGCGCAGAGACAAGATATCAGTTCACAAACGTTACTGTTACAACTATACAAGACAATAAAATGATCACAGAAGGCAAAACATATGTGAATAATTCCAGAGAAATTATGGGTATTTATCCAATAAGCGAGGAAGATTTGCAAAGACTTAACATAGGTGTAGCAAAAGTTAGAGTGGAACTACTTCCCAAAAGCTTCGACTATGAATACAAAAAGAAAGAGAAATTCAGTCCCCGCATCACACAGGCCTACGAGCTGATAAAGGCCCGTCTTCTGGATCAAGACAAAAACAGTATATATGACGGATTTTAAACTATTTGCAATATGTTAAGAAAGAAAAATACAATTACTTCCTTTTGTTACATCTCTTTATTGTCTGTTGCTATTTATACACTCACAAGTTGTGCAACTATGTTTGCAAAAGAGCAGACTATACAACTAGATTCATCTCCTCAAGGTGCAAAAGTCTATGCGGGTAGCAAATATGTAGGAACCACTCCATGCACGTTTACGACAAAGGCGGCAAAACGTACGCTGACATTCGTAAAAGAAGGATATGCAACAGCAGAAAGAGAGGTTAGTACCGTAATGCGTGGGGAATGGTGGCTTAATTGGTTCAATTGCTTTTATCCTGGAATGATGGTCGATTGGATATCTGGAAGTGTCTGGAAATATCCAAATAATTTCAAAAATTACTCAGCTACATTAATAGATTTGTCTTCTCAACCGTCTTATCCCCATACACCTCAGCCAATAGTTGTAAAGGATACTCCTTCTGTACCTCGCGAACAACTCGCTACCTCTGCCATTATCTCGCAGATAAAGATTGCTCAACCACGGCCTACAGACAAGGAAATGAAGAAAAAGGACATTTACAAGAAATACAATAGTGCTGTCTTTATGATATTTACCGAAGATAACAAAGGTGAATATCAGGGTTCTGGTTTCTTCGTAAGTCCTACAGGTATTGCCGTAAGTAACTATCACAATTTCCAAGGCACTTACAAAGGATTGGAAATAATAAAGACCGTAGATGGTAAGACGTACAAAGTTAAGGAAGTTCTTGCATATTCAGAGAAATACGATTACATTCTCTTCCGTGTTGATGGCAATGGTTTCAATTATATCCCAGTGACCAAGAGAAAATACGAGGTTGCCGAAGATGTTGTAGCAATAGGTAGTCCAAAAGGACTGGAGAATACATTCTCTGAAGGTACAATCTCGCAGATTCGCTCTGATGACAAATACAAAATCCAAATAAATGTTCCTATCGACCACGGTAGTAGTGGAGGTGCTCTCATAAACATGTATGGCGAAGTCATTGGCATCACCTCTGCTGGCAGAGATGATTCAGGAGCCAACCTAAACTTTGCACAAGATATAAAATACATCTTTAATACCAATTTCTAATAAGCCCCCCCCAAAAAAAGTCACTCAAAACTTTTTGGGGGGATTTTTGTAAATATTTCCTTCGATTATTTTGCAAAAACAGAGAAAAATGTAACTTTGCACACGAAAGTCGCCCGGAAAAGTGTGATGTTGCGTATAAAACTCGCCCGAAAAAGTGTAACAACAAGAAAAAAGCCCCTCCACTTCTATTTGTTTTCCTGTTGACGGATTTATAGGTTGTTTTGTATTATGGTCTTTCATACTGTTTTGTGGAGGATTAGTACAAAATTATTTTGGCAGGATGAAAAAAAGTTATAAATTTGCATTCTGAAAGTATAAAAAAGAATGTTAGTCTCTATTTTTTTGATCGAAAGATATCCTGCAACTCACTATATAACAAGTTAATACAAAAAATACACTGTTGGTCATTCCATTATAACAAGGATTGAGACTGCAAGACAACAGAGGAACTACTCGAACTTACTGTTGGTCATTCCATTATAACAAGGATTGAGACTTGCTTGATTAGTGATTTAATGCGTATTCGAACTGTTGGTCATTCCATTATAACAAGGATTGAGACTACGCAGTTCCTCCCACATTTCACTTGTCAAACTGTTGGTCATTCCATTATAACAAGGATTGAGACTGGAGAAAGTGAGGGTCTTTTGAAAGATTTACTGTTGGTCATTCCATTATAACAAGGATTGAGACCATGATACTTGTGTTGTCAGTGTACACTCACTGTTGGTCATTCCATTATAACAAGGATTGAGACCCACATCGTTTCAAACTCATTCTTGGTCATACTGTTGGTCATTCCATTATAACAAGGATTGAGACCTGCTTTTCCTCCTTTGAAACGCTATAAACACTGTTGGTCATTCCATTATAACAAGGATTGAGACCTCATAATGATAAAGTTTAAGTTAATATTCTACTGTTGGTCATTCCATTATAACAAGGATTGAGACCCGTGGCGAATAAATTCGGCAGTAGTAAACGACTGTTGGTCATTCCATTATAACAAGGATTGAGACCTAATTAACCAAAATACATATCACCAATAGACTGTTGGTCATTCCATTATAACAAGGATTGAGACCTTCTTAACTCAACATTGATAAGTGTGTACTATTGTTGGTCATTCCATTATAACAAGGATTGAGACCACACGCGAACGTCAAAAATTACTTCCTTCAATTGTTGGTCATTCCATTATAACAAGGATTGAGACCTGTCTTCAAAATATTCTTTAGCTTCTTCTTATTGTTGGTCATTCCATTATAACAAGGATTGAGACATGGTGTTCTTGGTTAATAATCCAATCATCCACTGTTGGTCATTCCATTATAACAAGGATTGAGACCGGAACTGAAACGTATTGCGTCATTTATAAAATTGTTGGTCATTCCATTATAACAAGGATTGAGACCAAAGTGACAACTTTGTGGTGCCCTTGAAAATTGTTGGTCATTCCATTATAACAAGGATTGAGACACCTATTCATCGTGAGGTTTTAAATATGAACTGTTGGTCATTCCATTATAACAAGGATTGAGAAACTGCAAATGTTACTACAGAAAACATTTTATCTTTCCATTACAACAAGGATTAATTATAGTTAAAAAACGACTGTAGAAATACGATGCATTTGGATTATAGGGAGAATTTCTTTAATTTTGCAATAATAACGATTAAACGCAAAAACTTAAATCTACGAGGCTGATGGAAAATGGAAAACACGTAAAGGTGTTGACTCTATGTTTTGATGGTGACATAAAGCCATACGAGACAAAATTGTTTCGTGGGGCTGTACTTGCCAGTATGGACGAAAAAGCAAATCTGCTGTTTCACAACCATACAGGGGAGACCACCTATCGCTATTCCTATCCTTTAATACAATATAAGAGATTGAAAGGCAAAGCTGCAATAGTATGCGTGGATGCCGGTGCTGACGTGATAGGTCAGTTCTTGACCGAAAGTGATATGACGTTAAGAATCGGTGAGCGTGAAATGAAACTAAATATGGAGCACGTATTGCCAAGCAACATATTGATGCAAGTGTGGGAAGGAGAATTCAAATATCATTTGTCGCGCTGGCTTCCCCTAAACTCTGAAAATTATAAAAGATACCTTGAAACAGAATCTCTGACAGGTAGGTTGATGATTCTTGAGAATATTCTGAAAGGCAATCTTTTGTCAATGTGCAAAGGTCTTGGCATCTATTTAGACAAAGAACTGAAGGTTAGCATACTGACACTTTCAGAACCACGATTGATAAAAAACAAGGGAGTGAAGATAATGTCTTTTGATGCAGAGTTCAAATGCAATCTTTCAATACCGAACAATATAGGCATTGGCAAGAATGCGAGCATCGGACAGGGCATCATAAGACAGATAAAGGAAAGAACAACCGAATATCCTAATAGCGCAAAAGACTATGAACAATACAAGCCAGAACATATATGACAGACTTTTTGTAGGCGGTGATTTATCGGGAATACAGAAATTTCTATACAACATCACCTCAAAGAAAGCCTCTATTAGCCTGAAAGGTCGCTCATACTTTCTCCAGACATATATGGAGAATGTATGTGATGGCATCATTAATCTTCAGGAAGTGAAAGGACACTATGCAGACAAAGTTTATGACTCCGGCGGTAAGTTTTATTTGATTGTGGAGAACTCGCAAGAGATAGTCCACGCCATAGAAACATACGCAAAGAGAGTGAAACAAGAATTGTGGAGAGAACACCAAGGACAGTTGTCCATAAACATCAGTATGGTGCCGTTCTCCTTCAATGCAGATAAAAGCATCAATGCCAATGGTATGGAGCATCAGTCCATTGGGCTTCTGTGGAAACTGACTACAGAGCAATTCAATAGGCAGAAGAATCAGAAACACATAGATCAGATAAAGGACTCTTACGCAGATTTCTTTGAAGTGACACACATAGGCAAGAATCCCAAGGTGTGTGCGGTGACAGGTATAGAATCAGATGATTGCGTCTCGTTCAAATTTGATGAAGGAGAAAAAGGAATCTACGTACTACCATCTGTAAGAGAGCAGATCGTTCTTGGACAAGAGATACGAAAAGTAGAACATCTGCGTACTTTTGAAGAATATGCAGGTGATTCATATCTGGGAATCCTCCGTATGGATGTTGACGGATTGGGAAAGATATTTGTCAATGGTTTCTCTTCTTTAGGTGAGTATAAAGCATTCTCAAAGAAGCTTGACGAGTTCTTCCGTGATGAGTTGGATGTAATCCGTAGGGGATATGCTGACTATGTAGGAATAATCTATGCTGGAGGTGATGACCTGTTTGCTGTTGGAGCATGGGATAAACTCATCGGATTTGCAGACGATGTAAGACGCAGATTCGCAGATTATGTCAACAACAAGGAGGTGACTATTTCCGGTGGTATTGCTATCGTACATCAGAAGTTCCCTATTGCCAAGGCTGCAGAAATGGCAGGAGAGGCAGAAGAGAAAGCAAAGAGTTATCGTAATGCAGAGAAAAATGCTTTCTGCCTGTTGGGAGAACCTTTGTCGTGGAAGGAAGAGTTTGACTATGTCAAGAACTATAAGGAGAAGATGGTCTCTCTGATAAATGAATCTGATATGTCTCGTAGCATCTTGCACAAGATAATGACCTATGCAGAGATAGTAAAGAAGAACGAACGAAGGAAAAAGGAAGGAAAACCTGAAGACTTTAGTTTCGTTTGGCATACGGCATATTATCTGACCAGATATATGGAACGATGTAAGGATAATCCAAAAGTTAAGGATTTCTGCCAGCATCTTCGTGACAAGGAACTCAACGGAGACAAAGAAAGGTTTAGACTTATGTCTATCGCGGCACGATGGGCTGAACTGACAACAAGGAAAAAGGAAATATAAAAAACAACAACAATATGGCATACAACAATTATCCATCAAAGGGATACACTCAACCTCGGGAGTCGAAAAAGGATTCAGAAGAGTGGAAGAAGTTCTTAATACCAGAGTCTGAAATCAAGGAGAACGTAACCTCGCGTTCGGTTGAGATAGCGAAGGCATTCGGCGAGTATTTAGGTACTGATGAACTAAAGGCTGACTATTACAGCAAAGCGAAGGCAAAACTCACCACAAGTCAGTTACGAAAGTTCTTCGGAGAGGTGAAACGTCAGCAGATGGTGGGATTCAGGGAAACGGATTTCATCCTTCTCAAACCCAAGCTCGCCTATGCAGTGGGTAGGGATGATAAAAATACGAAAATCGATGATTTCTACAAAGTAATATCCGATGCTATAGACAAAGTTAACACAAAAAAAGACTTCAATAACTTCGTCAAGATATTCGAAGCCATTGTCGCTTATCATAAAATAGCAGAAAAAGGAAAGAACTAAATAACAAACTCACTATGAAACAGCTTACAAAAAAGATAAAGATAAACACCACGATAGAACTGCTTACGGGTTTACATATCGGTGGTAACAAAGATAATGTAGAAATCGGTGGTATTGACAATCCTGTCATTAAGATTGCCACTCGCAAGGATCAGCCATACATTCCAGGCAGTTCAATAAAGGGAAAGATGAGATGTCTGCTTGAACAGGTGAGAGGTGCTGTTGAGGTTTGTGCGAACGCAGAGGTAAACAATCTATTTGGCTCTACGGAACAAAAGAAACTGCATAGTGAGAATCAGCCTTCAAAGATTATTGTTCGCGATGCATACCTCACGGAAGAGTCTGTACGTATGTTGATGGATTGCACCAATCTGGACATGCCATACACAGAGAATAAGTTTGAGAACACAATAAACCGAGTGGAAGGTGTTGCAAAGCATCCAAGACAGACGGAGCGTGTTCCTGCCGGTGCTTTGTTCGATGCAGAATTCATTATCAATGTATGGGATAGTGATGGTGACGGACAGATGTTGCTCAAGTTGTTCAAGGAAGGTCTTTCGCTCATAGAGAATGACTATATCGGTGGTAGTGGTTCGCGTGGATATGGTCAGATAAAGTTCGGTGAACAACTCTGCATAACAGAACTTACTGCAGACAATGGTTGGAAATAAACATAAAAGATACTATGGCAACACTGAATATATACAAGTTGCATTTCACATCTTCGCTACATATCGGTGATAGGAAGCAGGATGACTACAGCGTAAGCCAGAAGTCAATCTCTTCAGATTCCCTATATGCAGCAATAACTTCTGTACTTGCCAAGTCTGGAACGACTATTCCTCAAAATGGATATTTAGGATGTGCTATCAGTAGCCTTTTCCCTTATTACCAGAAGGGGAAAGATGTAGAACCTGTATATTTCCTTCCACAGCCTTTGATGGTCAGGATGCCAGAGATGAAGGATATCGCCAATAGGAAACGACTCAAAAAGGTGCGTTGGATAGATGCGCGAAACTATTCGGATGTATTGGCAGGACAACAGATAGTTAGTGATTCCGAAGATAGCATCCGAAAGATACAGGGAGAGTATTTTTCCGAAACTGCTATAGAGGAGGATTTCATCTGCAGTCAGGTGGTGAGGAGAATGAAGATGCAGTCGAGGGTATATGAAGATGATCCTGTTCCGTATTATGTTGACCAGATTAGTTTCAAGGGTGAATCGGGATTGTATTTCATCGTTGATGGAGACTGTACCTTGCTGGAAAAAGGCTTGCGACTCTTGTCTCTTGAAGGAATCGGTACAGACAGGAATGTAGGCAATGGTTTCTTTGAGTATGAGAAATCTGCTATAAAAATGAAACTGCCAATTGATGCAAGACGAGGTGTGAATCTATCTCTGTTTATTCCTGAATCCAAAGAACAACTTGATGCTATGATTGATGCGGAGGATATTGCCTACGACATAGAGAGACGCGGAGGATGGATTACGACTTATCCTTTCCAAAACCTGCGAAAGAATGTCATATATGGATTTACCCCAGGTTCCGTATTCAGTCTTGAGTCTGACGGCATAGAGACGAGAGGAAGAATCGTTGACCTTCAACCTGATGTTGATTATACGGAAGAACCAATACATCCTATATGGCGAAGTGGCAAAGCTTTGTTCCTACCTATTATAATTTGAAGAAATGGAATTGAATAAGAAGTATTACATTGAACTTGAAGTCGTAACACCTCTCTCCGTTGGTGCTGGCAACGACGAGGAGTGGGTGAAAGGGGTTGATTATATAGTCAGCGATGGGAAAGTTTATGTTATTGATTTGCACAAACTGGCTGTTGCTGGCATCGACTTGGAAAGACTGTCTGCTCTTTTCCTAAAGAATGACAATGACGGAATAGTAAAGCTTATCGGCAATAAGATAGAAGAAGTCTCCACATATATATACGACTGTCCTTGTAATAGTGATAATAACATCAAGGCATTTCAGAGAAGTCAGTTGCACAACAGTCCTCTAGTCGCAGGCAGTTCGCTAAAAGGCGCAATACGTTCAATACTTTTCTCTCATCTTGCATCGGAGGAAGAAAAGCAACGCTTCAGGGATCCCCGTGAGAAGTCGAAACCTGACGACGAGATCTTCGGGACATTAAAGAATAAGAACGTCTTTATGCGCTTTTTGAAAGTCGGCGATTTCGAGATGCCTTCCGTGAAACTCTATAACACAAAGATTTTTAATCTTCAGAGTTATGGATATAACTGGCAAGGTGGTTGGAAACACTCTGGAGGGAAAAGAAGCAAAACTGACGGAAGGTTTTCCCCAACAGGTTTTAATACTCTCTACGAGTGTGCTATACCAGGATCAAAGGGATATGGCACGATAGCACTGGCGTCTGTGGCATATAATATGCAAGGGAGTCTTCAGGCGAGGGCAAACCATGCGGACAAGAAGAGTAAAATTGTCAACGGAGACATAAAAGATCTGTTTGCCATCATCAACAAACATACCAAAGAATATTTGGAGAAGGAGAGAGAATTCTTTGCTACGTATCAGGCAGAACATTCGGAGTATATAGAAGAGTGCATAGACGACTTGCTTCAGATGATTCCTGCAGATAATTCATATTGTCTTCTGAAGATGTCTGCAGGTTCTGGTTTCCATTCCATAACAGGTGACTGGAAATACAATGACTATGACAGAACAGGCATTTGGCAGAAGACAGGAAAGAAAAGGTACAAGTCTCGTAAGATTGTCATCGACGGAAAGAAATTTTCATTGATGGGATTTGTCAAGCTTCGTGATGTTGACTTGGAGGATTATGAGGCTTATAGGGATTCCGATAAATAAGTGTGATTAGTTAATGAAAAAAGTTCATATTTCCCTTGTAGGTGGACAGCCAATACCTGTCTATTTGGGAATAAAAGATGATGGGCAGGCAAGCGAGATAGTGCTTGTCTGCTCTGATAAGACTCGTGAAGAGGTAAGGCGAATAAAGGAACAGTTTCCTAAACGGAATATCAACGTGGTGGAATGTTCCCCTATAGACATCTATGATATAGAGAAAGTATCTGCCAATTTGTGCGAGCAGTATAAAGACGTTGATATTACCTTGAATCTTACGAGCGGAACAAAACTTTGGACTTTAGGCTTCTACAGAACATTCGCATCTCACAAGAATGTTCATTTCATATATGTTGACCAGACAAACAGCATTACGGACATAGAAACGAAAGAGATTCATAAGAGCGATATTGAAAAGAATATCAGATTCGAACTATATGGAACACCTTTGACGTCATTCCGCAATATCAGCGAATACACGTCAAAGGATTTTAGAATGATGAGGCTGGTCGAAAAAATGCGTCATTCCAATCGTACCGAGTTCTTTGAATTGACTCATTCTGCCATATACGATAAATTTGAAGAGCAGGAAGTTAAACTTGAAAGCGCAGCAGGGTCCATCCTTATTTATGATGACATAGATAATAAAGCAGACATTACATTCATCAATACAAACACGCATAAAACCTACCATTATCATTTGCAGAGCGAACATCTCTTTGACATTCTTTTCAACAATGGTTGGTTTGAATTGAAAACTGCATTGGAAGTGAGCAGGAACTGTAACGTGCGCGATGTGTGGCTGAACTGTGAGTTTAATGACAATGACGGCTCTCCCAAAAACGAGATTGACATCATCGCGGATTTAGGTAGCAGACTGCTGTTTGTGGAGTGTAAGACTACGGTGTTTGACACAACTGACATTGACAAATTCCATAGTGCATTACGGAATTTCAGCGGAACAAGTAGTGCAGGATTGTTTGTTACCAATGACATGCCCAACGAGAAAAACAGAATGAGATACATTCACGCGATGGAGAAATGTAATGACAACAACATTCTGGCTTTCAACTTCTCGCTATGGAAAGAAAATCCACTAAATAAAGCATCATTAAACGACATCATCAACTCTCAAATCAACACTCAAAATAAAAGATAATATTATGGCAAGAAAAGTCTTTATCTCTTTTTTAGGATTCTCCAATTATGAAGCTTGTTTCTATTGTAAGGATGATTACAAATCTCCAAAGGTGAGATACATACAAGAGGCAACACTTGAATATCTCATGCAAGAAGAACAATGGAGTGAGGATGATATTGCCATAATATTACTTACAAAAGGAGCCGAACAGAGAAACTGGCTGGATAATGGTCATAAGGATAGAAATACACAGGAGATCATAGAACAAACCGGACTTCAATCTCAATTACAGAAAAAGAAATATCCAATGACTATTTCTCCTATTTATAATCTGCCTGATGGAAACAACGAGGAAGAGATATGGGATATATTTATGCTTGTCTATGGGCAGTTAAGGGAAGGCGATGAAGTGTATTTTGACATAACACATGCTTTCCGTTATCTACCTATGTTGGTGATTGTGCTTTGCAACTACGCCAAATTCCTTAAGAACATCAAGGTGAAGCATGTCTCTTACGGAAACTTTGAAGGACGTAACAGGGAGACTAATGAGGCGATGATAGTCGATCTGTTCCCTATGACTGTACTTCAAGATTGGACTTTCGCAGCAGCCAACTTCTTGAAGAATGGTTATGTGGATGATTTGTCCGTACTTGCCAACAAGACTATAAGACCGATGCTTGCATTGTCTAAAGGAAAGGATCTTAATGCAAAAAACATAAAGGAGTATGTCGCTGCATTGGAACGTGTGATTGATGAACGTTTGCTGTGCAGAGGAATCCAGATTGTCAAATCGGAGAATTTTGCAAAGCTACATAGCATATCGGAGAAAGCCCGACAGTCGAATGTCATAAAACCATTGACGCATGTGATAGAAAAGATAAATGATTCTTTCGATGACTTTTCTGTGAAGGAGAATATCAGTAATGGTTTTGCTGCTGCCCGATGGTGCTTGGATAACCACTTGTATCAGCAGGCGGTAACTATCCTGCAAGAATCTCTCGTGACATTAGTGTGCCAGGATGCAGGACTCAACTGGGAGTCGCGCATAGAGAGGGAGTATGTCAATAAGGCTTTTGCCATAAAAGTCAATAACACTCCAGAAGAAGGATGGGTATTCAGTTCTAATTTGCAGGAAGAGGAAATAGCAAGGCAGAAAGGCATTATCCGTGGGTTGGTGGAATCAGAACTGATAGATTGTTTCTCAAGCACATTCATGGTGTGTACAAATATTAGGAATGACTACAACCATGCTGGTATGAGGGATAATCCTATGTCTGCAGGTAACCTAAGGAGAAGCATAGAGGAAAGAATATTGAAAGTGGAAGAAATATTAAAGGAGTTACAGCTATGCTGATAAATATATCAAACCATCCTTCGGCAGACTGGCATGAGAGTCAGCTGAATGCAGCAAGGCAATATGGCGAAATCATAGACATCCCGTTTCCTGATGTGTCTCCGTCGGCAAGCGAAGAGGATATAATGAGTATGGCTGATGGGGTTGAGAGCAAGGTTAAGTCTCTCGGTATGCCTGAAAATATGACAGTTCATATTATGGGAGAGCATACTTTGTGCTATACTTTGATAAAAAGATTCCGTGCTCTCGGCATTGCCTGTGTCGCGTCTACAACGAAGAGAGAGGTCATTATGTCAGATGATGGCAACCAGAAGACAGCCTCTTTCCACTTTGTGAAGTTTAGACATTATCTTTAGTATAAGTTCTTTGATAGTTAAGATTATGAGTGATAGTATTACATTGACAGATTCCCAGCAGAGGGCATTAAATAAAATAGTGGATTTTGTAGCATCACCTGATCACGTTTTTATCCTGAAAGGATATGCGGGAACAGGTAAGACAACACTTATGCGTTTCCTTATAGGGAAACTCCAAGAGGATGATGTGCCATTCCGTTTGTTGTCAACGACAGGAAGGGCAGCAAAGATACTTTCTAACCATACGGGTTTCAAGGCTTCTACAATACATGCTGCTATATATTCATTCAAGGATTTCAATCAGGATATGTCAAATGTCAATACGGAGAAAGTGAACGTTGATGAAACAGGACAGCTTTTTCTCGTATTCGAGCCTGTGAGCATCCCGGAAGATGACAACAGAATGGTGTATATCATTGATGAGGCTTCAATGATTTCCGATACAGCACAGAATAATGTCACCCAGGCATTGTTCGGTTCGGGCAAACTATTGACGGAATTGTTGGAGTTTGACAAGCGCAAGGGTTCTCGCTTTATCTTTGTAGGTGATCCATGCCAGCTTCCTCCTATATCTGGAACAAATTCACCTGCTTTGGATGCCAACTATATGAAAGAGACATTTAAGTTCGGGGTTCAGGAAACGGCACTCACACAGGTGATGAGACAGCAAGATGGAAATACGATAGTGAACGCAGCATCTACTGTTAGGACATATTGGAGTCAGGCTCCAAGCGATGCCTCTATATATGGAAATGGGAAAGTATGGGGTATATTAAATATAAAACAATTCCGAGATATAAAATATTTCAAGGATCTGTATATGATGCAAGAGGATTATGTCCGTAATATTCATGAGAAAGGATATAATGATTCTATCTTCGTCTGCCGAAGCAATGCTGACTGCTATAAAGTTTCAAACAGTATTAGGAGTAAGCTGGGATTTTACGGTAGTGTACAAAAAGGTGATTTACTTATGGTTATGCAGAATCAGATGACCACAGGACTGATGAATGGAGATATGGTAGAGGTCGTAAGTGTTCAGCCTGCTGCGGAGAGAACGGTGCATAGTTATAACCATAGAGGATTTCAGACACAACTCTACTTTAGGGAGATAAAGGTGAAGGAGTTGTTTACAAAGGTGGAGCATACCACTTTGATTTTGGAGAATACTCTTGAACAGCAGATGTCCAATTTGGACTCAAGACAGCAGACAGGCTTGTTCCTCGATTTCATTATCAGGATGAA
This sequence comes from Prevotella sp., assembly GCA_045627725.1. Lineage (GTDB taxonomy): Bacteria > Bacteroidota > Bacteroidia > Bacteroidales > Bacteroidaceae > Prevotella. Next base: position 69,490 of record JAZQOH010000021.1, on the reverse strand, counting down.
AAATAAGGGTATTACCCAGAAGAACAATGCAAAGACCTTCAAGGAATTGATGTGTAAGGATCCTTACCTTAATGCTTTGAGATGTTCATATGGTTATGCTGTGACTTGTCATAAAGCGCAAGGTGGAGAATGGAATAAGGTTTATATTCACATAGGTCCAAGAAACCTTACTCTTAATCCGACAAAGGCATCATACCAGTGGCTCTATACTGCAATTACGCGAGGAAAAGAAACCGTATATCTGATCGATGATTTCTTTATAAAGTAACACTTCGTCACTATTAACGAATCTGCAAATGATATATCAAAACATATTGTATAGAATGAAAAAATCGAAAAATTTTACATTAAAATAATAATACACGGCTACAATTCTTTTACTTTTCAAGAGAAGAATACCGTTCTATGTTATTGGTTTTCTGCAAAATATGAATTATATACTGTTGGTCATTCCATTATAACAAGGATTGAGACCTTTCGAGACGTAAACAACAAAGAACTCAACACTGTTGGTCATTCCATTATAACAAGGATTGAGACCTTGAAGACTTCTGACCTGCTACTACTGTCTACTGTTGGTCATTCCATTATAACAAGGATTGAGACCATTAAAGGTTTAATAATTTTTTGTAATGATACTGTTGGTCATTCCATTATAACAAGGATTGAGACCCCACTCCGTTGTTGTCTATCATAACACCAAACTGTTGGTCATTCCATTATAACAAGGATTGAGACCTCTCAAAATCCAAAATATTCTTCATAAAGACTGTTGGCCATTCCATTATAACAAGGATTGAGACCTTAACTTATGTAATGTTACATATATAAATACTGTTGGTCATTCCATTATAACAAGGATTGAGACCACCATCCCTCTTCTTTAGGGTTAAACACAACAGTTGATCATTCTATTACAACAAGGATTGAAACTGTGCAATCTCTCCGTTTGTAAACACTATTATCTATTCCACAACAACAAGGATTAAGCCCCTATCTGTTTCGTTTTCGTACTCATAGTGAACTGTTGGCTATTCCATTATAACAAGGATGTTTTTGGTCTTTTTTCAGTACCCCTCAGTCTATTTCATCATTTTATCTCTATTAATCTGATGGCGAGAAAACTATTTGCACATATATCACAATGGAGTTTTTACTATATGTAAAATTATGTTGGGGGACAGACAATACAAAATAAAAAAGTCCGATAGGCGATGATGCTTATCGGACTTTTGATTTAATTTGAAAATCATTTTGATGTATCAAAAGAAATCTGTATCTTTGCAAAATAAAAGATGGAGGTAGTCCTTCTGTTCATAAACAATGAAAATAATATATAACAAACACTTTCCGATGAAACCTTTCTTGGCAACCAACATCTTCGGCATCATCTTTTGTCGAGGAAAGGAAGGTCGTTTGAGTGAGGTTGACAAGAACCATGAATATATCCACACTCTGCAACAACGGGAACTATTATTTGTTATTTTCACTATATGGTATAATATTGAGTGGCTTTATGGCATCATAAAGTACCGCAATTTTTTGAAAGCCTACCGCAATATTAGTTTTGAACGTGAGGCATATGCTATGGAACGTAACCTCAATTATAAGGAGGAACGTAAATCGTTTGCCTGGTATAAGTATGTTGGTGAGAAATCAATTGCCCGAGAGGTTGTTGATTTCTTTAAGGAGATAACTGCTTTCATCCGTGATGATTTTAAGTGGACAAAGTATCTTTTTGCTGCGATTATTGCTATTAGCATGATTGTCGGACAGGTATTTTTCAATATCTATGATGTGCTGCTTGCACCAAGTTACGAGAATGGTACATCTATGATATGCATACCTCTGTTTCAAGTGGCAGTTTATTTCTTTGTACTTTTGCCATCGTTGCTCATACATGGTGAATTGTGGAGAATGAATCGTTGGCAGTCATGGGTGTTCCCGATGTTGCTGGTAGGGATAATGGCAGAAGGTCAGGCTTTCAATGCTTATAAAGAGTGGATTATGAACACCGACTTCTATTTCAAGGAGAAGTTCTATCTGCAAAATGTCTGTTCCTACCTTATCCGTTCTGTCTGTATTGTTTCGTTTCTGTTTCTTTTTAGATGGGCAACAACGGGACGATTCGGGTTATATGGCATGACGCGATCAACCAGATATATCAGAGTTTATTGTCTGATATTTCTACTGCTTCTGCCAATGTTTGTTGTTGTCTCTACTACGCCACAATTCCAAACATTCTATCCTCGCGTATGTATCGTACCTTACGACGGAGTGTTCGGATGGCCTGATTGGAAAGCCATATCACTCTTTGAATTAGGTTATGCCAATGACTTCCTTGCTGTGGAAAGTCTGTTCCGAGGTGCTTTAGTTATAGGATTAAGCAAGTGGTTAGGTCCAAGAACAGTACTTCCGATGGCATTGACATATATGAGTGTCCATCTTGGCAAACCTGACCTGGAGCTTTGCAGTTCTGTAATAGGAGGATATATTCTTGGTATTCTTGCATATCGCACTCAACATTTATGGGGCGGTATCATAATACATTTAGGAATAGCAATGCTATTTGAGATATTAGGTTTCTTCATTTAGATATTATTCCTTATGAATATATCTTAAAGAAAGTACACTTATTTAGTTTGAAAATCATTTTGTTGTGTCAAAAGAAATCTGTATCTTTGCAAATGGAACAAAAGAGATAATCTTTTGATTCATTATCAAGTATATATTAAAATATGGACAACGAGAATAAAGGACAGATAATACTCTTCCAGACAGAGGATGGGCAGACGAAACTTGAAGTGCAGCTTCAGGACGAAACGGTGTGGCTGAGTATTGACCAGATGGCAGAGCTGTTTCAGCGTAATCGTTCAACGATAAGCCGCCACATCAAGAACGTTTTAGAAGAAGGCGAACTTGATGCAAATGTGGTATGTGCAAATTTTGCACACACCACTAAACATGGAGCTATTGAAGGCAAGGAACAGATACGTGAAATCCAATTTTACAACCTTGACATGATTATCTCCGTCGGTTATCGTGTCCACTCCCATCGTGGCGTTCAGTTCCGAATGTGGGCTACTGCCGTTCTTAAGGAATACCTCAAGAAGGGATTTGTGCTTAATGATGAATTGCTCAAACGTGCTGGTGGGGGAAACTACTTCGATGAACTCCTTGAACGCATTCGTGACATCCGTAGCAGTGAGAAGATTTTCTATCGCAAGGTGCTTGCCATCTATGCTACCAGCATTGACTACGACCCTCGCGTTGAAACCACTCAGCTCTTCTTCAAGACCGTACAAAACAAGATGCACTTCTCAGCTCATGGTCACACCGCTGCCGAGGTCATTTATGAGCGTGCCGATGCAGAAAAGGATTTCATGGGACTCACCTCATGGACGGGCGCTTTGCCTCGACGCTCCGATGCCGAGATAGCCAAGAACTACCTCACTGATGAAGAGCTTGACCTCCTCAATCGCATCGTCAACCTCTACCTTGAATTTGCCGAACTCCAAGCCAAGGCGCATATCCCAATGTATATGAAAGACTGGGTACAGAAGCTCGATGACTTCCTTCGTCTCAGCAATCGTGAACTCCTCACCCATGCCGGCAAGATAAGTGCCGAGATTGCCAAGCAGAAAGCAGATGCAGAATACGCCAAGTTCCGCGAGCGAGCCAGATATGAGCTCTCGCCAGTAGAGATACATTTCATCGACCAGTTTGAAGCAGAGCAAAAACGACTGAGAGATAAAGGTAAAAAGTAATCACTTCATACATTAATCCTGGGAGTTCGTACAGCAGAGCTTTCTGGATTCTTTCTTTGTCAAAAGATTGAGTATCTTTGCAACATCAAAAACATGTTGAACATAAAAAATTACTACTATGACAAAGAAAATCATTACATTGGCTTTTGCCATCATCGCAACAGTTGCTGTCTATGCACAGGTTCCTTTCAATATTTACACTCCTGTGCAGATAGATCCTCGCACGTCGCAGCCTATCCAGCCAAGGTATAACCAACCAAAGCAGGAAAACTTCCAGCAGATCAATGGCTATTACATCAATAATCAGGGACGCTTTCAGAAGATACGCCTGAAGATTAATGTTGTATCGGATAATAGTGTATATGTAAGAGGCTATTACAACAATAATTATTGGCATGACATGAACACTTCTGCTTCTCGTGTTAGACAGGGTATGGATTCCGATATCATCTACGAGAATTTTGATTGGAAGTTATTTATCTCAATCTTTGGCTGGGTGTATTTCTAAGAAATTTTAGATTTTCTTCCAACTCTCCCTCTCTCCCTGAATTTTATCTAATTTACTGTGTGTAAGCGAGATATATTCAGGGAGAGTTTATCTCAACTCTCCCTGAACTCTCCCTGAGCCCTCCCTGTTTGTGAATCCGTCTTTACTCAGATGAAGCTATGCGATGAGGGCACATTGATAAAGCATGACACCATCGCTCTTCTTTGAGTCGAAACCGAGACGTTTCATCACCAAACCGAGGCGAATGGCTGTGTTGGCAGAAGGAAGAAGCTCTGGGAACCTGCGCTCCAAGGCAGAGACAATCTCCTTGCTGGTAAAGCCCTTCACATTCTCCCCCTCAGAAGGCTTGCGAACGCAGAGGCTTACCATTGTAGGGAAGTCGGTAACCATCTGATGCTGTGCATTGTTGTCCTGTATGGCCTTTGTCTCCTCGTTGGTAAACCAATAGCGGAGATGGTCTTCGCGAAGCTCATGGAGAATCTGCGAGAAGAGCTGGTCATAGTCAATCTCATCGGTATTGTTGATGAGAGTGCCCTTAGGGATGGTGATGCAGATGAAGCGTCGCGAACCTGTAGGGTCCTGAAGAGGGTGAGGATTGTTGGTGGTGGCGATGAAGGAGGCATAGCGACGACGGTCATCCTGCGAATCCTGATAGATGCGGCGACCGTTTACCTTACTCTTCGATAGCGTCTGCTTCATATCTGCCTGCTGCGACTTTCGGATACGATCCAGCTCGTCGATGTTCACGAGAAGATTGCTCGTGAGTGCCATCTCCTTGTCAAACTTGTTCGACAGATTGATGTGGTCGAGATAATAGCAGCGGAGATGTGGTGGAAGGAGACGCTGGCAGAATGTGGATTTTCCGCATCCCTGGTCGCCGATGAGAGTAGGAACACATTCATTGCCATGGAGCGTGTCCATACCGAGCCAATGGGCAACGGCAGAGCGGAGCCATACAGAGCAATAGAACACCTGCTCGGGTGTGATGCCTGGTATGCGGGAGAAGAGCTCTGAACTACGGTTCTTACCATCCCATTCAGGCAGGGTGTCGAGGTATTCCCAGATAGGGTCGAAGGCTTTTGTCTCTTCCGAGAAGATGAACTCCTCGATGTCCGTCTTCAATCCGCTCTCCCCAACTCCCGTGAGCTTTGCCTTGCGGATGATGGAGTTCTTTGCCTCCATCGTCAGAGGTCGCCACGAGGTGTTTTCCTGGTCGTGAAATTCATACTTCCCGTTAAGAATATTCTTACGGAATTCATAGTTCTCATTGAGGAATGTCTCCACCATGAGTACCTGTTCCTGGCCTTCGCCAGCAACGCATAAGTTTTGTTCGTTTGTCATAAATGTTGGTTGTAATTTTGTTAAACATAAGGTCATCCTGTGCACGTAGATGTTTTTCCTTTTTTCAGATGCAAAGTTACGAATTTTCCTATGTTCCTGCAATAGTTGTCCCGCACCTTGAACGAGAAACTACCGAAAATCCCCGTGAAATTACATTCTGAGCGATTTTGTTAACAAAGAATTGATTTTGTTAACATCTTGCAACAAATCTACATCCTCAATCAAAGGTCGCTCAACGAACTTGAATCAGGGAGAGTTCAGGGAGAGTTCAGGGAGAGTTGGAATAAACTCTCCCTGTAGCAAACGAGCAGATACACAACAACTTACAACACTTTCAGGGAGAGAGGGAGAGTTGCAAGAAAATACTATTTTTACACAAAACAAGGAACGTTGAGTTAGCATGTCTAAAGCATAGAGTTAGCATAGCTAAAGCATAGAAGCTGGAGTGCAGAAACTATGTAATTCAGTTCATACAATATTCTGGGAGTTTCATACAACATGGCTGATGAGATTTCTTTTAATTAAGAAGATGAGTTACCTTTGCAGCAGTTTTGGTATTCATAAGTAAAATGATAACTTGTATGAAGAATATGGTAAAGAAATTTTTGAGTAAGCTTTACAGAAACAAATGGTTTCTGGTAAAGACATTGGTGCTTCTGATGATGCTGTGGTTTGTCGCTTCGCTGGAGTATAAGACCATTGCGATGATGCTGCTGACATTCGTGTGGCGTAAGAAGATTGCGAGATGGTGCATACTCAGTAGGAAGAAATGGGGGAGGGGAGTAGCAAGGCATTCGTGGAAAGTGCTGATGGCTGTGCTGGTGGTGCAGTTGTGGATTTCTCTGCCTCGCTATCGCACTGGTTCTGATGACAGATTGCAGCTGTACTATCTCAATGAGCAGGGAGAGCGAGTGTCGATGCCAGTGGGGCATTGGCTGTTCAACGCTTTGGTGCCGGAAGAGGAGATAATGAACCTCGGTGTGTGGGCGGCAAGATTGGACGGAGGCATTGCCAAGAGTTTTGGCATTGGTGGATCGCTGATGAAGCAATTCAGGGATGATGATGCTCAGGGGAAGATAAACAACTTCTATGCGCCATACCGCAACCTCGACATTAAGGGGCTGTCGCTTGTGTCGGGTACTACATCGCAGGCGTTCAATGACCTCGGCATCGGAAGCAAGACAAAATCTGTTTATGTGCTTCGCCCTAATTATTATAATAAGGAGAAGGCATATCCAGTGGTATTCTTCTGCCATGGCTACCTCGGCAACTGGAAACTGTATCAGGGATTGTTTGCCGGTATGGATGATTGCTTCGTGGTGAGTTGCGGAACGGAGGGACTGTCAGGGATATTCTCCTATAATGACATTGGCGGTTTGCTCAACAACATTATACCGATGCTTGAGCGCGAGGGATATAAGATTGATCATGAGGCGGTGCATCTCATAGGTCTGTCGAATGGTGGCACGGCATGCGAGGTGGCGCAGAGCAGTTTCCCAAACCGATTCAAGAGCATCACGTATATCTCCACGGGTATTCATCATACGGGCAAGACACGCAGCACGATAAATCTCATCGGTGGAGGAAAAGACACGTCTTCATCGTCGATGTACCCTGCATATCGTGCATTGAAGAAGAACGGAACGAACGCGAATATCCTATGGTATGATGATGAATCGCATTTCGTGTTTGTGAACAAGGTAAGCGAGATTATGTCATTCATATTGCATGATGTGGATGTGGAAAGATCTGATGCACCTTTGTCGTTGCTTAGCAGTATTAAGTATGCTCTGATCTTTACATCCGTAGCTAATCTGCTGTTGTTCTTACTGCCTGTTATAATCTTTTTCATATTATTATTATTCTCTCTTTATGTAATTATTATCCTCTTAATCAAAAGTAGTCGTAAATGGTTATTCAAAGTACTGTGGAAAGGTATCGTTGCATGGAGAAGGTATATGGAAAGGTTTGGATTGCCAATTCTGCTTCTCTGGTTTATTACTGTTTTTATCTGTGAGTGTTATCAGAGCATCACTTATGACTGGACACAATGGGATGGCTTCATGTTCCATGATGAGAAGGACATTGGCAAATTCTTAAGCATAGATGGATTTCCTATGTGTCATGTAATAAATAAAAACTATAGGGAAAGCGATGACGGTGGAACCAGCGAAACAGTAACTTTTGACACGGACGATTATGCTCATTTCATAAAGAAACTAAGCGGGAAGGTTGACAAGGACTCGCTGTGGAATAGCTATTCTGACGGTGGTTTCTATTATAGTCCTGATAGCATACATACTCCGAAAGGGGTAGAATGGGTTCAAATAAGTTTCGAAGGTGGAAGTAGGAGGTTTACAATCGATTACAATTAAGAACGAGTGCTAAAAAAAGAGATTCTGGATATCCGATGCTATCCAGAATCTCTTGTTTGCCATCAAAAGTAAACGTCTTTGTGTTTGTAGATAATTGTATCACCATAATCATCTAATCTTGCGGGAGTTGGTCCACCTTCATACCCAATGGTGTCGCCAGTGGGATATATTATGATGGGTTTGTCATAATATACAATTTGTTCTGGAGCTTCAATGTGCCACTTGATGTGGTCGCCTGACTTGCTTATCCAGTCAAGATTGTAGTCATCTAAGTAATACCACTGACCGTGATAGTAAATACTGTCAGCATATTCATCTATTATAATAACTCTGTGATGTGTCACCTCCTTTGAATCCTTATCTTGTGACACATCTTTTTTACTACTTTTGCTGCATGAAACAATTGACGGCAGCATCGCGAGTATGGCGAACAAAAAATAATTTGAATGTACTCTCATAATTCTTCTTCATTGAGAGTTAATAACTGTTGGTCGTGCATACATGCGCATGTCACAATCCTTCTATCTACTTGGGTTGACATCCTAAAGTCTAAGGCATGTCAACTTGCCTAGAATGGTTACGGCATCGGCAGTAACCAATACGATTACAAAGATATGAAAAAAATCGCAATGTCAGTAGGTAAATGCTTAATTTCTGCTGTTTTTAACATTATTTCATTTTCGTTTTATCAGTTCATACAATATCTCGGTAGTTTCATACAACGTGTCTTCCGAGATTTCTATTTTTCGGGATGTAGAGTTACCTTTGCAGCGTTTTTGGTATATAATAGTGGAAGGACCTAATAAAGTTTAATATTATGCAGAAAATTGATTTTGAAAAGATTTGTGACAGATGGTATGTGGTGATGGATGATTATGCCGGAGACCATGAGGACTTGGAGATGGTGGACGGGGCTGACACGTTCCTGGATTTCATCACTATGGATGACAAGACTGCCACCATTGAGATTCTTGATGAGGAAACACAGAATGGTGACTGCTCCGCGCTTACCATGATTGATCATGATGACTTCGGAGGGACATACCAGGTGGAGAACTGCAACCTGTATGACAGGACTGTGTGGCTCTGCAATGTAGCTCACCTGTTCTTCAATGGAGAGCATCCGGAAAAGGTATTCTTTAAGATTCTTTACTAAAAACAAACAATTATGAATAGAAAAACATTACTTACAGATGAGGTGATTGACAACCTCTGGAATGGTGAAATCTTTGAAAAAGGTACTGATGAAGACGAGTGCTTTTTGGATTCTTGTCTTCGCTATGGCAACATCGTGGAAATGGCCGAGGCTGGAGAGAAAGCCATGCAGGCTTTATTCTATGACAATGGCATTGCAGATGCACAGCGGATATTCAACTGGATGGAGGAGATGATCAACAATCCGGAGGTATTCCCTTGGATGAAAAACATGTCGGAGGTCATACCTCTTGCCCGCAAGGCTTTCGATGATGAGATAGCAACATATAGGCGTGAGGGGTGGTTGCCAATGGACTATGATGTGAATTATTCTTTCTGTGGATTCATGGGGTTGGTGAACAGGAATGTATTTGAGAGATTCTATGCGAAATATGATCGCCTTCGGGGTATGGGTAGCGATGCTTTCTATAAGGTGACAGGCTTGTTCAAAAAGACATATACTATTACGGCGCTGTCTCAGTTTGACGATTTCTATCTGAAAGAACTGCCTCACGAGGACCGATACAATCGCTTTGACAGCATCGCGATATTGATGTATGCAGAGGAGAAAGCAGGCATGAAAGGCAGACATGAGGACTTCATGAGAAAGTATGCTGAGATAAAGGATGTTATTCTCAACGCCACGGGTACTCTCTCAGACGTGAAGAAGATGCTGGAGGCTAAGTCTACCAACGGTAAGGAACGTGAGATGTTTGCCCTTCTCTTTGCAGCGGGAGTTCTGGAATATGTATATGGATAAATAAAGAAAAATGAAAGCAATTATTGTCGTAATCATAGGCTTGGCTATGCTACTTTTTGCATAATAATTTATTTTTAGTGCGTAAATTTTCTTTAGATTTTTTCTTCCTATTTTTACCTGATTTCTCGGCGTTAGCCGAATCTCAAAACAAAACTCGTCTTAATATTTTCAGTTTAGATTTTCTTCCTTATTTTTAGCTATGATTATTAAAATCTAAAATAAAAATATAGAAAAAATCCTTGCTTAAAATATTGAATGGCAAACTATTATGATTTCGCTGCGCTCAGAAATCTGATAAAAATTGTTCATAAAATCAGGATGAAAATCTTTATTATGTATTTTACACCCTAATTATTTTTGGAATAAAACATGAAAAAGACTAAGAAAATCGTATTGTCAGTAATCGTAATTATGATGCTTGCCATCATATCTGGCGTCAGCTATTGGGTATGGAAATATTACTACTTGCCTGACGTAGATGATCAGAAGGGAAAGGACGGCATCTTTGTTCCTGCCATGCCAGACAGGACACAGTATGAGGCATTGGAGGACCGTGCCGTTGCTGCCCTTGACTTTGCGAAGAAAAAGAACATGAGCACTAACTATGCCTTGTTCGTTGACTATGGCGTGGCAAGCGGAACTCCCCGTTTGTATGTGTGGGATTTCAACAAGAGAAAGATTGTGGCAAGAACATATGTCATGCATGGTCCGGGAAAGGGAAGTACGGCAGAGAAACCTGTATTCTCGAACATGCCCGGCAGTAACTGCTCTTCATTAGGTCGATTCCTTGTAACTAAACAGCATGGAAGAAGAAACAAAACCGGTTATCTGCTGAGAGGACTCGACATAGACAATCAGACGGCATACGTAAGGGGGCTGATGATTCATAGGTCTACGTATCTCGATGGGCATGTATGGATGAAGCATATCCCCCTAAAAGGAAGCTCTTGCTCCGGGTGTGTCACCGTGACCTCGCGAGGTATGGAGTATATCGGGAAACTTGTTGAGAAAGAGAAAAGACCTATCCTTTTGTGGAATTATTGCAGTCGATGATTCTAACGATGTCATAAATAAGAAAGTCAAATGTGCATAAGATTTTAGATAAATTCTTTGTTAATATCCCAATTTATGATTACTTTTGTAGCAAAGTGAATAATGAAAGTTATTCCTTTGCTATGAAAAGATAAAATAAAAGGTTACGAAAATAAGAAAAGTGGTATATATGAGTGTTATGACAAATATGAATTCTACTTCTAATTTCCTTTTCGGTGCTTCTGAGCACGAGTTGTTAACCCTTTCTCTTTCTGAGATTATCGATGGTCTCATGAATGACTACAAGAGCTTCAGTCAGGGTGACGGAGCTGGTATCCGTATTCCTGACAGCAAGCAGGAACCTCGCATGGCGCACTCAAGCATTCTCTTTGCAGAAGGTGCTCGCCTCGCAATCACTTATCCAGAACTTGGCAAGAAGCTCGTCCTTGCAAGTCTCCTCGACAACCATGAGAGAGCTGCTTTCAGGACTCTTTTCCAACTGGAAAGCAAAAGCGAGAACATTATTAATGTAATCAGGAAGATCGCCAATGGTGAGGAACTGAGTGACAAGGAACTCCTCGTCTTCGTAAACTACTTCGGCTTCAACAAAAGAGCTGCCGAGTGGCTCATGTCATGCGGTGAAGTGAAGATGCTGGAAAGACTCATCAAGGACATTGAGGAGTTTGAAGCCAACAAGGCTGCTGAGCGAAATAGGAAGAAAAAAGAGCTGGAGGAAGAGATAAAGGCTCTCAAGGGACAGACGAAATAGTCTGTTCCTTTTCCTGTTCCTCTTTTCTCCTTTCTTATTAATCTTTAAAACCTTATTCTATGCAATTGACATTCAATAAACTATCCGACAACAAATGGTATATTGACCTTCCAGAATGGGAAGGCGATTTTGCCGACCTTGAAATGGTGGCAGGTGCTGATGACTTGCTTGAGATTCTATCGCAGAAACTGCATCGAAAGAGCATCACCTTTGATGTGTGGACTTCAAAGCCTGGCGTGCCATGTGCTTCGATGACCCTCATAGATTATACCAGTGATGGAGCCACATATCAGGTGAACAACTTCATGTTCTATAAAGGAACGGCATGGCTCTGCAACGTTGCGAGATTTGTATTCGGAGGCATTCATCCACGCTATATATTCTTTAAGGTGGCGAACAATGCACCGAAGAAAGAGATTACGACAGCGAAGGACTGGGTGGAGCAATTCAATGAGGCAGTAGAAGACAGAAGAACGACGGGCTCAAACCTTGCTGCGATAAAAATCGGCAATCTCCAGAAGATGATTTACGAAGAGACAATGGAGATAGTGAACAAAGGCTCATACACAACGGAGGACGGAACTAACGTGACATTGCCGGACTGGAAGGAAATGTATGAGAACAGCGTTCTCTATAGCGAGCCTATAGAACTGGATGCTGCAAAGCTTGCGACATACGACACGGAAGTGAGGGTGGAGAACATCGACTGCCTTATAGCAGCACGCAACTTGCAGTTGCACGGTCTGAACCCTGTGGTGCTGAATCTGGCAAGTCCAGTGAATCCGGGTGGGGGAGTGACACGTGGTGCCAGCGCTCAGGAAGAGAACCTTTTCCGCAGGTCAAACCTATTCAAGTCGATGTATCAGTTTGCCAGATATGCAGAAGAGTATGGTCTCCAACGCTCTGACAAGCAATATCCTCTTGACAATAACTACGGAGGAGTATATACACCAAATGCTGTAGTCTTCAGAGGCACACAGGCTAAGGGATATCCTCTTTTAAAGGAGCCTCACCTGATTTCTTTTGTTGCCGTTGCAGGAATATCTCATCCAAGACTTATTGGAAACGAACTGGCACCAGAGGAAGTAGTAACGACAAAGAACAAGATTCGCACTATCTTCCGCATAGCTTTGATGCATGGTCACGACAGCATCGTTCTTGGAGCATTAGGATGCGGAGCTTTCTGCAATCCACCAGCCCACATAGCACGTCTTTTCCACGAAGTGATGGAAGAAGATGAATTCAAGAATCACTTCAAGACACTTCTTTTCGCCATCATCGAGGACCATAACTCTCGCAGAAGGCATAATCCAGATGGCAATCTCATTCCGTTCATGAGAGAGTTTGGTTGCATTCTTGAAGAAGATGAGCAAGAAGAACAAGACGACATTGAAAAGAAGAACTATGATCTTGACAGATTCATCAACGCTCAGGAATATGTCTATCCCATTGCTTTGGCGGAGATGCAGAATGGTAGGAAGATGGGGCACTGGATATGGTACATATTCCCTCAGCAGAAAGGACTCGGACATAGCTACAACTCAGAATACTACGGACTTGACGGACTTGATGAGGCAAGGGCATACCTAAAGCATCCTGTTCTCGGAGAGAGATTGAGGGAGATATGCCAGGCTCTTCTCAACAATAGGCATAGGAGTATTCGCTACATTATGGGTAGCAATATCGATGTGTTGAAACTCAGAACATCAATGCATCTCTTTGACCTTGTGTCTCCAAATGACATATTCCGTAAGGTGTTGGATGCATTCTTCTAAAAGAGGATAAAAAAAAGACGCACAGGCTTGTTCGGCCTGTGCGTTGATTTCTTTACAAAGTTTAACAACAATTTTACATTTGCGGTTCCTTGCAACTTGAGCGTTTTGGAATCCAAGCTCTTTGGCTATCTTATCCATTCGGACGTTCTGAAGATGCATTTCCATTAGCGAGCGGTCTTTAGGATTCAAAAGTGAAATCATCTCGTACATACGCTCCTTCAGCAACATTCGAGCCGTATCACTACTGATGTAGCCATATTCGGTTTCTACGCCGTTGTCTTGAGGATAGTACTTATCTTCCCAATCCTCACTCCACACTTGGCCTCGAAGCCAATGATTATGGATGTTGCGACAGAATGTTTTCAGTCTGCCAATCAAAGGCTCAGTCTGCCAGTCGGCCTCTTTGCGTAGCTTTAACCAAAGCTCCGTAACAGCTTCCTGGAAGATGTCCTGTGCATCGGCAAGAGAAAGATTGCTGTACTTGAATCTTAACCACGAGAGAACCTCTTCGCGCTGATTCCTAACTAATGTTTCAAAGAACACTGCTTTAGCTGCTTCGTTTCTAATCAAGTTTTACCTCCAATTAAAAAGTTAGACAAAGTTAACAATAGTAAAGTATCAAATATAATAACGTTTGAGTTATTAAATTATTATAGGTGAGTGAACAAAAATATTTCTGTCCACTTACCTTTTTTATTATACATATAAATTCGCCTTATCCCAAATACCTGTAGAGAAGATGGCTTGAGTCTGATTCCTTCATCTTTACTACAGCTTTCTCACGTATCTGACGTACCCTTTCACGTGAGAGACCAAGCGCGAGACTGATATCCTCCAGACTCTGCTCGTGGTTGTCGATGCCGAAAGAACGCTTCACTATTTCCTTCTCGCGCAAGCTAAGGGTGTTATCCATGAAAGCCAGAATATCTGCATGGAGCGATTCGCGGTCCACGATGTCGTCAGTCTTGCTTCCACTGCTTATCATCTCTCCAATGGTAGTATCGCTATCATCAGCCACGGTAGAATCTGTTGAAACGGTCTTGGATGTTATACCTATTATGAACTGCGCCTTACTAAGGTCGATGTCGGCAAATGCAGCAAACTCCTCAGCAGTAGGCTTACGCTGTTCGGTTTGCATTGTCTCGTTTGCGAGCATCTTGTATTGCATTATCAGAGCCTGCTGGTTCTGTGGAATCCTGATTACGTTGCCGAACTCTGCTATCGCTGTAGTAATACATTGGCGAATCCACCATACGGCATAGGATATGAACTTGAAGCCTTTTGTATCGTCAAATCTCTCTGCTGCCTTGATGAGGCCGATGTTACCTTCCGAGATAAGGTCGGCGAGTTCCATGTTCTTCTGGTGGTACTGATTAGCTACAGAGACGACAAAGCGAAGATTGGCTTCCACAAGACGCTGCTTTGCCCTTCTGCCTTCTATGCCTCCCTTTCTAATCTGTCGTGCAAGTTCCACTTCTTCCTCCATTGTAATCATCGGATATCGGTTGACATCACGAAGATAGTTGTTGATAGAGATGGAATTGCGGTCAGTAATGTTCTGCGAGTTTTTGAATTGTCTCATTGCCATAGATTGTTTTTTCTAAAAGATTATTAATAAAGGATTATAGGTTTATTATGTCCCCCCTACACTATATATACCAAAAGCGTAAAGAATGTAACCACTACAGCAAAAAAAAATCAAAAAAAATGAGGGCGTGCCAATAATTTTGACACGCTCTCCTAATATAGAGATTAAAAAAAGAATTAAAAAACTTACTTGAAGAGGTATGGCGCAACGGTATAGAGGGCGCGACGCCATGTGAGGAACTCGTGAGCTGTGCCCTCAGAAACGTGTGACATAGCCTTGTAGCCAGCAGCGTTTAGATCGTCAACAGCCTTCTTCACACCTACAGGATTCTCCTTCTCGCCAGTAGAGATGAAGATAAGGTTTGGCTTCACGGAAACCTTTGAGAGCTCCTCTGGAGTGTATTGACCGCCAGAAAGGATGTTCCAGTAACCGAATACCTCAGGACGGTCGAGAGTGATGAGGTGAGTCTCCATGCCACCCATTGAGAGACCTGCCATAGCGCGGTGGTTGCGGTCAGCGATGGTGTAGAAGTGTGAGTCAACGTATGGGATAAGCTCATCGCAAAGAACCTTTTCGAATGCAGAGTGGAAGTCTGCACCGCGACCGAGAGAGCCAAACTTAACGTCGTTAGTCATGCCGTATGTCATAACGATGATGAATGGGTCGCACTTACCCTCAGCGATGAGGTTGTCCATGATGAGGTTTGCATGTCCCTGAACGCTCCATGAAGTCTCGTTCTCACCCCAGCCATGCTGGAGATAGAGTACAGGGTAGCGCTTTGGAGTGCCCTTGGCAACAGTCTTGCCCTTCTTATCAACGATAGCTCCATAGCCAGCAGGAGTATATACGATTGCCTTCTTCACGCTCTGTGTGCTCTCGCTCCAGAAGAGAATCTCCTGAAGGTTGCCATGCTCCACGTTCTTGTTTGCGTAGAAGTCCTTGTCAGCATTGGTAGGAATCTCGATACCACTCTCCCAACGGCATGAGCCATAGTAGTTGCCTGTGCCAGGGTCGTTGACGGTAGCGCCATCAATGGTGAGGTGATAGTAGTGGAAACCAGGGTCCATAGGAACCTCTGTTGTTCCCTCCCAGATACCTTCCTTATTCTTATGGAGAACGGTGCCGCCATGACCTCCGAGACCGAGGCTAACGATAACCGACTTAGCCTGAGGAGCATCGATGCGGAAACGAGCATAGCCCTGTGAGTTTACCTTTGGCCATTCCTGACCTGGCTGATTCTTACTGTTGGAAACGAAGTCTTCCTTGATAACGGCATTGTCAACATTGACGTCGAAGTTCTTAACTGCACCATAGGCAGCCTTCTTCTTGAGGTCCTTGTCGAAGAGGAGAGGGTAGTTGGAAGTACCAACCCATGAGTCCTTATCGCTGACGTTCCAGAAAGTAACAGAGTTAACAACGTCCTTGTGCTTACGCAGAATGCGGAAGAGGTCATTCCATTTTGCTGTGTGAAGGTCCTTTACGAATGGCTTAATCTCCATGCCCTGACGGCTGAACTGAAGCTGACCACCCATCTCCTCGTTAGCACGGATGTCCATCTCGGTGAACTGGATGTTCTTCACAATGGTAGCATACTTTGTAATGGCAGCATCGATATCCTCATTGCTTGGGCCGAATACATTATAGTGTGCCTGCATACCGATACCATCCACGCGAACGCCATACTCCTCCTTCATCTTCTTCACCATGTTGTAGATACGGTCACGCTTGTCAGGGTTGGCTGCGTTGTAGTCATTATAGTAAAGCTGGATGTCAGGACCTGCAGCCTCAGCAGCAAATTCGAAAGCCTTAGCGATGAACTCGTCGCCACAGAGCTCATAGAGTCTTGACTGACGGTAAGGGTTTGCAGGAACCATACCCTGACCACGGACAAAACGTGGGCGTGCATCATCAGCCATAGCCTCGTTCACAACGTCGATGGCATAGATGATATCCTTATATCGAGCAACAACGGTGTTGATATAATTCTTCAGTCGAGCATAGAAGACCTCCTTCTTCACAAACTTACCCTTCTTGTCATACATCATCCAGTCTGCAAACTGGCTATGCCAGCAAAGGTTGTGGAGACGCATAGGAATCTTGTGCTCACGACAGAAGTTTGCAATGGAGTCAGCAGGGCCCCAGTTGTAAACACCTTCCTTGGGGTTAATCTGGCCCACCTTGTGGTCGTTCTCAGCCGTGATGCTGTTGTACTCCTTGAGGATGAGCTTCACCTCATCGGCATTACGCATGTTGCGCATGTTTACTGCAACGCCCACCTTGAAATAATCCTTGTAAGCATCCTTAAGACCTGTTGGGTCTTCTGGTTGTGGTCGGCCCCATTGTGCCTGAGCCTGACCTGCACCGCATACCATGGCAAGGGTAGCGAGTGCTCCAATTAATAATTTACGCATAGGTTAATAGATATTTTTAGTAATGATAAGATTTCTTATTTGACTAAAGTATCTATTTTTGGTTTAATGAAGTGACGATAAAAGTACCAATTTATTTTTTTCGTCCTCACAGAAAATGACAAAAATAGCATTTCCCTTTAGAATGTCCAGCTGACACCGCATCCCACAGACGTGGATACCAGGTCAGTCTCGATAACTAGTCCATTGTTATAAAAGATGGTCCTGGTACGTCCTGTCAAAGGTGTGCGGCCATAGGCATAGGCACTTATGTTGCCCCATGTCTTGCCTACGTTCAGCTGGAGGGAAAGACAATCTCCCTGTTCCTCCTTTGCCCTATATACCTTACTATAATAACGTAGGTTGAGAGCTGTTCGCCATCCGCTCTTGAAGTTAAGTGAAGGCATCAGCGACAGGTTATAGTATCTTTTGTATTTCTCTCCCACAAAACCTTCAACATTCTGTTGTTGACGATAGTAGTTTGCTGTCATGGAGAGGAAGAAGATGTCATGCTGATACATAGCCATCAGATTGGCATTGATATAGCTTGTTTCCTCAGGAATGTCTTTTGTCTTGCAATAGTTCACTCCGCCATTCATCGTAAGTAGATGCCTGTCCCATCTGATGTCGGTGAGGTAGTCAAGTCCTATCTCCTTGGATACTAGCCATGGGAGTCGCAGTTGGCGGTGCATAAGCAGACGGAGGCGGTTATTCTTATTTATCGACCATGCCAATGTCATACGTCCTGTCCAATCGTTTATCTCATCATCGTTCCATTGATACTCCGCAGCTGCCTTGAAGCGGATAGGTCCATAGATGAATGTCAATTCGCCCTGAGGCTGAACTTGCTTGTTGAAGGAAGAAGTAGCACCTCTCGTGCCCACTTTATATCCCCACGACCCCTTGTCATCGTTGATTTTCCAGTTGCCCGTGAGGCTTATTGCTCCCTCAGCATTATTATTAATGGTTAAATTGGAAGTTGAGATGTCATCAAGTTCGCCTGTTTTTGCTCGTGTGGAAGAATGAGTGTAATTACCCGACACGCTCAGTTTGTGAGACTTACCGAGCAGGTAGTCATAGTTTAGTCTCACGTTTATCTGATTGCTTTGCGTACGTATGGTAAAATATGGCATGGTTTCCGGGGTGATATTGTCTATATCCATATCGTTGAATTCATAAAGCTTTTGTCTGTCATAGTTAAAGGATTCCGTTAAGGTCAGTTTCAGTGTGTTGCGGCTATTTGGCGTAAAGGAAATCATAGCACGAGCCATCTGATTATTAAACGTTTCCTCAGTCTCACCATCAGGAACATCATTTATGAAAAACATGTTTTTCTTTGATTGCTTATATGCCTCACCGAAAGCTAATCCTCTGATGTTCAGTTTGTCACTTTTATAGTCGAGGAGCAAGTCGCCCATTGCTGACCATTCTGTGGAAACTCCTACAGCCACCTTTCCCGATAAGTCTTTCTTCTTGCTTGCCAGAGGGCGAAGAATCAGGTTGATAGCTCCTGACATACCTCCGTTGAGGTCACTTGCCGTAGGGGAATTGCTCACCTCCAGTCGTTCGATGTCCTCCACCTGCAATATGGCAAGTACGGCATCAGTAGATTCTCCCATGGCAACACCATCCACCTGCACCTCATAATAGCTCGTGATATAGTCACCCGAGCGTTGCAATAGTTCAGGCAACAACCTCAATAAAGCTCCCACATTGATGCTCTTAGGTAGAGTAAGCGAATCGACATAGATAACCTTTTTCTCAAAATCTACCTTAACGGGATTATGTACCTCTGCCTGTATGGTGGCTGATGACAACAGGCACACTATGAGAATTACGAGGTAACGGAATGGTATTTTCATAGAAGATTGGATTATAGTGATTATAAGAATTGCTAATTTAGGCTTGTTTTCTGCTTGCAAAGATAATAAAAAATAATATAAACCTTATCAAAAAAAGTGGTTGTTTTTTATTGTTTTCTCAAAAAATGTCCATAAACATAATGGATTATTGTTTCATTTTATGAATTTCACGTATCAAAACCATAGATTTCATGCCATCGACGTACTTCGTGGTTTGCCTATGTGAAATACATTTATTACATTTGTAACCAGAAAAAAGGAGCCCCCTCCCAATAGTCGCATACTCCGATATTCTTGCGCTCCGTAGGTGCTCAGGCGCTTCGTGGAGTCTCAACATCGGACTACCCACGAGGGGAGGAGTTGGAAGAAGGGTTAAACAGATAACAAATTGTATAGAAAAATATGAGAAGAATTATCCTGTCAGTGGCAGTAATGATTATGTCGGCATTCGCCATCACTTCCACTGCGCAAAACCTGAAACTTAGTCAGAAGCATGGCTTCTATGACAAGTCGTTCAAACTTGAGATTACCGATACAGATAACCTTGCAACGGATGGTGCAAAGATTCGCTATACGCTGGATGGCAGTGTGCCTACTGCTGACAGCAAGGAATATACATCGCCTATCACTATCAGCAAGACTACGGTGGTGAGAACTGCTGTTGTGGGTGCTGATGGTCTTCAGTCGAAAATTGCTACTGCCACATATCTCTTCCTCGACGATATCCTCAAGCAGAGTGATACCCCAGAGGGTTATCCTTCACAATGGGGCGCCTTCACCGATATTTCTGGCATAGCACCTGCTGACTATGGCATGGACCAGGAGATGACATCAAATCCTACGCTTGCCAAGAAGATAAAGGAAGGACTTCTTTCCATCCCTGTGCTGAGCATAGTGACAGACAAGGGTAATCTCTTCAGCCATGAGAATGATGAAAACACTGGTGGCATATATATCTTCACTGGACCTCCTGTTGGCGACCCTACAGGAAATGGATGGACCCGTGCTGCTAATGCAGAACTCTTTGGTTGCAACCATGATTTCTCCGTCAGTTGTGGATTGAAGCTTCATGGTGGTCATGGACGTCTTGCTGAGAAGAATCCAAAGCATTCCATGAGACTGGTTTTCAAGGAAGAATATGGTCAGAAGAACCTGAAATACAACCTCTTTGGAAAGGATGAGCCAAACCAGTTCAAGCAATTGGTACTGAGATGTCATTTCGGAAACTCATGGCAGCATTGGCAGGAGGGAAACCGTCAGAAGGCACAATATACCCGCGATGTATGGGCAAGAAGGATACAGCGCAGGATGGGTTGGACCAGTGTCAATGCTCTCTATGTGCATGTCTTCCTCAATGGTATGTATTGGGGTATGTATAATATTGCAGAGCGCGTTGACGACCAATATGGAAAGGACCATCTTGGCGGTTCTAAGTCAGATATCGACGTGGTTAAGGTGGAAGAAGAGGGAGGCAATCATATCGAAGCTGCTGAAGGTGACCTTGAGGCATGGGATATGATGATAAATACCGCTGCCCAGGCTAAGGATGATGTGTATTATAACATGCTGCAAGGCCTTGATGCAGATGGTAAGGAAGATGCTTCATTGGAGAAACTTCTCGATATCGACAATTTTATCGACTATATGCTTATAAATCAGTATGGTGGCAACACCGATTGGGACCATCATAACTGGTATGCCATTCGCCGAAAGGGTGAGGATAGTCAGGGCTTCAGATTCCTCTGTTGGGACTCAGAACTTGTCCTCGATAATCCAAAGGAGAATATTCTCCATCTGAACAATGGCAAGAGTTTTCCTACAGGTATCTTCAATAGTCTGCTGAAGAACAACAGATTTGCAAAGAAATATATGTCACGTGCAAAGGAACTCTTCGCTGATGATGGATATCTCGGTCCTAAGGTGGCAGAAGAAGTTTGGGACAGTCTTTATAATAACATTTCAACGGCTCTCTATGCTGAGGCTGCTAGATGGGGTGATTATCGCAGGGATGTGCATCCTTACCAGTCAAGGGGCTCACTCTATACCGTTGATGACACATATATGAAGGAGCGTAATCGACTTCACACTCAGTATTTCCCACAGCGTACAGCCACTATCCTCTCCATGATAGAGACAGCCTTTGGCATCGATGATTTTGAGCCTCAGCAGGATTGGATTCCATTGGAGGCGTCTTTCTTCCATAAGTGGAGTAATGGCGATAAGGACGCAAAGCCTTTGGAGGACAGGGTAAATCCCGACTTTAATATAAGGAGTGATGTGAGCAACGGTGGCGTTGTGGCTGGTTTCCCAAATGTTGACCATAATGACTTTGCTGACATTAGCGCTTACGAAAAGCTTATCATCAGGGGTAGGGGAGGCAGAATACGTATCCTTGCCAATCGTATAGTCTCTCATGGAGAATGGAAGGAGATAAACGAACCTCTCGATGCCAGCAGTAAGTATTGGGATAGCTCTATTCAGGGTCTCGTCATCCCTATTGATGATTTCTGGAAGAAGACCACTTCGTCAAACAACAACCGTGTGGATTCCTTTGTTCATCTCCATGCCTTGAAGGCTGACTGGGGCAACACCATCACCGTCAATGGTATATGGCTCACTCAGGATGTTTCTTCCAGCATCCATTCAGCCTCTGTTTCCACAAAGTCCTCTACCGATAGCAAATATCGCAATCTCAGTGGGCAGACGGTGTATCGCCCAACCAAAGGTATCTATATCTATCGTGGTAGGAAAATTGTGTTGTAAAAAGAATTGATATGGAGTTATTGAGGAGATATGGAGAAGATATGATGAAGATATTGGGACGACTATGGAAAAGAGAAAGACATTCTATGAGATATTCAGCGAATTGAACAAGATACCTCGTGCCTCGCATCATGAGGAAAAAGTGGCAGACTATCTGTGTCAGTTTGCTGATAGTTACGGACTTGAATATGAGCGCGACAAGGAGAACTGCGTGGTGATAAGAAAACCAGCTTCTCCTGGTTGTGAGAATGCTGATACCGTGGTGATTCTCAACCACATGGATATGGTATGCGTGGCAAAGGACGACTATCTTAGAGATGGTAGGAAGTTCGACCCGCTGAAGGATGAGATTCGCTCATATATAGAGACTGACAAGGAGGGAAAGCGATGGATGAAGGCTGAGGGAACGTCTCTCGGTGCTGATAATGGAATGGGCCTCTCCATGGCTTTGGCGATACTCACCGATGACTCTATCATCCATCCTGCCCTTGAAGTCCTTACCACTACCAACGAGGAAGACGGAATGTCTGGCGCTGAGGCTCTTAGCAAGGATTTTATAAAGGGAAGAAAAGTCATAAATCTCGATTCCGAGGCTTACGATGAGATAACCGTAGGAGCTGCTGGTGCATGTCTTCAGGTGGGAAAATGGGATTTGAAGTATGCTCCTATCCCCAAAGGCTACAAATGCTATAAGATAGTGATTGACGGAGGTCTTGGAGGACATTCCGGTGTGGATATCAACAAAGGGCGCTGCAACTGCAATAAGATGCTGTTGAACATCTCACATTCATTTGTAACTGATTTCCTTGAATTTACCAACGGAATGCTCTTCTGTAGTATAAATGGCGGTACGGCTAATGCCTCCATTTCTTCATGGGCAGAGGCTATTGTTGCGATAAAGGAGGAATGGGAGGATGAGTTCCGTGCAATTATAAAAGGATGGTGTCAATTCTTGAAGCAGTCGATAAAGGATGACCCTGGCGTAGAACTTCATCTGGAAGAAACAGAGGCAAAGGAGTATATCGTAGATTTTGCGAAGACGATAAAAGTGCTTGGCACTCTTCCTCAGGGTGTGAAGGAAATGCGTAAGGATATGCCCGATACCGTACTCACGAGCAACAATATCGGTGTCATAAGGACTGAGGGAAATCAGATGACCGTATCCTGCCATACTCGCAGTTTCGATGCTGGGGAACAGGAAAAAGTGCGCCTCTTGTGTCGTGATGTTATGCTTAATGCTGGAGCCCGCGAAGTAGAGATGCTGATGAACACCTCCTCATGGGTGGAGCGTGCTGACTCTCCTCTTCTTGCCCTCACCTGCAATACCTTCAAGGATGTCCTCGGTTTTGAGCCAAAGAAGGTAGCCATGCATTTCGTTCTTGAGGCTGCATACTATGTAGAGAAATATCCAGGTGTGGAGATAGCCTCCATTGGTCCCCGTATCATCGAGCCTCATTCCACCTCTGAGCGTGTCTGTCTCGATACCGCCGATGATATCTGGAAGGTAACGGTGGAATTGCTCCGCAGGTTGGCAGAATAAGAAGCTAAGCTTCAGGGGTGCTAAAGCTATGCTTCTCACCCCCTAAAGCTAAGCTTTAGACCTCCTAACTCAGCCTGTTAGGGAGTCTAACTCGATGCTTTAGCCCTCGAGTTTGGAACATTAATTTTCAATCGTTAATTGTCAATTGTCAATCGTAAAGTAGGCTCCGGAGAATTTTCTCAAAAGGTTACACGTTTCACGGAATCTCTGTAATATACTGACTATGTGTGTATTATCGCTGTGTATCGTTTCTCGAACGTTGCACGACGATACATCACGATACACGCGAAAAATATCGCCCCAAACAGAATATTATTCTATCTCCTTCATCATGCATAGAATATTAATCTTTGTGTTATTTGTGTTGTAGAAAAACTATCGCATCCCGCAAGGTGTATCGTCGTGCAACATCGTGAAACGTTGAGCGAACGTTGCACGTGCTTACCATATTCTATATCAATGTTTTACAGAGATTTTGTGAAACGTGTAACGTTGCGATAAAATTCTCCATTCCGTATTGCCAATGGTTCAACAAGTGTTTCGGATTTGCATGAAGTAAATAAAATGAAAACAGAAACAATCACCATACCTGTTTATTCTTTATGGAAGTTAGAAGTGCTTAAGAAATAATACAAATATTGATTAGGGATGTGTTAATGTTATGCATTAGAAGTTGCAAAAACTGTAAGCATGCGTCTGATATTAGGGCAACTCAACATGAACAACGTCTCGCAAACAAAGGTACGAAGAAAAAGCGACTCCGCTAAATTTTCGTAGGGAAAACTTTGCGGAGTTCTATTTATAGTTCTTGTATGTATTCCTGTATTTGTTTCTTTAGAGGCTCAATGTCATCCTTAATGATGCTCCAAAGTATTGATGTCTCTACCTGGTAGTAATCGTGAACAAGTATATGACGAGACTTTTCTATCATTCTCCATGGCGTATTGGGATGACTTGCCTTGAAATCCACAGACAACTTATATATGGCTTCTCCAATTATCTGTACATTATATATAGTGGCATGCTTGCGCATAGGATCATTCTCCAATTCCTCTTGCGTTTGCACGTCTTTAGTGTACTCTTGGATTTTGCTAATGGCTTCGAGGATATGCTCGAGTCGTCCTTTGTCTCTAATTGGCTCTCTCATACACTAACACTTTATCTTTATTGGCAGACTCTCTGGCAAAAGGTAGCAGATTTCCTTCTACTACAAGGTCTACATTACGAGACAATCGTTCTTCAAGGTCACAAATCATGCCAAAAAAAGCAAAACCCATTTTGGCATCAGGTGTAAACTGAATGAGAATGTCAACATCGCTCTCAGGGCGTTCTTCTCCACGAGCAAATGAGCCAAAAACCCATGCCTTATTGACGGGCTTTGTCTTGAAATACTCGCTTATTGTATTTGCTATTCTTTGGTTCATAATTTTAAAATAATATCTCTGCGACAAAGGTAATAATAAAAAATAACTCCGCAAAATTTTCTTTGTGAAAATTAATAGACGGTTAAAAAAACGAAGGAGACTCTGAATAGCATCAGAATCTCCTTTTTAATATGATATAGATGATGACTGGAGCACCGAAGACGGGGGTGACAGCATTTAGGGGGATTATCATGTTATGAGGAAGGACGCAGATGATGTTGCATAGCATGGCTATGATAGCACCGAGGAGCATCGTGGATGGCATGAGGATATGCTGGTCTGAGGTGCGTGTGATAAGACGCGCTATATGAGGCACGGCAAGTCCGATGAATGATACAGGACCACAGAAGGCTGTGGTGACAGCTGTGAGGATACCAACGGAGAGAAGCATCATCGTTCGTACTCTGTTGAGATTTACACCGAGGTTGAGGGCATAGCTGTCGCCAAGCTGAAGGAGATTGAAGGATTTTGTCATTAGCACAGCCATAGTCAATCCTACTAAGGAGATACCTCCCATTATAGGTAACTGAGCGATACTGACATTGCTGAAGCTGCCCATTCCCCAACTGACATAGCTATGAACGTTCTCCACAGTGGCGAAGAAGTTGAGCAATGTGACGGCAGAGGAGGAGAGATAACCCACCATGA
Organism: Prevotella sp.; assembly: GCA_045627725.1. GTDB lineage: Bacteria > Bacteroidota > Bacteroidia > Bacteroidales > Bacteroidaceae > Prevotella. The sequence continues at coordinate 43,736 of JAZQOH010000021.1, read as the reverse complement.
TACCGAGAATGAGGATTACGAGGTTGTTCTTTATGAAATTGGTGACGAGCAGATAGAGCATTATTATGGCAACTGCTCCTGCAAAAGCACCTACGATGACTGACATGCTACTACCGAAATGGAGTCCTGTACCCATCTCGCCACTTGCTCCCATGGCACTGCCTATGGAAAGCATGACAATGGCTACACCTAACGATGCGCCATTGGAAATGCCTAATACAGAGGGACCTGCAAGGGGATTATGGAAGAATGTCTGCAACATCAGTCCTGAGGCAGCAAGGGAAGCACCACATAGGATGGCTGTCAGAGCCTGAGGAAGGCGTGACTGCATGATTATGAATGTCCAGCTTGCTTTGTCTGCATCCTGTCCCATAAGCACTTTCGCCACTTGGTCGATAGGGATATTCACCGACCCAAAGGCAAGATTGCATAGGAAAAGGATAATGGCAAGGATGATTCCGCTACTTGTCAATAATTTCATAATAGTTTGTCTTATATCCTTCTTCCATAACCTCAGGGTGGAAGAATGACACATATTCACGCAAAAGCACTTCAGGATGGAATGGAGTAACCATGTAGAAGTCTGTCTTGTTGAGGTTTACGGCATACACTTTCTTCTGCTTGAAAGCCTTCAGCTTGCTATAGCCAAACCAGTCGTTCTCTATGTCGTTGAGGGTGAGCTTGTCATCCTTATAGTATTTGAACATCCAGATGTCTGCGTCTATACCACGGTCGAGTACTACCTCTGGACTATAAGGCACCGAACCATTGGAGGTCTCGTCATTGAAGATATACTTGCCTCCAGCATCGGTGATAAGCTGACCTGTAGTTGACTTATTGCCAGCTATATACCATGCAGAGTTGAGCTTCTTGCCGTCAAGTACGGTGGGCTTGTTTGGAAGGTCCTTCACCTTATCCTTCAAGGCATTGTAGTCTTCCTCTATCTTAGCGAAGATACTATCAGCCTTTTCCTTCTTACCCACGAGCATACCATAGAAACGCATCCATTCAGCACGCTCCAATGGTCCTGTCTCCATATAGTCGGCACATTCCACAACAGGGATGCCCACATTGAGAAGCTTTGCATAGCTGGCATTATCCTCCATGGCAGATATGATTACTGCATCAGGAGAAACATCGATAATCTGCTCTACATTGATAGCCTTGCTCGCTCCGCATTCCTTTACCTTGCCACTCTTGATATCCTCCTGAAGTTTATCGATATACATATACTTGCTATCGCCAACAGCACCTATGGCATCAAGAGCGCCAAGTTCGTTGAATAAGGAAGAATGCACCGAAACGTAGCAAAGCATGTTGCTTATAGGAGTGCGGATGATATCTCCTTCTGGGAGATTGGATGGCATGTCAGCATCCTTTGGCACAAGGACATAACGATGGAGAATCTTTGTGGAATCCCATGGATTCTTGAACTCGGCAGCGGTGTAGCCTTCACCTTCGGTGATACTTATCATAGTGGCATACTTCATGGCAACGCCACTATCACCCATATCACTTGCCTGAAAGCCGCCCTGACAAGAAGTCAAGACGGCTAAGCAAACGAATAATATAAAATGACGAACAAACATTATTTTACAACGTATTCAATATGGTTGTTTGGTACTACTGCACCACCGCCAACACCACAGTTGAACTGCTTGATGAATGCACCTGTGTTGGCATCATACATAGCAACGAAACCATCTACCTTATAGTCAGCACTTGTAGTGCCAGCCTTGAGCTGATAAGAACTGATATACACGATGTTCTTCACTGGGTCAACAGAAATCATGTTAGGATAGAGCACTTCCTTGCCATCGCAGAATTTCTCGAGCTTGCCAGTCTTTACGTCATACACCTTGTACTCAGGACCATTCTCGCCCTTGTATGGGAAGTTGATGATGTAAATCTTGTCGTTTGAAGCACAGATAGTAGATGCTGCGCAGATAGCCTGCTTTATGCTTCCATCAGCGTTGAGCTCGAAGAGGTTCTGCTCAATCTGTCCACCATTAGCACCGCCATAGTAACCCTTGTCCTGGACGAAGATACGGCCATCAACGCATACTACGTTAGTAGGATTGCGGAACTTATCATTCTTAATGATTGTTGTCTTGGCTGTAGCAACTTCAATCTTTGATACACTTGGAGTGCCATGAGTTTCCTTGCCATAGCGACCATAGTCTGTATCACCAGTATAGAGGTAGCCATTGCTATAGCAGATACCATCGCTGTAGTCACCGCTGTCGTATGTCTTGCAAATCTTGTTGGTGAGTGTATCGATAGCAATAACGATATTATCGTATGTTGCAACGAATACCTTACCCTCACCAGCGCAGATGCCACGGCCCTTGACGCCTGTGCCATTCTTCTCAGTCTTTACTGTTGCAATCTCCTTGAGAGTCTTGCGGTCAGCAATGAAAACTGTGTTCTCTACGGAACCTACGATGTAAATCTTGCTGCCATATACAACAGCACCAGGGATTGTAACACCAAGAGACTTGCCATTAGCTGCCTGATACATCTTCTGAGTCTCTTTGCCTGTTGCATAGTCATAATAGGTGAGTGTACCGTCAATCTTGCTTGACTGATTACCGCTGTTCAACACATAGACGCCATCAGAAACTTCCACAGGCTGTGGAACTGGTGCATCATCGTTGTCATCACATGAGGTAAAACCTAATGCCATCATTGCAGCCACTGCTGCAAAACTGATAAACTTTTTCATTTTCTTTTTGTTTTTTTGGTTTTTGATTTATTATTTTTTTTTTCGATTATTCGAGTTTTCGATTATTCGAGGTTGTCGAATTTTTCGAGTTTTCGAGTTTTCGAGTTATCGATTTTTCGTTTTTTCGAGTTATCGAGGTTTCGTTTTTTTTGAGGTTTTCTTTTTATAGCTTCATCCTCGCTGTTGCCATCCACGACCTTCCAGGCATTGGATAGTGGCCTACAATCTCATATTGCTCATTGAGGATATTCTTCATATCAAAGCGAAGGTGAAGATTGCATCTTCTGATGCTGAAATCTCTATAGAGCGTTATGCCTACATTGCTGTATCCAGGAAGCATAGTGCCTTGATAATGCTCATTGTTTGGCCATCTGCTTGCCACTAAGACGGCATTTGCTGATATGTTCACCCATGGATTTTCCCAAGCAAGAGATGCTCCACCTGAGTATTCTGGAGTGTATGCCACCTGATAGTCGTAGTATTTTGACTCCTTGCCACCAGTCCTGTCTCGCACTTTCTGCAGGGTGTAGTTGCATGCCATGATGAGCAAGTGTTGTGTGGACAACTGATGATTGACATGGGCTGTGACGTCAATACCATGTGAATGAACGCTTCCGAGATTCACGTTTGTCCATTTGAACATATCGTAGGGGATGGCAACTATCTTGTCCTTCACCTTATTTATATATGTATCAGCCGTGATGCTGAAACGCGAGCCAATGGAGTAGGGATGTGTCCATGTCACTCCTAGGTTTACCTGCTTGGTTGACTCTGGGTTGAGGTCGGTGCTTCCGAAGTGCTCATAATAGGACTCACTGAATGATGGGGAGCGGAATATATCCTTATATGCAAGGCGCAGATACAGCTCTTCGTGGGATAGAATCCTATAGTTGAGCGACAAAGAAGGTGACAGATGGTTGATGTCTTTTGCATTCTCACCCCTTACAGCCTTGTTGTAGTAGAGTGATCCTATCAGTCTTCCTACGAGAGTCCATCTCCTTGTCTGATATTTTGCTGCTATGCTCTGCAGTATGGTATGCCTCACAGGAGAGCGATACGTAGATACATCACCACCGGTGAGATTGTTGAAGGCATAGTCGGCAGAATAGTCAAACGAGAAGTTCTCATTGGGTTTATACAGAAGACATGCTGCTGTATAGGCTTCGCGCTGCCAATATCTATGGTCTTTCACTCCACCTGGATATGCAGGGTCCTTGAAGTCTGTCATAACATAGTTGAACTTTGCAGTGTATGACAATTTCAGTTTCTCGCTGAAGAGTGATGTCCAGTTTAGTTGTCCGAAAGCATTCTCATCATGCATTGACTGCTTACTGTCATTGACATAGTAATGCACCATACCTGGCAATCGTCTGCCATTGTTGTAATAGTATGCCTTCAGCGAGAGTGTGTTTGCAGAAGAAGGATGATACACCATATTGAGTTCTGCATTGCCGCTGTTCATTCGTGAGTTATTGCGGCGTGAACTCTCCCAATGGTCCACATTCTCTATCTTGTATGGATAGTCATTGTCAGCATGTATGAAGTCCGCAACGAATGATATGCCAAGGCTTCGTGATAGGTTCTTGTCTATGCGTAGATGTGGGTTTACGTAGTTCCATGAGCCCATCCTCATTTGTGCTGTAACGTGAGTGGCAAGGTCTTTTGAAGGCATCCTCATAGTGTTGATATGAAGTGATGCTGCAGATGCCACGTTTCTCACAGGTTGGAAGATATCATCATTGTCACCAACTACGAGGGATAGCGATGATACGTTGTCCATGGAATAGCGAGATACATCAATGCTACCTGTCTGGCTGTTGCTGAGCGTCACTCCATCATATACCACATTGGTATGCTGTGCTCCAAAACCTCTTACGCTGACGGTCTTCAGTCCTCCTGCACCTCCATAGTCCTTCAATGTGATGCCAGGCAAACGACTTAATGCACTGCTTATATCTGTCACACCAAGACGGTTGAGACTTCCTTGTGTAATGGAGAAAACAGGGGCCGTACTGACATAGTCTCTTATGCTCCTTTCTCCATAGACAACTACCTCGTTGATGGAGTCAGAAACCGATTGTGCATAGCTACCCATAGCAAACAATCCCGTCATCATAATGACGAGTAATCGATAAAGCATAATTCCTTGTTTTGTTTATAATGTTGTCGTTACCCAAATCCTGGGGCGATGACAATAAAGATGGAAATGGCAGGTATTCTGACTTCGCCAACAAATAGCAGTCGTCTTCCCAATATTATCCTCTTGCCACCTCTGGGCAAATGGAAATCAATCAGTGACTTCGTTGACTGTATTTACAATGTGGCTTACAGCTGCAGGAACAGTTCTGGCTTCTCACCAGATTCCCTTGAGCAGAGATGCTTTCATAAAGCAGTCTGTTTCCAAATCCGATGCAAAGGTACACTTTATTTGTGATATACGCAAATATTAAGTGTATTTTTTCTATGACTAATACTTTATTTTCATAGTTGTTCCATCAGCCTTCTTTAGAATATTGATGCCTTTCTGTAGTTTGTCGTGACGTCTTCCTGAGATATCATAGATGGAATGAATGGCATCGTTGGTAGTAATCTGATTGATGGATGCAGCATCATCAAACAAGACATTCAGTTGCAGTAAGGTTTCTGGCATAGTAGTGGTATATGTATCACCAGAAACGGTGGTTGTAGTAGTCATTCCACCTTTGGCAATCTTCAGCACCTGCCATCCCTTTATCTTTTGTCCTTCATGAGCAACAGCCTTGACAGAGATGCTTCTGTTTGGAAAGAACTTTCCTGTTATCTGTGACTTCGTGAGAGGCACATCATTTATCGAAACGCTTATCTTGTCGAGATTGCTGTTCTCTATGTTATTGATATTCAGTTGTGCGGGAGTTCCAAGTTCGTAGTAGTCTGCAAGATGTCTGAAGAAGAAGTCTGGACGCTTCTTTAGCCAATTCTGTGCATTGGTGAGTTCCTCTGTATAGTTAGGCCACCAGCGGTTGAAGAGCTCACGATGATATGGATATTCGTATTTTATTGCTTCATACATAGGTTGCCAAACCTCTTCCCAAACGTTATTGTAGTTAAGGAAGTCATTCATGTATATGGCAAATCGGTCAATGAACTTACGCTTGAATTCTTCATCTTCCATGAGTCTGCGGAAGAGTCGAGTAGCTTCATAGGTGTTTCCCCAGGAACGGTCGCTGTCATATTCATTCCAATAGAACCAGTCGAGGTATTTGTAATCGAATGGATGGTCGTAGAGTCCAAGTCCGAAGTCTGTATCCTTTGCTATGAAGCGCCATCTTCCTCCTTCTGCACGAGGACGCCAGAGGATAAGATTGTTAGCAGGAAAGTCTTGGTTGTTATAGAAAAAGTTCATTATGTTATAATTGATGAACTCATCCAAATCGAGCAGTTTTGAGTATTCATCCCAGGTGTGGCCATGCTCATTATAGAAAGCCTTGAAAGCATTGAGATTGTCCCAAGTGCCTTCTTTCAGGTCATACCAGTTCTCGAATACGTCAACATCCTCCAGTTCATCATAGTTGCTGAAGATGTTGTCTTCATTGCTTCGCTCGCGGATGTTGAGCATTCCCTTATACGTACCATTTATATATATAATAGCAGGTCGGTAAGCTTGCCAGTCGATATCAGCATATTTTGCCATGGAGCGCTGTATGATGGCATCTCTCATGTATAGATAATCGAAATCATTGCCAGCATTGCGGAGCACGATGGACTTAAAATTTGTCAACCCAGGCTTATCCTCGGGGAAGAATTCATAATTGAAACGCTTCTCTCCGAAACGCTTGTTGGCATAAAGAGCAAGGGATTTTAGCTGTGCATCTCTTGTTGCACCGCCAGAAACTCTTCCTTCGCATAGTTGGTTCAATGCACTTTCTTTCTTTGCTTTTTCGAAATATTCCAGATTGAAAGGACGTCGCCAGTCATTCCTGTAGTTAGGGTTGTCAGCATTGTTTCCCGTTACCAATATGCCTATCTTTGTATCGTTGAGGTTTTTATCGTCAGTCACGAGGGAAATTACGGGAAGAGTGACATTGCGTGAATGGAAGATGTATGACTGAGTAGTGGAAGGTCGGGAGAGATATCCATTGCAGAATATCTTTGCTCGAATGACCTTTGTGGAAATCATTCTTATTGATGATGTGTATCTCGTACTTGTCACCTTAGGTTCAGAACCATTTGTGGTATAGCGTATTATGGCATCTTCTGGTGTGCCCTCGGGGAGGGAAAGTTTCAACGTCACTGTCGTGTTTGAATCAAACACTTGACCTGGAACGCTGAAGATAGGTTCACCAAGTACACCCTTTGCTATATTTCCGCTGTTTGCCTTACCTGGGGTAGGGGTTCGTTGATACCCAAAGCTGGTACTGCCATCCGTCTCTCGTCCATAAGCAATGTTTGGGGCAGGTTGCTTTGCTATGTTTGTTACCTTATCAACCACGTTGCCAGCCTTGTCCATAAGATATATGGCACCACCTTTTCCACTATCAAGGCGGAAGTCTGTGTGTAGTCCTTTATTTTCCTTATCGCAATAAATCAGTACATAAGTCTTAGGGCTGAGTAGATAATTAGGTAACTGATAGGCCTCGCTGAAGGAGTCGGTGAGTCCTATCTTGTATTGATTGAGGTTGACACTCGTAGATCCGCTGTTATAAAGTTCTACCCATGAGTCAGGATATTCATTCAAATCATCCATGACGCAATCGATGTTGGATTGCATAAACTCATTGATGACAACCTGTGAATGGATATTCAAGGCAAAGGAAATACAAATAAGGAGGATATAGTTTCTCATATTTTATTTATTCAGCATGAAAGGACGTGTGGCTGTTGGTGACTATAAATCAAAGAGATAGCCAAGTCGGATATAGATGGTGCCATGGTTTGACACTCCGAAATAGTCACGCTTGCTATCACCATAGATATTGCCAAGGCCATAATAATAGCGACCTTCTAACTGAAAACGGCCTATATGCTTTATATGTGCCTCAATACCGACACCTGCGGTGATGCCATAGTCGAGCTTATTTTCTACTGCCATCGAATCCTGGGCACAAGTAGGGTTACTGCGGTCTGCGAGGTTAATCTTGTCGTATGTGAAATTAGTGTCGGTGCTTTCTGATTGATAGAAACCGAACTGAGGTCCTGCGTTGAAGAAGAAATTTACGCCATTATGTTCCTTTCCCCATGCAAGATGTGCGAGAAGAGGCACTTGTATATAGTTTATTGTTCGCTTATAGCGTTCTGGCTCACCATCAAAGGCTCCTGTCTTTGGGTTGAAAGATGGTACAGGTTTGTCATTCTTGTCGAAGATATCCTCTTCCCAACCCAGCTGTGCATAGTTTATCTCTGCTTGTACGGAACAGATAGTGCTGAAGTATTTCTCGCATGTATATCTTACCATCGCACCTCCCTGATATCCTAAAGTCATCTTCTGGTTTACCCTTGGTAGGAAGTTTATCGTGTTAAGGGTTACTCCACCATGGAATCCCACAGCAAAATCATTGCGATGCTGACCTATCTGGGCATAGATGGAGAGAGGGAAGAATAGCATGAAAAGAATTATATGCGAGATTATTTTCATATATTATGCTGAAAAGATTTTTTGTTAAGATGAACTGATGGATTGAGTTGTAAAATGTAAAGCATTGAGTTAGGCATGCTAAAGCATAGAAACACGAGGTCTAAAGCATAGAAACACGTAGCCTAAAGCATAGAAACAGGATGGCTGAAGCATAGCTTTAGTAAGTCAAGGCATCAATGCTACCATCGTTCTTGAAATGAATAATCTGGAAAGCCTTGTTGCGATAGCCTCCTGAGGCAGTCTTTTGGAAATTGTAAGGTGTCTGCAAAGGAGTAGCGTAGAGCTGTTTCGCATTGCCATTGAAATCCTCACCATACTTCTTCAAACCACCGATGAAGAACATGGCCTGGTCATATCCTGTAACGGCAAAACGAGGAAGGGCATTCATCATGTCAGCATTGAAACGTGACTTGTAGTTCTGACTGAAACGTTGTGTGGTGCCCGACTCCTCATTATAATAAAAGGTGGTAGGGATATAGGCATCATACTTACAGAAATAAGTCTGGTTCTGATTGTATTTCTGATACATGAGCCATTCGGTATATCCAAACATTGAAATCTTTACATTTTTGTTCGCCTCTGTCAGTTCGTCAAGTTTCGTCATGACACGAGAGAGCTCAGGGGAACGACCTGTATTGAGAATCACGATGTTACGCTTTGTAAGGCTGAATGCAGTTGCAAATCTTTCGATGGAAGAGTTAAGGTTTGTTATGCTATATGCAATGCCTTTTTCCTCCAACTGCTTGCGAAGTCCAAAGGTGAAAATGCCCTTGTTGGATGTAGTATCGTTGCAATCGATGATGACAGGATGCTCATTGCCGAAAAGTTCAAGGAAATGTGTGATGGAGGAATTGGTTATCTCCGTCTGATTTTGATATACCTGATATACGTTTTTGTTGCGGTCAACCTCATTGCCGCTTATGGAGAAAGGTATAACCATACGAATATTGTTCTTTGAACAGAATTCTCCGAGGTCCTTCACCTGCTTTGTGTATAATGGTCCAAAGATGATATCGAGCTTGTCTGTTCCTGGTTGTGCGAGGGTGGTACGGATATCTGCATCTATAGGTACATTCCATGCCTTCATGTTGATGTTGATACCATCACTTTTTAACTTCTCAACAGCCAGGAGAACACCACGATAGTACTCCACCATACGACGACCATCACCATCCACATCGTGAAGAGGAAGCATAATGCCCACGTCAACGCTTGTCTTCTTTGGCTTATCCTCCACTACTGGTTTCGGAGTTTCCTTAGGCTTGGCGAAAGGAATGAAGAGTGTAGTGCCTTTCTTCAGTTCATAGCCAGGCTTTCTCATATCAGGATTTGCCTCAATGAGTTCATCGATGGTGATGCCATATTCGCGGGCAATGCCAAAGATTGTCTCGCTCTTTTTTACCTTATGAATATCCTGCCATTTCGTTGTTTGTGAGTATGATACTGCACAGAAAATGAATAGAAGAAGGGTGATGAAATATCTTTTGATGTTCATTGTTTCGTTGATTTTTTGTTTTTACGATGCAAAAATACGAATTTTTTTATGAAGAAACGAGATAAATTGTGTAAATTTGCAGAAAATATTCTATCCCTTATGAAAAATAATACGTTTTTTTGTCTGCTGACAATGCTGATAATCAGCGTGTCATCTGCTTTCGCGGAAGACATAATTCCTACGATAAACCCCGTAGCATACGTTACGGAAGAGGGTGGCGAGGAGACCGAAACGACTTCTTTTTCCGGTTCAGCGCCAATCCAGGTGCGCCTTGTTCCTCAGACGGAAGACCTCGGCGACTGCACAGCTTACTATGAATGGCGATTCTATAAGGAGGGCGGTTCGGTGAGTGAACCTTATCTTGTTCGCCATGAGGAGGAAACGGAAATAACGCTGACAGAGTCCGGTACACATTGCATAGCACTCATAGCTTATTTCACTATCGGTGCGGACACGATAGCGAAGTATGATGAAGAGTATTGGCAGACAGCCACTCCGATACGCATTACGGCGAGTGAGAGTAAGCTGGAGTTCCCTAATGCCTTCTCTCCAAATGGCGACGGAACGAATGATATCTATAAGGCTAAGGACGGATACCGAAGCATCGTGGAGTTTAAGGCAACTATCTATAACCGCTGGGGACAGAAAATCTATGAATGGACCAATCCTGCAGGGGGATGGGATGGTAAGTTCAACGGCTCTGATGTGAAGCAAGGCGTGTATTTTGTCCATGTGGTAGCCAAGGGAGCTGACGGCAGAAAATACAATATCAAGCGCGATGTGAATCTTCTGAGAGGATATGATGAGACATCGAAAGGCGGCAATAATTGATTTTTTCGATACTGTTACGATGGTAATGTATTTGATTCCATCTCATTATAGTATATTAGGATGATAAATGTATATGGTGCACGAGTGCACAATCTCAAAAATATAGATGTTTCGATACCGAGAGACAGCCTTACCGTTATCACGGGATTGTCTGGCTCGGGAAAGTCATCGCTAGCCTTCGACACTATCTTTGCAGAAGGACAGCGTCGCTATATAGAGACTTTTTCTGCTTATGCCAGGAATTTTCTCGGTGGTATGGAGCGCCCTGATGTTGACAAGATATCAGGACTTTCACCTGTCATAAGCATCGAACAGAAGACAACGAATCGCAACCCGCGAAGCACCGTGGGCACAACAACGGAGGTGTATGACTATCTCCGCCTTCTCTTTGCCCGAGCAGGAACGGCATATAGCTATGTGAGTGGCGAGAAGATGGTGAAATATAGTGAGCAGCAGGTCATAGAGATGATACTTCGCGACTATATAGACAAGCGCATTTTCATCCTTGCTCCGCTGGTGAGAAACCGTAAGGGACACTATCGTGAACTCTTTGAGCAGATGCAGAGGAAAGGCTATCTGCAAGTGAGGGTGGATGAGGAACTCATGGACCTCACTCCAGGAATGAAGGTTGACCGCTATAAGAATCATAATATAGAGGTGGTCATCGATAAACTTCAGGTGAGGGAGAGCGATGAGGAGAGACTTCGAAACACCGTAGCCATTGCGATGAAGCAGGGCGATGGTCTTATCATCATTATGGATAAGGACACGGGAAACATGAAATACTATTCCCGCCGACTGATGTGTCCTACCTCTGGAATATCATATCGAGACCCTGCACCTAACATTTTCTCATTCAACTCCCCAGAAGGTGCATGCCCACATTGTAAGGGATTGGGTTTGATAAATGAGATAGATAATGCAAAGGTGATTCCAGATGCTTCACTTTCGATAAGGGATGGCGGTATTGCTCCTTTGGGAAAGTATAAGAATCAGTTGATATTCTGGCAATTACAGGCTATCCTTGAACGTGATGGCTATTCTCTCGACACTCCTATTCGAGACCTTCCAGAAGAAACTATGCAGCAGGTGTTGTATGGTTCTTTGGAAAGAATAAGGATTGATAAGAGCATCGCTAAGACGAGTTCTGATTATTTCACGGACTATGAAGGCGTGGTGAAATATCTTCGTCAGGTAATAGAGAATGATGATTCTGCCTCTGCACAGAAGTGGGCTGACCAGTTTATGGCACTAACAAAGTGCCCAGAATGTCACGGAAAGCGACTCAACAAGGAGGCTCTTTCGTATCTTGTATGGGATAAAAATATCGCCGAACTGTCTGAGATGGATGTGGACCAGTTGTATGAATGGCTTGGTGAGGCACCTAAGCATCTTACAGAACGTCAGCAACATATAGGCGAAGAGATAATAAAGGAGATTCGCACTCGACTGAAGTTTATGCTTGATGTGGGTCTTGACTATCTCTCTCTTGCTCGTCAGTCGGTTTCCTTATCGGGTGGTGAGAGTCAGCGAATACGTCTTGCTACGCAGATAGGCAGTCAGCTTGTCAATGTCCTTTATATCCTTGATGAACCTTCCATCGGTCTTCATCAACGTGACAATGAGCGACTTATATCTTCACTCAAGAGTCTTCGCGATATTGGCAACACGGTTATCGTGGTGGAGCATGATGAAGACATGATGCGTTCTGCCGACTATATAGTTGATATAGGTCCTCATGCTGGTAGGAAAGGTGGCGAGGTTGTGTTCCAAGGCACTCCTAAGGAGATGCTCGAAAGTCATACCATTACAGCCGACTATCTCAATGGAGCAAGGAAAATAGAGATTCCTGAGCAACGAAGAAAGGGTAAGGGAAAGAGTCTTTGGTTGAGAGGTGCCAATGGCAATAACCTGAAGAACGTGGATGTGGAGTTTCCTTTGGGTAAACTCATCGTCGTAACGGGTGTGTCTGGCTCAGGAAAGAGTACACTCATCAATGAGACTTTGCAACCAATCCTCTCGCAGCATTTCTATCGTTCGCTGAAGAAACCTATGGAGTATGCATCCTGCGAGGGCATTGACTTGATAGATAAGGTAGTAAACGTTGACCAGACACCTTTGGGTCGCACTCCAAGAAGCAATCCTGCTACATACACAGGTGTGTTCTCTGATATTCGTTCACTCTTTGTCTCGCTTCCTGAGGCGAAGATACGAGGTTATAAACCAGGGCGTTTCTCCTTCAATGTTAAGGGTGGCAGATGCGAGACTTGTTCGGGAAATGGATATAAGACTGTGGAGATGAACTTCCTACCTGACGTTATGGTGCCTTGTGAGACGTGTCAGGGTAAGCGGTATAATCGAGAGACACTTGAGGTGAGATATAAGGGAAAGTCCATTTCAGACGTTCTCGATATGACCATCAATCAAGCTGTGGAGTTCTTTGAGTCGGTTCCTAACATACTACAGAAGATAAAGACGCTTCAGGATGTTGGACTTGGATACATCAAACTCGGTCAGCCTTCAACCACTCTTTCGGGTGGAGAGAGCCAGCGTGTAAAGCTTGCTACCGAACTGGCAAAGCGAGACACGGGAAAGACGATGTATATCCTTGACGAACCTACCACAGGACTACATTTCGAAGATATCCGTATCCTGATGGATATTCTGCAGAAACTCGTTGACAGAGGCAATACGGTTATCGTCATTGAGCATAATCTCGATGTCATACGTCTTGCTGACCATATTATAGATATGGGACCAGAAGGTGGTCGTAATGGTGGTATGGTGGTTGCTACTGGCACTCCAGAAGAGATAAAGAAAATGGGTAAGGGCTATACGTCAAGGTTTATATAGACTCTGCCAGTATCTGTTTTGAAGGAAAATGAATAGAAAATGTCCATAAAAGTAAAAAAAACTCGCAAATGTTTGCTTGTTTGAAATAAAAGTTATAATTTTGCAATCGGAATGTCATAAAAAGCATATCCGAAGATAATAAAAAGACAATATAAGTTGACTATGAATAAGTATTTTACATCTTATTATTATTACTTTTACTTTGCAGGGCTCTGTGAAGCGGGAAGTTGCGTGTAAAGTTCAACTTATGAGATACAAACCTTAAATAAAGGTTGCGTAAAGTCCCGCTCACAGTTAAATGTGGTCGGGATTTTTTAGGTAAAAAGTAGCCCCCTCCCCGCTCGGCTCATAGAGACGCTTGCCAGAGCAAGAACCTCTCCGGGGGGAGGAGAGAGTAAAGAGAGAAGAGAGAAGAATTAGAGTTACTATAAACTTACAACATACAAGTTAAAATATACATAAAACGTATGAAACGAGTTGCCATACAAGGTGTGATAGGTTCTTTCCACGACATCGCCGCTCATCAATATTTCGAGGGCGAGCAGATACAGTTGATATGCTGTGCCACTTTCGAAGAGGTTTTTCAGAATATCAAGGAAGATCCCACAACCATAGGTCTTCTGGCTATTGAGAATACTATAGCAGGAAGTCTGCTACATAATTATGAACTGCTCCGTGACTCTGGTACAACGATAGTGGGAGAGCATAAGCTTCACATTAAGCATAGCATCTGCTGTCTCCCAGAAGATGACTTCAATTCTCTGGAGGAGGTGCATTCACATCCTGTAGCTCTCATGCAATGCCGTGGATTCCTCTCAAAGCATCCTTCGGTGAAGGCTGTGGAGGATGAAGATACTGCAGGTTCGGCAGAGATGATTTTACGTTTGCAGAAGAAGGGATGGGCTGCTATTTGCCACGCTGATGCAGCGAAGTTCTATGATATGAAAGTGCTTGAGGATGGCATCGAGGACAATAAGCATAACTTCACACGCTTCCTCGTTGTGAGCAATCCGTTGAAGGCAGATTTTCTTCGCCCACTCAACAAGGCAGACAAGGCAAGCCTCGTGTTCTCTCTTCCTCATGAGGAAGGTTCTCTGAGCAAGATTCTCACCATTCTTTCATTCTATGACATCAACCTTACGAAGATTCAGTCTCTTCCTGTTATAGGACATGAATGGGAGTATATGTTCTACGTTGACGTGACTTACGATGACCTTACGCGCTATCGTCAGTCGATAGATGCTATCACTCCTCTGACTCGCGAACTGAAAATCTTAGGTGAATACAAGGCTGTATAGCTAATGTTTACCTACACCTTATATATAATATATAGAGACTTCAACCAATGATACAACCAGCAGATAGATTAAACTTAGTACAGGAATATTACTTCAGCCGTAAACTGAAGGAGGTAGCACAGCTCAACGCAGAGGGTAAGGACATTATTAGCCTTGCCATTGGCTCACCAGACATGCCACCATCGCAGCAGACAATAGATAAACTCGCAGAGGTTGCCTCACAGCCTTCATCTCACGGATATCAGCCAACGATGGGTACTCCAGAGCTTCGCAAGGCAATGGCATCTTTCTATAAGAAGTGGTATGATGTGGATGTTGACTGGCAGACAGAGGTTCTTCCTTTGATTGGCAGTAAGGAAGGTATTCTTCATGTAACCCTCGCTCTCTGTAATCCTGGCGATAAGGTGCTGGTTCCAAACCCTGGTTACCCTACATACACATCGCTGAGCAAGATTCTCGGACAGCAGATTGTCAACTATGACCTTCGCGAGGATAATGGATGGCAGCCTGATTTCGATGCTTTGGAGAAGATGGACCTTAGTGGTGTGAAGCTGATGTGGACAAACTATCCTAACATGCCTACAGGTGGTAAAGCTCTTCGCTCAACATACGAACGCCTTGTTGCCTTTGCCAAGGAACATGATATCGTGGTTGTCAATGATAATCCATACTCTTTCATTCTCTCTGATGAACATCTCTCCATCATGCAGATACCGGGAGCAAAGGATTGTTGCATAGAGTTTAACTCGATGTCGAAGAGCCATAATATGCCAGGATGGCGTGTAGGAATGTGCATAGCCAATCCACAGATAACCTCTTGGGCTTTGAAGATAAAGTCAAATATAGACTCTGGTACGTTCCGCGGATTGCAGCTGGCTGCTGCAGAGGCTTTGGAAAACAATACGGAAGAATGGCATCACGAGGCTAATGTGGTGAGATATCGTCGTCGCCGCGACATTGCAGAGCAGATAATGACCACTCTTGGATGTACTTTCGACCCTAATCAGGTGGGGATGTTCCTTTGGGGACGCATCCCAGAGCATTACTCTAACTGCGAGGAACTCACGGAAAAGGTGCTTCATGAGGCAAGAGTGTTCATCACTCCTGGTTTTATCTTCGGTTCTAATGGCGAGAGATATATTCGTATTTCCCTTTGCGCAAAGGATGAGAAGATACAGGAAGCACTTGAGCGTGTCAAGGCAATAATGTAATGGTATGATGGCTATAATATAATAAAGGAATAGAAATAAAAACACATATAACTATGGAATTAGAACTCCAACCACTAAATCTTCCTAGTGATCAAAAACGCCCCTTCGTCATAGCAGGTCCCTGTTCTGCAGAGACAGAAGAGCAAGTAATGGCTACAGCAAATGACCTTGCACAAAAAGGTTGCCACATGTTCCGTGCTGGTGTTTGGAAACCACGTACTAAACCAGGTGGTTTTGAAGGACATGGTGAGCCTGCTTTGAAGTGGATGGCACAGGTAAAGAAGGAAACAGGTATGCTTGTTGGCACCGAGGTGGCTACTCCTGAGCATGTAGAACTTGCAATGAAGTATGGCATTGACATTCTTTGGATTGGTGCACGTACGTCTGCTAACCCATTCGCTATGCAGCAACTCGCAGACTCAATGAAGGGAATCGATGTTCCTGTTCTTGTGAAGAATCCAGTAAACCCAGACCTTGAACTCTGGATTGGTGCTCTTCAGCGTATCAATGCTGCTGGTGTGAAGAAACTTGGTGCTATACATCGTGGTTTCTCTTCTTTCGATAAGTCAATGTATCGTAATCTCCCTATGTGGCAGATTCCTATTGAGTTACGTCGTCGCATACCAGAACTTCCTATCTGTGTTGACCCTTCTCACATGGGAGGACGTCGTGAACTCATCGCTCCTCTTTCTCAGCAGGGTCTCGATCTTGGCTTCGATGGTCTTATGATTGAATCACATTGCGACCCAGACAAGGCGTGGAGCGATGCTAAGCAGCAGGTTACTCCAGAGGTTGCAGACTTCATCGTAGGTATGCTCGTGGCTCGTGACAATACAGTTACCACAGAAAATATTAAGCAACTCCGTACTCAAATTGACCGCATTGACAATGATTTAATGGATCTTCTCGCAAAGCGTATGCGTGTATGTCGTGAGATTGGTCAGTATAAGAAGGAGCATAACATACAGGTGTTGCAGACTGGTCGATATAATGAGATTCTCGACAAGCGTGGTGTTCAGGGTGCTCTCTCTGGTATGTCGGCAGATTTCGTTAAGCAAATCTTCGAGCATATCCATGAAGAGTCGGTTCGTCAGCAGCTTGAGATTGTGAATAAGTAAATGTTGAATTACGAATGACTAATTACGAATTACTTAGTTACATTTGAAGGATTTAATTGTCTCATTTTTTGCGATAATACTAACTAAGTAATTAGTAATTCGTAATTAGTACTTAAAAAAAATATGAAAATACTGATTCTTGGTGCAGGAAAGATGGGAAGTTTCTTTATCGATACGCTGAGCTTCGACCATGAAGTTGGCGTTTACGAGAAGAACCCTCAACGTCTTCGCTATACCTACAATTGCCAGCGATTTACCGAACTAGAGGAAGTTCGCGAGTTCGCTCCTGAGCTAGTCATCAACGCGGCAACGGTGAAATATACCATACCAGCTTTCGAACAGGTACTCCCATATATTCCAGAGCATTGTATCCTCAGCGATATCTCTTCTGTGAAGACAAACCTGAAGGAATTCTATGAGAGCACAGGTCATCGTTATGTATCTAGCCATCCTATGTTTGGTCCAACATTCGCCAACCTCAATCAACTGTCCGAGGAGAATGCAATCATCATTAGTGAGGGTGACTATATGGGAAGATGCTTCTTCCGCGATATGTATAGCAAGCTCGGTCTCAATATCTACGAATACACATTTGATGAGCATGACCGCACTGTAGCTTATTCTTTGAGTATTCCTTTTGTCAGCACTTTTGTCTTTGCTGCTGTTATGAAGCATCAGGATGCTCCTGGAACTACCTTCAAGCGCCACATGCGAATTGCCAAGGGTGTGCTGAGTGAGGATGATTATCTGCTTCAGGAGATACTCTTCAACCCATATACTCACGATCAGGTGTCGCAGATTCGCACTGAACTAAAGGAACTTCTTGAGATTATCGATGAGAAGGATGGTGATAGAATGAAGGAATACCTTACAAAGATTCGTAAGCATGTCAACTCGTAGCGCTTAGGTCTATGTCGATTATAAGAATTTCTATAATAGCAATAATCCTGTGTTTTGGTCAGATGGCTAAGGCACAGGATTTCTGCTTCGTAGAATTGAATTGCGAGAATCTTTTTGATACCACTCACGATGAGCATAAGAACGATATGGAGTTTACTCCCGAAGGCACTCATAGGTGGACTCGCAACCGCTATAATCGAAAGCTTAACAACATTGCTCGCGAACTGATAGCTTGTGGGGGAGAAGGTGATGAATGGCAGCTTCCTGACCTTGTGGCGCTCGTGGAGGTTGAGAATGATACCGTTCTTCATGATCTCACACGACGAAGCCTGCTGAAGAAAGTTCACTATGACTATGTGATTACGGAATCGAGGGATTTGAGAGGTATTGACGTCGCTCTATTATATAATAAGGAGAGTGTCTCCATCGTAAAGCACTATCCGATAAGGGTAGTACCAGGAAAGGGAGAAAGACCAACCCGCGATATCCTTTATGCCCTCTGCAATACATCGAAGGGTAACATTCATACCTTTGTCGTTCATGCTCCAAGTCGTTCGGGTGGTAAAATGGCAACAGACTCTTATCGAATGAAAGTGGCGAAAAGACTTTGCCAGAGTATTGATTCTATTATGAATGAGGATTCATCTGCACATATACTTGTAGCTGGAGACTTCAACGATTATCATTCCGATCCAGCTCCCCAGCGAGTCGTTGCATCGGGGATGGTGAATGTATCTGCTGATGCAGAAGGTAATAATGGAGCGAAAGGCACCTATAGATTTCGCGGAGAGTGGGGGAGTCTTGATCAGATTTTTATCTCCGAGAGTATGTATCGTTCTTGTAAAGCATTGAGATGTTATGTGTTTGATGCTCTTTTTTTGATGGAAGAAGAAACGAAATATGGCGGTTTTCGTCCTCGTCGCTCGTTCAATGGACCTTCCTATGACAGGGATGGTTATAGTGACCATCTACCTCTTGTCTTGCGATGGAAATAGGAGTTTTTTTATATTTTTATATTTTATAATTTTGCCGTTGCTGTTTTATTTCGTAATTTTGCAAGCAAATTTCACGGTAAAATGAATCGAAAATTCCCATTTATAATACTTTTATTCATTTTTGCGGGTTTTGTCTGCTCAATCGTCTCGTGCAATGACGAAGAAGAACTACAACGTCTTACGCGAGCAGAGAAGGAACGTCTTCGCAAAGAGGATTCCCTTGCATTGAAGGTAGGTATATTGCCTACTGCTGATTGCGACTTTATTAGATTGGCTGATTCCTTGCATCTGTTTGATACACTTGGCGTTGATGTGCACTTCCGACGCTATAACAGCCTTTCGGAGTGTCGCTATGCACTAAGTCATAACATGGTGGAAGGTGCCGTGGTGGACTCCATCCTTGCAGGGATAATAGAGCAGAAGGACACCACTCCGCTCACTCTCTCAATAGCGACACCATTGAAGTGGAAACTTTTGACGGCAAAGAAGAGTCGTATATCACGACATAGTCAGTTGGTGGACAAGATCGTTGCAACCGATAGCCATGGAGCATCCCGCACCTTGGCACAGAATGCCGTGGATAGTATCCTAAAAAAGAAGAAATCGATATTCTTCATACAATGTGAGGATGTAGGCATAAGGTGTAATATGCTGATCACTGGTAATGTGGATGGAGCGATGCTACCAGAGCCTTATGCTACGAAAGCATTGAAAAAAGGTGCCAAGGAACTTGCCCTTGGAGATGACAAGACTTACGGCGTCGTCGTTTTTCGCTCCAAGGTTTTGAATGACAAGCGTATAAAAGAACAATATGATTTGTTTCTCAAAGCTTGCAATATAGCGAAGGACTCACTTCGATTGAGAAATGGAAAACTTGGTGGGAAAAAGTAAAATTGATATCAGATGTTTTCTAAAAGAAAGAATCATATAGGATATTTATTGAAGGCGTTGGTACAGTCGGCAAAGACTATAGGTGACAATGCCTTGATTGAGCGTTGTGAATCACTTCTTCAGGAGTATCGCTATATGCTTGGCTTCATCGCTTCAGGAGGAAAAGATGATAATAGGGAGAAGTATCTTTTGTCTTTAAAGAAAAGAGTGGATGAGTTAGGCGATGACATAAAGAGGCATGAGGCTTTCCTCGCCATCCCAGGTCACGATGTAATCTTCAATCAGATGAAGGGTGTTGACACCAGTGCTTCTGCTCTTATCGAGTCATTAAAAAATGAAGCCCTATCTCCTTCTGAGCATTATGAAGTGCTGAGCAAGGTGTTCTCTGCTGTGTTGTTTTCAAATAGTTGGAGTCAGCGTGACCAGAGAATGTGGACGGCATATATGATAGCTTCTGACACCAACCTCATTGATGCACAGACGATAATGTCTGCCATAATGCTATCGTGTAGGATAAGGTTTTGCGAGGAGAAGTTTAGGACTATGGCATATGTCTATCTTACCACTGATGTGGAGGCGTTGCGTCAGCGTGCCCTCGTTGGTTGGTGTGTGTGTCTGAACGACCTGAAGGATACACAGCTTGCCGATGACCTCCTCGAATCGGAGAATACACGAAAGGAAGTGTTGAAACTCATTATGCAGATGATGTCGAGCATCGATGCCGACAAAGATGGTGAGAAAATAAAGCGCGAGATAATGCCTGAACTTCTCAAACATCAGATGAAAAGCGGCATTCTAAGTGACGATATAATCAAGAATGACGAAGATACACTTGCTGATATCCTTAATCCAGGAAGAGAGGAGCAGGAAATGGAGGAAGTGGAAAAAAGCATAGGAAAGATGACGGATATGATGCAAAGTGGTGCTGATATTTTCTTTGGTGAATTCAGCAAGCTTAAGCGTTATCCGTTCTTCTATAAGCCAGTAAACTGGTTTATGCCTTTCACCTATGACCATCCTTTCCTTGCTGATGCAAGAAAGAAACTCGATGGAATCGAATCACTCGACCATATTTACCGCAATGGTCCATTCTGCGATTCGGACAAATACTCTTTCACATTCGGTTTCTCCAGTGTCATATCCTCACTGCCTGAGAAGGTTAAAGAAATGCTTTCCACCGGAGAGGTGGGACCATTGGGAACGTTACCTAAGGGCTCGGAACGCGAGATTACTCCTGACTATCTCCGAAGAATGTATCTGCAGGATCTCTATAGGTTCTACAACCTTAGTCCGCAACTGAAACTCTCTTCCATCTTCGAAGAGAAAGTGTTCTTCGCACCTTTTGGTTATGAGCAGATGAAGGGGATGATTCTTGACTATGGAAAGTTCCTTGTTCGTCGAGGACATTATGACCTTCTATATAACCTGCTGTCAAAAAAAGTGGACGGTAAGCTCATGGAAACCAATCCTGAATACTCTATTCTATATGCAATGATGTATAGTGCACAGGGACTGCACAATCTGGCATATAAGTACTACCGATTAGCCTATGCTATAGATGATCATAGTAAGTCGGCTCTTCGCGGTTGCGCTAAGTATGCGATGCAGTTCTGTTACTATGAAGATGCATCAAAATATTATAAGGAACTCTGTGAGATGAATCCTGAGAGCCTTGCCTATGCTCAGAACAAAATCCTTGCAAATGTGTGTGCAGGTAGGGCTTCAGAGATGCTTAATGAAATATATCGTCTTGATATAGAGAATGATAATAATCTGTCTATTAAGCGCCTCCTTGGTTGGACTCTTATGTGTAATGGCAGGATAGAGCAGGCAGAGAATATCTGTAGGAATATAGTGGAAGGTAGTTATGGTGAACCTTCAGTAAATGATTATCTTACATTGGTGGAACTCTATTGGGTTTCGGATAGATCGAATATGGCAATAGACCAATTGAAGCAACTCCTAAATGACGCTTCCCTTGCTCCTGATGCAGATAAATGTGCAGAGCTTCTTCATACGGATCTCGTTCGACTGAAACTTTATTTTCCTATTGTGGAGGCTGATGCAATGTTGTTAATGGAATCTGTTACATTGCTTTGAGAATATGAAGGATTCGAAAGTTAATACGATTTAAAAGACCGTTTATTTGAGAAAGATAGGATTCAAAAAGACGGTGAAATAGAAAAAATCACCAATGATATTTCTAATTATTTGGTAAATCAGAAATAAATCATTATTTTTGCATACCAAAACATACAACATTAAAGAATAACAACATTAAACATACAAGAATAATTTATGGCAATAGTAAAACCATTCAAGGGCATTCGCCCACCAAAAGACCTTGTTGAGAAGGTAGAGTCACGTCCATATGACGTGCTTGATTCAGAAGAAGCACGCGCTGAGGCTGGTGATAACGAGATGTCTCTCTATCACATTATCAAGCCTGAAATCAACTTCGAACCAGGCACAAGCGAGTATGATCCTAAGGTATATGATGAGGCTGCTCGTCAGTTCCAGAAGTTCCAGGACAACGGTTGGCTCGTTCAGGACGAGAAAGAGCAGTATTATATCTACGCTCAGACCTCTCATCTTCCTGCAAATGGCGGTTTGGAGAAGACTCAGTATGGTCTCGTAATCGGTGCATATAGCGGTGACTATCAGACAGGTGTCATCAAGAAGCATGAGCTAACACGTCGCGATAAGGAAGAAGACCGCATGAAGCATGTGCGTATCAACAACGCTAACATCGAGCCTGTTTTCTTTGCTTTCCCTGATAATGAGGTGCTCGACAAGCTCATCAAGAAATATGCTGCTACCGAACCAGAATATGACTTCATCGCTCCTATTGACGGATTTGGTCATAAGCTCTGGGTTGTAAGCGACGATGAGGACATCAAGACTATCACAGAGGAGTTTGCAAAGATGCCTGCCCTCTACATTGCTGACGGTCATCATCGCTCTGCTGCCGCTGCTCTCGTGGGTACGGAGAAGGCACAGAACAACCCTAATCATAAGGGTGACGAGGAGTATAACTACTTCATGGCTGTTGCTTTCCAGGCAAGTCAGCTCACTGTCCTCGACTATAACCGTGTCGTTAAGGACCTCAACGGCAATACTTCGGAGCAGTTCCTTGAGAAACTTGCCGTTAATTTCGACGTAGAGAAGAAGGGTGCTGAGGAGTATCGCCCAGCAAAGCCACATGAGTTCTCGCTCTATCTCGACGGAGAATGGTACTCTCTGAATGCTAAGCCTGGCACTTTCGATGACTCAGACCCTATCGGTGTACTCGACGTTGATATCTCAAGCCGCCTCATTCTGCAGGATATCCTTGAGCTTGGCGACCTCCGTTCAAGTCAGAGAATTGACTTCGTAGGTGGTCTTCGCGGTCTTGGCGAGCTCAAGCGCCGTGTAGATTCAGGTGAGATGCGTGCTGCTCTGGCTCTCTATCCTGTATCTATGCAGCAGATTATGGACATTGCTGACTCAGGAAACATCATGCCTCCAAAGGCTACATGGTTCGAGCCAAAGCTCCGTTCAGGACTTATTATTCATAAATTGGTGTAAAAAGCCCCCTCTAACTCCCCCCAAGGGGGAGAATTTTTGATAGTAATAATCCCCGCAGAACTTTCCTTATGGCTTATAATTATCATACGTCTGATCCGTTTTATTACGGGATATTAAAGGAATACGCGAAGGAGAATAAACAATATCAGACAGAGGCCGAGCAACTGCTCTGGTATCACTTATCTCATAATAAGTTGGGATTACATTTCAGAAGACAACATATAATAGGTCGGTATATAGCTGATTTTGTATGCTTGAAACGTATGCTGATAGTTGAGATTGACGGTGGATATCATTCACAAGATGAGCAATTAGTAAAAGATTATTATCGTACGGAGGATTTAGAACGTATGGGCTACAAGGTTATTCGCTTCACAAATGAAGAAGTATACACTAATATATCATTCGTTTTAGATTCTATTTTTAATCAAATAGCCAAAGGAAATACCTCCAATGGCAATCTTTATAAGGCTTTTACATTATAAAGTTCCTCCCCTTGGGGGAGGTTAGGTGGGGCTTCTATGGATTTGTACAAGACCATATCTGATAATACCGTAGGCGAAGGATACTATACCGAGAAGCGTAGCAAGTTCTTCGCCTACGCTCATCACGTTCGTTCGGCAGAGGAGGTGAAGGCACTTCAGCAGCAGTATAAGAAGAAATACTATGATGCCCGCCACGTTTGCTATGCCTACAGGCTCGGTCCTGAGGGCGAGGAGTTTCGTGCCAATGATGACGGAGAACCTTCAAGCACGGCAGGAAAGCCTATCCTTGGCGTGATGCTGTCGAATGAAGTGAGTGATATAGTCATCTTCGTAATCCGTTATTACGGTGGTGTAAACCTCGGTACAGGCGGACTTATCGTGGCTTATCGAGAGGCTGCGCAAGATGCTTTGGCTCATTCCGAAGTGGTGGAGCAACTCGTTGAGGAACAGCTTACCTACACATTCTCCTATCCTATGATGAATAGCGTGATGAGAGTGGTGAAGGACTTGCAACCAAGAATCGTTTCCCAGGAGTTTGATAACACCTGTTCTATTACCCTTGCCATTCGCAAGAGTGAGATGCCTCGACTAAAATCTGCACTTGAAAAACTCACATTTGAGTAATCTTCATAAGAAGATATTTCACTATTATTAAGTGTTTTTTTCGGGAATTATTTCCATATATTCTTATTTTTTAGTAACTTTGCGCCCAAAATTTCACGTGTGCGCCTTCGTGTGCGCGTATGTGCAAAGTTTTGTTTATTTGAAAAATAAGAAAAATAACATAGAAATGGAAAAGAAATTTGCCGAACACAAAGGTCTCAATCTCGTAGAGACAAACAACGAGGTGCTTGCAGAATGGAAGAAGCAAGACCTCTTCCATAAGAGCATCACAGAACGTGAGGGCTGTCCTCAGTTCGTTTTCTTTGAAGGACCTCCTTCAGCCAATGGCCATCCTGGCATTCACCACGTGATGGGACGTACCATTAAGGATACATTCCTTCGCTATAAGACTATGAAGGGCTATCAGGTTTACCGCAAGGCAGGATGGGACACACACGGACTTCCTGTGGAACTCTCCGTTGAGAAGAACCTCGGAATCACAAAGGAGGACATCGGAAAGAAGATTTCCGTGGATGACTACAACGACGCTTGCCGCAAGAACGTGATGATGTACACCTCTGAGTGGACCGAACTCACAGACAAGATGGGCTATTGGGTTGACCTCGAGCACCCTTATATCACTTACGATAATAAGTATATCGAGACTCTTTGGTATCTCCTCAAGCAGCTCTACAACAAGGATTTGCTCTATAAGGGATACACTATCCAGCCTTATTCGCCAGCAGCAGGTACTGGCTTGTCATCACATGAGCTCAATCAGCCAGGCTGTTACCGCGACGTAAAGGACACAACGGTTACGGCGCAGTTCCGAGTTAACAGTGAACAGTTAACAATTAACAACGATAAGGCACTCCCTGTCTATATTCTTGCATGGACTACAACACCTTGGACATTGCCTTCAAATACCGCACTCTGCGTAGGTCCGAAGATTGACTACGTTGCTGTTAAGGGCAACAACCCATACACCAACGAGGAGGCTATATACATTATCGCAGAACCACGCATGGGTGCTTACTTCCAGCCAAAGAAGGATGAGGAGGGTAATGAGACTCCTGTTGAAATCCTCTGGCGTGGTAAGGGAAGTGACCTCGTAGGTCTTCACTATCAGCAGTTGATGCCTTGGGTGAAGCCATGTGCCCTCGAAGGCGAGGAAATCGTGGTGAAGGAGGCTGAGGCATTCCGCGTTATCCCTGGCGATTATGTTACTACAGAGGACGGTACAGGTATCGTTCACATCGCTCCAACCTTCGGTGCTGACGACGCAAAGGTGGCAAAGGATGCCGGCATTCCATCGCTTTTTATCCTCGACAAGGCTGGCGATACACGCCCAATGGTTGACTTCCAGGGCAAATACTTCGTTAAGGACGACATCGATCCTAAGTTCCTTGAGCTCTGCGTGAACGAGTCTTACTGGAAGCACGCAGGTGATTTCGTAAAGAACGCATACGATCCAAAGTATAACGAAGGCGGAAAATATGACGAAAAGGCTGCCATGAAGGACATGGACCTTAACGTCATACTCTGTCTTGAGATGAAGGAGGAGGGTAGTGCCTTCAAGATTGAGAAGCATGTGCACAACTATCCTCACTGCTGGCGCACGGATAAGCCTGTGCTCTACTATCCTCTCGACTCATGGTTCATCCGCTCTACAGCGAAGAAGGACCGCATGTTCGAGCTCAACCAGACCATCAACTGGCACCCAGAGTCAACAGGTTCGGGACGTTTCGGTAAGTGGCTTGAGAATCTTAACGACTGGAATCTCTCGCGTTCACGCTACTGGGGCACTCCACTTCCTATCTGGCGCAACCGCGACACCAAGGCAGAGATCTGCATAGGTAGCGTGGAAGAGCTTTATAACGAGATAGAAAAGGCAGTTGCAGCCGGCGTTATGACTGAGAATCCACTCAAGGCTAAGGGCTTCGTACCAGGCGATATGAGTCAGGAGAACTATGATAAGATCGACCTCCACCGCCCATATGTTGACGATATCAAGCTCGTTGGCGAGAACGGAGAGGTGCTTACCCGTGAACTTGACCTTATCGACGTTTGGTTCGACTCAGGCGCTATGCCTTACGCACAGATACACTATCCATTCGAGAACGCTGATGTTATCGACAAGAAGGATGCTTATCCTGCTGATTTCATCGCAGAAGGCGTTGACCAGACACGCGGATGGTTCTTCACATTGCACGCTATCGCAACGATGGTATTCGACTCTGTGGCATACAAGAACGTAATCTCAAATGGTCTTGTGCTTGACAAGAACGGCGTGAAGATGTCAAAGCGCCTCGGAAACGTTATCAATCCATTCGAGTGTATCGCTACTTACGGTATCGACCCAGTGCGCTGGTACATGGTAACAAACTCGAGTCCATGGGATAATCTCTCGTTCGACCCAGACGGAGTGAAGGAAGTTACTTCAAGTTTCTTCATCAAGCTCTATCAGGCTTACTCGTTCTTCACACTCTATGCCAACGTGGATGGCTTCACATACGCTGAGGCTGACGTGCCTTATGCAGAGCGTCCTGACTTCGACCGCTGGCTTCTCTCAGAGCTCAACACACTCGTTAAGAACGTGGATGCTTACCTCTCTGACTATGATGTAACACCAGCAGGCCGTCTCATACAGAACTTCGTAATCGATAAGTTGTCTAACTGGTATATCCGTCTCAACAAGAAGCGTTTCTGGGGCGGCGGTATGACACAGGATAAGCTCTCTGCTTACCAGACACTCTACACCTGTATCGAGACTATCGCACGTCTCATCGCTCCTGTATCTCCATTCTATGCCGACCAGCTCTTCAAGGATTTGAATGCAGTAACGGGCAAGGATAAGAACGAAAGCGTGCATCTTGCTAAGTTCCCTGAGGCTTGTGAGGATATGATTGACGCAGAACTGGAGCAGGCAATGCAGGTTGCAATGCAGGTGACATCTATGGTTCTCTCTCTCCGTAAGAAGGTGAAGATTCCTGTAATCCAGGCTCTTCAGGCTATCTCTATCCCTGCTGGCGACGCTCAGTTGCGTCAGCGCATCGAGAGAATGGCTGCTGTTATCCTCGCAGAGACCAACGTGAAGGAACTCACATTCATCGAAGACGGCGCTGGTATGCAGCTCGTGAAGAAGGTGAAGTGTAACTTCCGCACGATGGGTAAGAAGTTCGGCAAGCTCATGAAGGATGTGAATGCTGCCGTGATGGCTATGAGTCAGGAGCAGATTGCTGAGCTCGAGCAGAACGGACAGATAGCTCTCGTGGCTGGAGGTCAGGATATTACCGTTGAGGCTGTTGACGTAGAGATTATCTCTGAGGATATTCCAGGATGGACAATCGCTCAGGAAGGCAAGATAACCGTTGCCCTCGACATCGACATTACCCCTGAGTTGAAGAACGAAGGTGTGGCTCGTCTCATCATCAAGCGCATCCAGGCTATCCGTAAGGACAGCGGTTTCGAGATTACAGACCGCATCAAGGTTGTCATCGAAGATAAGCCAGAACTTGCAGAAGCCGTGAAGGTATTCGGCGAACATATCAGCGCTCAGGTGCTTGCCAACTCGCTCACAATGGGCGAAGTGACTGATGGCATCGAGGCAGAGTTCGGTGACTTCAAGGCTAACGTGAAGGTAACGAAAGAATAAAAAGCCCCACCCTAATTAGCACATACTCGGAAACACTTGAAGTTTCCGACTTCCCCCGAAGGGGAGGGGTGTTTAGATACATTTGAGGGTGGTGATATTCCAATAAAATAAATGTTAACTTAAATATAAACTTAAGTCCCTATCCAAAGTTCTCCCCCTTGGGGGGAGTTAGAGGGGGCTCCAATTCTTACTGCTATGGCAGACATCAGAAAGCGATACAGCGATGAAGAACTTGAAGAGTTCCGCCTGATTATTGAAGAAAAGCTTGCTCGTGCACGTAGTGACTACAAGCAAATGATGAGTATCCTTCGTAATGATGAAGGCAATGATGTGGCTGACACATCGCCTACCTACAAAATCCTTGAAGAAGGAAGTGTCACTCAGACAAAAGAGGAGACAATGCGTTTTGCTGCACGTCAGGAGAAGTTTATCAGAGGTCTTGAGGCTGCTCTTATCCGTATTCAGAACAAGACCTATGGCATTGACCGTATAACAGGGGAACTGATTCCAAAGGAGCGTCTCCGCATCGTGCCTCACGCAACGTTGAGCGTAGAGTCGAAAAATGCAAGAAAGAAATGATAGCAAAGCAGAAAAGGCAACTTATAGTATCCGCTGTTCTCGTGATTGCCATACTTGTCATTGATCAAGTCATAAAGATTGCGGTCAAGACAGGTATGCCGCTTCACGACAGCATTCGAATTACGGACTGGTTCTATATCCTCTATATTGAGAATAATGGTATGGCATGGGGAATGTCCATAATGCCGAAGATATTTCTTAGTCTCTTCAGACTCTGTGCCATCTTCGTGATAGGGGTGTTTATATATAAACGGATACTAAAAGGGGCGAGTTGGTTGTTTGTGATTTTCCTTTCGATGGTGCTTGCAGGTGCTGCCGGAAATCTCATTGACTGTATGTTCTACGGACTCATCTTCAATGGTTCTTCGGCTAATTATACCTCATATTTTGTTCCTTTTGGTACAGGATATGCACCGTTCCTTGAAGGTAGGGTAGTAGATATGTTCTACTTCCCACTCATCGTAACCGAATATCCCGACTGGTTCCCGTTCTTTGCTGGGGAGAAATTCATATTCTTCTCGCCTGTATTCAACTTTGCAGATGCCAGCATCAGCGTGGGAGTCGTTGCTATGCTCATCTTTTGTCATAAAGAATTGCAGAATCTCTCCCTCTCTAAGTGACGTATAAAAGGTGAAGAAACTATTTTATATAATATTCCTCTTCCTTGCACTTGTGGCATGTGAGTCCACTCCGCCAGACCTGCTTTCAAAGGGAGAAATGGAGGATATCCTCTATGAGATCCATGTTGTTCAAAATTTGGATGACAATGGTGTGCCCTATAATGAAAAAGGTTTGCGTGAGATAACTTTGCGTAAATCCATCTTCGAAAAGCATGGTATATCGCAGGCACAGTGGGACACATCATTCAACTATTATTGTCGTCATACAGAACAACTATACGAGATTTATGAGAATCTGTCTGAACGCCTGCGTCAGAATGTGATTGATGCAGGTGGTGATGTGGATGCTGACCTTGCCTTGGGTGGCGATACATCGAATGTATGGAATAAGGATCGTGCATTTATCCTAATGCAACACCCCCCTTACAATCTTCGAACATTCCATATCGAAGCTGATAGCACCTATCTTCCTGGTGATCGTCTGACGCTTACCTATAAAACGCAGTTCATATTCCAAGATGGAATGCGCGACGTCGTTTGTGTCTTTGCTATGACTTTGAAGAATGATAGCGTGGTGAATGAAGTGCGCCATGTCAACTCTACCGATCAAACTACCTCCATTACTCTTGAGGATAGGGATGATTTGGGAATTAAGGATATACGCATCTATTTCTTGTCGGCTCGTAATCTCTCCGAGGATCTCAGCACTACGCTTCGTCTTATTTCCGTGAGCAATGTTAAATTGATAAGAAACCATTGTGATAGGGAACAAAAAGATGCAGAAAAGGCTCGTCAGGATTCTCTCAAGGCCAATCGTGATGAAGATATTGTGCGTCCTTCTATACCTGCAGAAAAGGAGATAATCCAGGAAGAAGTACAGCCTCTCCCTGAAATACGTGGTGTTCCGTCTCCTAACCATCCTTTGAGACCGGTTCGAAGTTTGACAAGATAGAATTCCAATACTAACTATATGAAAAAAATCCTTTTATCTACATTTATCGCCTTCGCGTACAGTGTGATGTCTTTCGCTCAAATAGACCGCCAGGCTGTTGTGAGCAGGAATAATCCTCATGTCACCAAGGCTGATCCTCTATCTTCCCTCTCTGTGGGAAATGGTCATTTTGCAACAACTGTGGACATCACGGGCTTGCAGTCCTATCCAGAATATTTCTATGAGGGTGTACCTCTCTGTGCCCAGAGTGATTGGGCGTGGCATAGTTTCCCTAATGTGGACAACCTTAAGCCTGAGGAGACTCAGAAGAAGATGAATCTCGGACATGGTCGTGAGGAGGTTTATGCTGTGGAATATAAGACAGATGGCAGAAACAAGCAGGCTACGGAATATTTCCGCGTTAATCCCCATCGCCTTAACATGGGCAATATGGGCTTCGTTTTCGGTAAGAATGGCGAAGTGAAGATTGAGGATATCACCGATATTGACCAGACATTGAACCTTTATGATGGCAATATCCGCTCGAAATATAAGGTGAATGGTGTGCCTGTGGAGGTTACTACGGCTGCTCTTGCTGATTGTTCGGCGCTTATCTTCAGCGTGAACACAAAGCTGTTCCGCAAGAATCAGGCTAAGCTATGCCTTTCTCTCCCTTACGTTTCGGGTAAACATGCTGACGCAGCAACCGATTTCAGCAAGGAGAATATGGACAAGCACGCTTCTAAGGTTGTTGCAAAGGGTGGACGTTTTGCTGTAATAGAGCATTCTCTCGATACCACTACATATTATATAAAGGTGTCATGGAAGGGAAGTGCGAAGTTTGTTGAACTCTCTTCCAATCACTCTTATTTCCTCCAGCCATCGGGTGATGCTATTAGTGTGAAACTTGAATATGCGGAAAAGCAGGCTTCTCTGCAGAAGAAGTTTGACTTCGCTAAGGAACTTGCTGCCGTTAAGTCATATTGGAACAACTGGTGGAACGAAGGCGCTATCGTTGATTTCTCTGCTTGTACTGACTCTCGCGCTAAGGAACTTGAGCGCCGCGTGGTGCTTTCGCAGTATGTTACCTTCATAAATTGCGCCAATGAGACACCTGCTCAGGAGACAGGTCTCACGTATAACTCATGGTTTGGTCGCCCTCATCTCGAGATGACGTGGTGGCATACCGTTGATTTCTCACTCTGGAACCGTCCTGAGGTGCTTGAGACTATCCTCAACTGGTATAACGATAAGGCGTATCCTTTCGCTAAGGAGATTGCTGAGCGCCAGCATTTCAAGGGAATAAGATGGATGAAGATGACTGACCCTTGGGTGGGTGAGTCGCCTTCTAATGTCGGTTCCTTCCTGACATGGCAGCAGCCACATTATATATATATGGCAGAGGAGATGTTCCGTCGCGCTGATGGTGATGCCGAAAAGGAGAAGGCTGTGCTTGCTAAGTATGGCAAATATGTGGAAGAGACAGCTGAGTTCATGGCAGATTTCGCTCTTTCCTGTGTCTCTCCTTCTGCAGAGAAAACGGCAAATGCATCCGAAGGTGCAAGTCTCATAAAACTCCACGGACAGACTGCGATGCAGGAGTCTATGTCAAAGGATTTCTCCTATCATCATCCTTTCGAGCAGGTTTATTGGGTTTATGGCCTGACAACTGCTAATAAGTGGCGTGAGCGTATGGGATTGCCTCGCCATAAGGAGTGGGACGACATCGCTTCGCGTATGGCTCCTCTCCCTCAGTACGAAGGCATCTACACCGCCGGTGCTCCTACCCAACCTTTCCTCGTTCCTGCCGCTAGCTCTGGAACGTCCGCCGGTTCTGTTCCTGGAACGGAAGTTCCAGGCTCAAATGCAGCCTTCGACCCCTTCAACTACGGCGGACTCTCCGGCAAGAAGCAGCTCTCTGAGGAGGAGTTCTACCTTAAGTGTCGCTCTGATCATCCTGCTGTTCTCGGTGCATGTGGTCTGCTTCCAGACTATGGTCTCTATGACAGGGCACAGATGCAGCGCACTCTTGACTGGGTGATGCAGAACTGGAACTGGGACACTACATGGGGATGGGACTATGGTATGACTGCAATGTGTGCTGCTCGTCTCGGTGATGGTGAGAATGCTGTTAAGGCATTGCTCATTGATAAGGGTAAGAACACATACCTCGTTTCTGGTCATAACTATCAGGAACCAAAGCGTCTCCGCCTCTATCTCCCTGGTAATGGTTCGCTTCTTGATGCTGTTGCCATGATGTGTGCAGGTTGGGATGGTTGTCCAGAAGGTGTAAAGAATCCAGGTTTCCCACAGAACGGCAAGTGGAATGTGAAGTGGGAAGGATTGAATAAGATGCAGTAGTTCATAGTGCATAGTAAGTAATTAGTAATTCGTAATTCGTAATTATTTTGCAGAATCTACCAAGCAAGCATCTTGACAATGCTGTGAATCAGATATCCCGCTTGCCGGGAATAGGAAGAAAGACAGCTCTTCGACTCGCTCTTCATCTGCTAAGGCAGACTGAGGGTGATGTCGAGGAACTTGTTTCTTCTTTGTCTCATCTGCGAAAAGATACACGATATTGCCGCATCTGTCATAATATATCCGACACCGAGGTGTGCTCTCTATGCGCAGATAGTCATCGTGATTCATCTATTGTCTGTGTGGTAGAGAATGTGCAGGACGTGATGGCGATAGAGAATACACAGCAATTTCATGGCTTGTATCATGTGCTTGGTGGAATAATCTCGCCTATGGATGGTATCGGTCCTGGTGATATTCAGATTGATTCTCTTGTCGAAAGGGTAGCGAGTGGAGAGGTGAAGGAGGTAATCTTCGCCCTTGCCAGCACCATGGAGGGTGACACTACCAACTTCTACATATCGCGTCGCCTGCAGCAATACGATGTTCAGCTCTCAGTAATAGCCCGCGGTATCAGCGTTGGCGATGAACTGGAATATACCGATGAGATAACTCTTGGACGTTCAATCCTCAATCGTACACCTTTCAACTAAAATAAAAGAAACTTTATCATGGATAATAGAAACGAAAACAATCAGAACCTTACAGAAATCACAAAGGTTGTAAGAACGCTTTTCTTCTCAGTAGTCTTTGGATCTTTACTTTTCGCTGTCGCGCTTTTCTTTATTTTCAGAAATATAGGCGGACTGGAGATGTCTCCTGTAGTGTCTTTCTATATAGAGGTGATAGATATCCTTCTGGCCCTTGCCTTGACCTATCTCATTGTCAAGTGGTTTCACATACCATTTGTGAACAAGAAGAAACGACTTGATGATCCATTGCTGAGATATAGGACATTATTTACCCGTAGGATGCTCTTTTGGGAGTTTATCGTCAATTCTAATATCATACTATGGCTCATGTTTGGCGTTGCCAATGCCATGTATATCGTGATAATAGAAGTATTCGTTCTCGTTTTCCTATACCCAACGAATACAAATATCAACAATGATATAGAACTATTGTCATGATAAGGCTCAGACCTCTTGAACCGGAAGACCTCGATGCGTTGTATGATATAGAGAATGCAATGGAGGAATGGGAGTATGGCTGCACCAATGTGCCTTTCTCCCGTTATGCCCTTCGCGACTATATAGCCACCAACTCTTATGATATATATGCAGACAAGCAGGTGAGACAGGTGATAACTGATGATAGCAATGCTGTGTTGGGATTGATAGATTTGTGCAATTTTGATCCAAGACATCTGCGAGCAGAGGTTTCCATTGTTGTGAGTCCTCTATATCGAAAGAAGGGGATAGCATATCAGGCTATGCAGAATATTATAGCTTATGCCGATGAATTTCTGCATCTTTCGCAGTTGTATGCAGTTGTGTCTGAGGCAAATACTCCTGCTATCTCTTTGTTTGGTAAGTCAGGTTTTGAACAAACTGCTACTTTGAAGGCATGGCTTTCAGGCAAAGAAGGTAGGGGAAATGCTTTGCTTTTTCAACTTTTTTTGAAAAAATAAAGGAAAACATTTGGCGAATTAGAAAAAAATCACTACCTTTGCACTCGCAAAAAAGAAATAACCCAAATGGTGCGTTAGTTCAGTTGGTTAGAATGCCAGCCTGTCACGCTGGAGGTCACGGGTCCGAGTCCCGTACGCACCGCCTCAGGTTTGTTTCATATTGCAGATGATTTTTAATCAAAAATATCATTGGTGCGTTAGTTCAGTTGGTTAGA
Source organism: Prevotella sp. (assembly GCA_045627725.1). Classification (GTDB taxonomy): domain Bacteria; phylum Bacteroidota; class Bacteroidia; order Bacteroidales; family Bacteroidaceae; genus Prevotella. The sequence goes on along the minus strand of JAZQOH010000021.1, from coordinate 9,162 downwards.
ATGCCAGCCTGTCACGCTGGAGGTCACGGGTCCGAGTCCCGTACGCACCGCAAAATAAAAGGTCTTCATCATTGATGAAGATCTTTTTTTTTTAATTGTTAAGCCCCCTCCAGCTCTCCCCCTTACGGGGGAGCGGGGAGAGGGTCTACATGCAGCTGGTCACTCCGAGCGTGGTGCCCACTGCCGTCAGTATGCTAATGAGTAACTGCAAGATGAATTTCCAAGTAGAATTTTTCATAAGTCTTTCTTTTTTGAACAAAAATTATCAACGATGCGCCGAAAATTTTCTAAAAATTAAACATTTTATATTGGAATTAAATTTTTGGCGTATCGTTGGCAATTTTTGGTAAGATAAAATCGAGTTAATTGATAGGGTGTAAAAATGTCTATAAAGATTTTTATCCTGATTATTCTTCGATTTTTATCAGATTTCTGAGCGTAGCGAAATCATAATAGTTTTCCATTTTATATTTTAAGCAAAGATTATTTCTTGATTTTATGTGAGATTTTAAAAATCTGAGCTATAAATCTGGATGAAAATATAATCTAAAATAACTGAAGGCTTTCTTTTTTGAGATTCGGCTAATGCCGAGATATCAGGTGAAAATAGGAAGAAAAATCTATAGAAAATTTTGCACCATAGTTAATTGATTTGAAGTTTGAGCGATGCCCCCTATATACTCCCTCCCCCTCGGGGGAGGGTGAGGGGAGAGGGGCTGTGGGGAGATAGAGGGGGCTTACTTCCCTGACTGATACTCCCCAACCTCCTGGAATCGTACCGTGGTGTCGAGTTCCTTCTTCGAGAACGAGCCGGTGCCGAGAGCGTTGATGTGAGCCGACTTGATGTTAGAGCTGACTGAGAACTTCTCCACACTTTCTGCGCCGGTGCCCTTGAGGCCGAGCGAGAAGATAGCGAGGTTGTCGAGCTTCACCTTCTTCGACTCCAGGAGGAGTTCGCGGATACAGCTGACCATATCGGTGAGAACACCCTGGATGGTGCCGAGAGAGTAAGGAGTGTTGTGGTCGGACATGTGCTTAGCGAGCTGCTCGAGAGAGATGGTCTCGTCGTGGTAGGCACGAGCATAGATGAGGTTGTCCGAGTCGATGCGATTGTCGCGCTTGAGTTTGAATTTAAGTGACATAGTAGCCCCACCTGACCTCCCCCAAGGGGAGGAACTTATATACCGCTGATGGGTGAGCGGGGATAGTTGGTTAATAAATTGGTTAGTTAATAAAGATTCAGCCCTCCACTTGTTCCCTCAAGACAATTCTGCAAGTTCCGCAGAGGGAATATGCATCGCCAGCATCATCGCCTTCAAGTGTATCCACCACACTCCCCTTGGGGGAGATGGAGGGGCTTTACGACTGCAAAATTACTCATATTTTTCTTGTCAATGTACCTTTCAATACGTTTCCATGCCATCATGCTTTTCCTGTACGATAAGGTACGATTATCGACGAAAAACCTATGTTTTCTCGCCTTTTTTTCGTACCTTTGTAAGTGAAAAAAAAAAGAATTCACGAGAAAATTTGCGGTTAATTTGCGGACATTTACGTTGCCAGCGCAGCGTCTCTGCTTCGCAGAAGCTTATCTTTTTTAAAACGAAAATTGTCGCGAATGACCCGTAAAGGTTTAGCTCGGCGGCCGAAGGGAAAGCCAATTTCTCGTAAATATTATCTTTTGTCACTAAAGTTTCACTAAAAAATATGTTATTTATGGAAAAAAACAAGTCAGTTTTACCCCTTTTCATCTCAAAATCCGAGCTTGCTATGATGTATTTGCCCGGTCTTGCGCCACATTCTGCCGTAAACAGATTCATGCTTTGGCTTGAGAAAAACGCCGAATTGATGTCAGAATTACTCAAATTAGGCTATAGAAAGACGCAAAAACAGTTCAACAGAGACCAGATAAAGGTCATTTTTCAGTATCTCGACGAGCCTTAATGTCACATTTTCGGACATCGAGAAGCATAGAAACAGCACTCGAGTTTCATAGAAACAGCACCCGAGAAGCTATGAAACAGCATATCTAAAGCATTGAAACATAAGAATTAAGACTTCCGACTGTATTCTATCTCCAAAGTCTGGTAGAGAAACAAAGTAGGACAAAAAATGGCCCACGACAAATGACAAATTGGTTTTTGTTGTATTATGGGCTTAATAATAATATCGCGCGAACATTATTATATATAACCATTTTATTTTAAAATCGAATTTGTCATTTGTCGCGGTCTTTTTTTTGTCCCTAATTTTGTCGTTTGAAAAGAAATCAGTATCTTTGCAGAAATTAAAATCCCACAAGAAGCGGGGATAACAAACTGACTAATACCAATCTCCCTATGCCCCTCACTCCCGAACAGCTCGCCAAAATACGCGAGAAAGAAGAGTCGCTGGATGAAGCCCATCGTCGCAATCCCCTCAATGATTACACTGAGGGGTGGTTTCACATCACCCTCAACGTGCGCAAGGAATCACCTATCCTCGGTCGTGTCATCGGCGATGCCGCAGCCCCCGATGATGCCGCCAATGCCCCTAGGTGTGTCCTCACCAAGCTGGGTGAGGGGGTGGAGACGGAATGGTTAGGCATAAGTCGATACTATCCACTTTGCAAATGCGAAGCCATTCAGGTGATGCCTGATCATATCCATGCCCTGCTTCATCTGCTTCCTGGAAACAAAGGACATCTTGGACGTATCATCAATGGCCTGATGATAGGCTGCACCCATCACTATTGGGACACGCTGGGCATCCCTTGGCGCGAGATGAGACAGCAGCTGGAGCAAACGCTTAAGCGTACCCAAGGCGAAACGGAGGAAAGCCGCATGGCTCAGAGTAAATCCCTCCGTTCTGAATGGCAGGACCCCGACCACACGCGCTCCCTGCGCGGCCCTGCTCTCTTCACTCGCGGCTATAACGACGTGGAGGCGGTGACGGAAGAGGAGATAGAGATAAAGCGCGAGTATATCCGCAACAATCCGCGCAAGCTGCTCATCACACGAAGCAAGCGCGACAGCTTCTCCGTTCAGCGCCAGCGCACTTCGCGCAACTGGCACCTCGATGCCGTCAAGCGCGGACTCTGCGCAGACCGCTTCTTCCGCCTCGATGCCACGGCTCTTGACAGCGCCCTCGCTACTGTCCTTTCCCGACTCAACAGCACCGCATCCTTCGCAGATAGCGCCTCTTCTTCCATTACTCATAGCGCCTCCTCATCCCTCCATCTCGACGTCGTGGGCAACGTGTCGCTTCTCGCCGTAGAGAGGAAGCTACCCCTCATCTGCCATCGTGCCGATGCCTCCCGTTTCGAGCATCAGAAGGCGGCTGTATTGCAGGCAGCACGCAACGGCGCCGTCATCGTCTCAGCCTTCATCAGTCCGAAGGAGAGGGACATCCTCAAGCAGTTGCTACAGGAGTCTCTCCCCGTCATAGAGGTGATGGACAACGGCTTTTCCGATCGTTACAAGCCCACAGGCCAGTCCTTCTACGCTATGGCGGAAGAGCGCCTCTGCCAGATCACGCCCTGGACCTACGTCTATCAGCGCGATGTGAAGGTGAGCCGCGAGATGTGCATGGTGATGAACGAGCTTGTCCGCGTCATCAGCACTGAGAAAGAAGACTGGTGGAAAGAGTAAAGATATCCTCCCCTTCGCCTGAAAACCACCGAAAACTTTGGATGTTTGAAAAAGAATTCGTACTTTTGCAGAAAATAATAACTAAAAGACTATGGCAACAGCAACAATACAGCAGACAACTCCGTTCACTATCAACATCCCAAAGGTGGACCTCAAGCGCTTCAAGGGCTTGGCAAAGGCTATGGGATGGACATTTGAGGAATATCCAGAAGTGGATGAAACAGAATACATAATGTCCAACCCCAAGATAATGGAGGGCATAAGAGAAGGCGAGAAAGCAATCTCTGAAGGCAATATAAAGACCACAAAACTTGAGGACCTATGGAAATAGTTCTTCTTCCACAGGCAGAGGCAGACCGTGACTATTGGAAAAAGACAGGCAACAAGTCGGTAATGAAGCGGATATCTGCCTTGCTTGCCGATATTCAGGCTCATCCTTTTACAGGTATTGGAAAGCCTGAACCTTTGAAGCATGATCTTCAAGGCAAATGGTCGCGCCGCATCACTCAGGAGCATCGTCTCGTATATTCTGTTTCTGACGGAAAGATATACGTCTATGTATTTTCCATGCGAGATCATTATTAATCCAAAGAGGATCAGGGAGTCAAATAAATATGCAATAAAGCACACGATAGATATTTTCAATTGTAAGCTACAATAATAATCTAATGATAAACGACGTATGAAAAGAGTTTTGTTTTTAGTGTCTTGGTTAATGATAAGTCTGTGTATGTTTGCGCAAAGTGATTCAAACATATTGGGTGAGAGTATTTTTAAGCAAGAGTATCTAACATTCAAGAAAATAGAGCTAGTGTCAGGCTTGAAGATAAAAGATGTAGCAGAGACTCTTTTGGAGAGAGGACTAAAGAAAGGAGAAATATATGATTTCGCTATATCCGAAATGGGGGTATATCAACTTCAAGGATCTGTCAATAATTATAATGACTGCGCTATTAGTCTTTTGCCGATAAAGAGTAATAAGGATATACTTGGAGTTATTGGCGTGTCATTTGAAAATCAGACTTCTTTTAAGGCTTTATTCCAGCAATATAGTAATTTGAAATCAGCATTATCATCTAAGTATTATATTTATGAATCTATAGAAAAATTTGATGATGATTGTTTGAATGAGAGTGCTTCTGATATTTTGAAATTATCAGCTTTAAGAAATAATGAATGTACATTCAATACAATATTCCATGTTGAGAATACAAAAGAATCTATTTTAAAGGGGCAGGTCATTCTTTCTATAAGTCACTTTGTTGTTAATTATAAAGATTCATATTATGTCAGTTTAGCATATTGCACTCCTGATAATATACTTGAGCAAATTAATAATATGGATGACCTGTAGTTAATCCGTTTAGTATAAATACCATGATAGACAAAGAAAAACTTATAAAAGAACTGAAGCGCAAGAAGGTTTACGGTGCTCTGGAGACGCTGTATAAATTCTTGGCAAAGGAAGATTATAATCAATTTCAATTGCTGGATGTGTTTGACGATTACCTTGAAGATGCATTGAAGGTGATAGACTATTATGATGAGAAGAATAGAGGCAGGCACGATAGACCTCTACTGAGAAACATCATAGATAATGGTGCGAATAAGTATATATCATATATATTCGCCTATGTCATTTACGAAACAGGACTTGTAAACATTAAGCTTTACAAATCACTGAAAGATAGTTTCAATAGGGCTACGAGAGAGGGTAAATATGACAGGAATGTTGTATATATGTCCATCCATACGATAAAGTCAATCCTTGACAGTGAAGATTTTGAGGATGCTTCTAAGGAGTTTTCTCTTGACGATGTAATTCCCTTTCTTGACAAGATAAACAAGAAGCATAAGGAGGAAACTGCTATTCTACTGGATAAGTGCAAGAAGTTGGAAAGTGATTTAGAAAACCAAAAGAAGCTTACTCTCATGTATCAGATGAATGAGAAGGCTTGTATGAATAGGATTTCTGAACTGAGCAAAACTAATGTCGAAAAGCAGAAAGTGAAGATAGAGCGTATCGTGGAATACATAGAGGACGAGAACAGCATAAAATATGATGACATCATTGACTATATTGCAAAGCATAAGGACAATGAGTCTGTACTGCGTGCTATGATGGAGGCCATACTGCCCAAGGATAAACATGTGAAGATATTCCGTGACGTTAAAAAGAGAATAAAGGAGATTGAGGGAGACGAGAAGTCTTCGATGTACGTAGCTGGTGATTATGTACAGAATAAGCATGTAGAGAATGAAGTTAATGGTGTGCAGAGTGGCGGTGTTGGTATTAATGTAAGAAAACGATAAAAACATGGAAGACAATAAGCAGAATGGAACGGTGATAAATGTTGCTGGTGACTATGTACAGAACAAGCATGTGGAATATGAAGTGAACAACGTAGAAGCAGGCGGTATCGGAATACAGATAATAAACGGTGAAAAACAAGATGACTCCTTTGAGGTAGAGGATATGTTCAATGAAAAGGCTGGTGGCATTGGTGGGCGTGATGAGTTCTGGCTACTGCTTGTAGCTGCTTGTGCACGACGAAAGATTTTCAAGGACATCCCTTCTTTTATCAACGAGGCTTTTTCTTGTTGGTATATTCCTTATGACAAAGAAGAGTGTTTGAAATCTACTGCTGCTTTTCTGAAGAGTAAGGCTTGGGCTGCCATTGATAATCAGCAGAAGATGATAGAATTTATCAGAGAGCATAAAAAGCAAAGGCAGATTCAAAGCAAGTGTCTTCTAATCGCAAACAACTTATTTGTAGGATTGAAGGATTTTCCTTGGTAGAGAAGTTGCATTTCTATACCACGTTTCTTTACCTTTCTATACCAATCGTACATATTGAAAGATCAAACTGATTTCGTTTCAGTTTGGTCTTTTTTTTTGTTCGTACCTTTGCTCTCGCAATCAGTCAGACACACGTCGCTGGTTGCGAGAGTCTTCTTTTGGCTCGGCGCTCTTTGACATGTTGATACACAAGATATTTTTTGTTTTCATGATATACTTTTGATTTTTGTTAAACCTTTTTTCCTCTCCCTGCCTGTGAAGGTCGGGGGAGTTTTAGATTGACGATTAACATTATTAATAACATAAAGGTCGTGGAAAGGCACGACGTAAAGCAAAAAACAAAATGGAAAAAGCAAGACGTATCGGTTTCGTAATCTCCGTGTGGGGACATGAACTGCTGGCATTGTCATTATGCTTTGCGCAGTATTCAACCCCTCCCAACCTCCCCAAAGGGGAGGGGCTTTAGATAGGGACTGAAGGCGAAAAAACAATCAATTTACAATTAACAATTAAACATTAACATTAAAAGCACTTTCCCCCTCAAGTGTATAAAAGTACTCCCCTTTGGGGGAGATAGAGGGGCTAAACTATGCGAGTAACAGGAATTATCAGGGAGTTTACTCCCGAGCAGGTCATCACAACGAAGGATGGCAGAGAGTTGAAGAAGCGTACTATCGTGATAGACGCGGGGTATCAGTCGGAGAGCGGTACGAACATCACGCAGGTGTTTGTGGCGCAGACGTTCAAGGAGTACACGGATGAGCAGCTTATGGCGTGGAAGCAGCGCAAGGCGGCTTTCTATGTGTTCTTCGATGTGCGTCAGTATGAGGGCAGGTATTTTCAGGAAGTTTCACTGAGTAACATAAATGAGATATAGCCCCCTCTATCTCCCCCCGAAGGGGGAGTACCTTTTATAGAAGATAACCCAAAAGATTGGCACTAAAATACTCTACGATGGGGGTTGTATGGGAACAAAAATTCCCCACGATGCGCCAAAAATGTATCCGAAAATTTTCTAAAAAATAAATATTATATTTTTTGAATTTAATTTTTGGCGTATCGTTGGAAATTTTTGTTCAAATAAAAGTGGAAGAGAAAAGAAAATTTATTCGTAAATTATTTTTAATTAGAAAGTTATGATAACAGAAACATTACAGAACGTGACGCTCATGGTGGAGCGTGAAGAGGGTGTCAACATTGATGGCACCAAGATGTCAGGAACAGGAGTGTATGACGCGGAGAAGAAGTTCTTCAATTTCTCGAAGACTCCGAAGCGGGTGAAGTCGGCACCGAAGAATACTATCATCTATGCCGGGGATCACATGAATATGCGTCTGCAGCAGTCAGGGGCGTATCGTGCTACGATCATGATTCCTGCCAACACGAAGATAGAGGAGCTGCAGGGGCATCTCGTGGCAGAGCTCGTGGAGTGTTTGCAAACGATAAGATAACCCTAAAAGTTGCCGTAGGCCGGAAAGAAAAATAAATAAAAACATATAAAAATAAAAAAAAACATGCTTCTTGCGAAGCAGAGACAAAAATAAAATTTACGAAATAATTCGCGGGCAATTCACCGAAAATTTATTCAAAAATTATTTTTTTATGTTTTTATCTATTTTTATTTGTTGATATTTTCAGGCCTACGGCAATACATATACAATGTACAATTGACAATTGACGATTTATGATAAGTTACGGACAGAATATTAAATCAGCGATTCTCCCTTGCGACGAGGCGGCATTCAACAGGATAGTGGATTCGCCTGAAGTGGAAAGGCTCTGCAGTATGATAGCTGCGGAGCCTGACCATAAGAAGCAGGGGGAGATGAAGAGGGGCTTGCCTTTCTTCTGCTTTCATGCCTCGTTCAGGAATGGGCGAAGGATTGCGAAGGATGCTATTCCTTCGGGCTTCGCGATGATTGACATTGACGGGATAGAGAATCCTCGCGAGGTGTGGGAGGGGATAGAGCCGAGGAAGGATGAGCTGGATATCGTGCTGGCGCATGTGACTCCTTCAAGAAAAGGATTGAGACTGGTGGCCTGCATTCCAGCCCCCCAGGCCCCCCTCCTTCTCCCCCGAGGGGGAGGGAAGGAAGTTACGGGAAGCAATCACGAAGGCAATCACGGAGGCAATCACGAAGAGGTCGATTTGGAGATGGCAGCGCAGAGGATAGTGGAGACACAGAAATGGCTCGCGCGCGAGTTGAAGCTGGAGAATGTAGATTGCGTGGTGAAGGATTTGGCGAGGTGCTCGTTTGCTGTGCCGAGGTCTTACATTTTGCACTTAAACAACAAGTTGTTTAGCACAGCCCCTCTCCCCTTGCCCTCCCCCGAGGGGGAGGGAGTGGTTAGTAATGAGCGCGAAAAACCTTCGCCTTCAAATACAAATCAGGATTCTTCACTCTTAACTCTTCACTCTTCACTATACAATGGCATAGAATACTCTGCCATTGTGAAAGCATGGCTCTCTCTCTATCTTCGCCAGAAGCCTGGCTACAGGACGTTCGAGGCTCCTGCTGAAGGTGACAGGAACAACACGCTGTATGACTTGTGCAGGGACTTGAGGAATATCTGCGACTACTCGTTTCAGAAGATTCTCGATGTGGTACCAAGCTTCGGACTGGAGAGAGCAGAGGTGGAGCAGACAGTGTTGTCGGCGCTGAAGGCAGAGAGGAGAGTACCGTATATACTAAACAATGTATTAACGAAAATAAGCGGCCCCCAGAGCGGCCC
>JAZQOH010000020.1:0-25133 GCA_045627725.1 Prevotella sp. | reverse complement strand
CAGACAAGACTCTTCTGAAGGATCTTTTCAGCAAAACTAAATTCAATGATGTCAAAGAACAAAGCGGTCTTGATGGACCAGATTTATTTGAAAATTTTAAATTTTAACTCGTCCCTAATTTTTAGTGGACACTAATGTTTTCTTTTTATTAAAAATTATAGTTCTTAGTATCCTATATTGAGTTTCTATCAAACACGACACCTGTTTCTATCAAACACGACATCTGTTTCTACCAAACACGACATCTGTTTGGGCCAAACTCAAAGGCTGTTTGATACAAACAAGAAATCTATAATAGAACAAGTCCTGCAAACGCAGCATAAAGAATCATCTTAATAGGATTTATCTTCATTACCTTTGTCCCAACGAAAGTGGCAATGAAAAGGAAAACGGAGATACCAAAATCCCACGCATTCTCTGGCGTAGAGAAGTTCTCTTCATTCATCAGCATAAGGGTTGCAGCTGCAAGGAGTCCCACAACAGTAGGTCGCAAACCTATGAAAATACTCTCTACATGGGATGTGTGCATGTATTTCATAAACATCTTGCTTATCACGACCATCAGTACAAAGGTGGGAAGGACAAGTGCAAAGGTGGCCGTAAACGAGCCAAGCATACCCATAGTGCTACTCCCCGTAGCATTAAATAAGGCTGTATATCCGCAATAAGTAGCGGAATTGATGCCTATAGGTCCAGGTGTCATCTGACTGATAGCAACGATATTTGTAAATTCTGCGGATGTCATCCAATGATGATTCGTTACTACCTGCTGCTGAATGAGCGACAACATACCATAGCCTCCTCCAAAACCGAAGAGGCCTATCATAAAGAATGTATAGAATAATGTAAGGAAAAGCATACTTAAAGAATGAAGAATTAATAATTAATCTTTCATATACTGTCCATAAATATAGCCACCCACTCCTGCAGCAATTATTATGTATATAGGATTAACTCCCATAAAGCATATCAGCAAAGCGCTGAGGATAGGAATCCAGCAGTTTGTAAGGTTTATCTTTGCACTCTTTGCCATATTCCATGTAGGTACGGCAATAAGGGCTACAACGGCAGGGCGAATACCTGCAAACATCGATGCCACCCAAGGTATGTCCTTGAAATTCTGGAAGAACATAGCGATGAGAAGTATTATGAGAAAGGAAGGCAACGCCGTACCCAAAGCGCAACACAGCGCACCTGACACCCTACCCTTCCTATAACCAATGAACGTGCTTATATTGATGGCAAATACACCAGGGCACGACTGCGCTATGGCAATAAGATCAAGGAACTCTTCCTTCCCAATCCATTTATTCTTATTCACCACCTCTTCCTCTATCAAAGGAATCATGGCATAGCCTCCACCCAAAGTAAAGAGTCCAATGCGAAAGAACGTGGTGAAGAACTTGATAAAGGGGATATTCTTCTTCGCGCATACATCGTTTGTATTCATAATATCATCAATATTTCGTTCTGTTGCGATACAAACCCATTGTAAATTATTTAGGCATCCATGGAGTAAGGTCTGTCTTACCCTTAAAATCAGGAGCAAAAAGAACATCTTTCGTATCGGCATCCTTTCCGAGGAGGAAACGGTCTATAAAAGCTTCCACCTCTTTATATTGTGCTTCAGGCAACTGGCAATGAGGATGTCCACCCAAGATGGAATATCCCATCCTATCCTCTATACCATAATACTTCCACACCTCGCGAGCCACATTAGCAGATACGTATGCAGACTCATCAGCGAGCCATTTATAATCGGTATTGCCGAGAATGAGAAGGGCACGAGGGCACACCATTGCGACGAGTTCGTGATGATCATAAGGAAGATTATACACACTATCGCCGTGGAAATTCTCGCGCAACGATTCCTTAAACCAATGATAATCGGTATGGTCAAGGTCTTCTACGCCTTCAAGGGTATGCGATACTCGCCATGCAGCAGCACCGCCGCCACCTGGTTCTTGAGAGATAGTGAGAGCAACTCGTTCATCAAAAGCGCCACAGAAGAGTGCCATCTTTCCTGCGTATGAGCATCCCGTGACACCGACTCTCTTCACATCAATACGTGTTTTTTCCACGCCAAGGATTTCAAGACCATCTATGATACGGCTCAATCCCCATATCCACTCGCTATATGCACCGTTGTCTATCAGTTCGGGATAAAGGCGAGTGAAACCATAACTGCTCCTATCCGTATTGCCGCGGAACTGTGAATAGCCATTCACCTGCCTCTCATGGTAGTCCATAGTAGCGATAGGGCGTTCTTTGAAGAAGGCAAAAGGCAGGGAGTTACGGCTCGTTCCTATCATCAGGGCGAAAGGACCGTCACCTTCTGGATAACGTATTGTTGAGGAAAGAGTAAGCGTTTCCTTACCCACAGTAACGTCAACAAAGAGTGTATCGCCCACCATTCGTGGCTTCACCTGACTGCGCTTCACTTCTGGTATGCGTCCTATCTCATACTCCTGAATAGTTCTGGAAATCTCATTACGACGCTCCTTCCATTTCTTCAATGTCTTAGCAGTATGCTTTCCATCAAGAAAACATAGAGGATTACGCAATTCCTTCTGCTGCGCAGAAGTCATTGTTGCTGATAAAAGGCTGATAACAGCCATGATAAAGATCTTTCTCATATATATATTCTATTAAGGGACTTTCCGAATGCAAAAATAATGAATATATGCTTATTATCAAAGAGAAAGACGAAGAAAATGCAGGAAAAGAATGTTAACTCTATGCTTTATCACTTTTCCTTTTTAAAATTTGTAGTTCCTGGGAACAAAAAACAGAATTTTGCGACTTTATGTTAATGTTTTTTGTTTTTTGCACACTCGCTTTTTGTGTGCGCATTTAGCTTTACATTTCAGTTATCATTATCAACGTTTTAGTAATTTATAATAAAAAACAAGGGGAAAATATTTGAAGTAAAATGTACTTTTGCGTCGTATTAATCGCCCAGATAACTAAAAACAGAAATAACAAAAGACTATAAATTACTAAAATAACAATAACGAAATTTAAAGATGATAGAAAGATTTCTAACAAAGACGGAATTCAATGATTATGATGATTTCCTAAAGAATTTCAAGGTTAACGTGCCCGATGATTTCAACTTTGGCTATGACGTGGTTGATAAGTATGCGGAGATGTTGCCGGAAAAGGAAGCCCTCATGTGGGTGAACGACAAAGGTGATGTGAAACATATCACCTATCGAGCATTCAAGAACATGACAAATCAATGCGCAGCTTTCTTCATGGAGATTGGTATCGGACGTGGTGATAGAGTAATGCTCATCCTTAAACGTCGTGTAGAATGGTGGATATCCATGGTGGCACTACATAAGATTGGTGCTGTAGCTATTCCTGCTACCCACATGCTCACGGACAAGGATATTATCTATCGTTGTCACATGGCAGGCATTAGCGCCGTCGTGGCTTGCGGAGATCCAGAGGTTGTCAATCAGGTGCAGAAAGCGCGCCGTTTTTCTCCTATGCTTCGTCATTGCATCTCCATTGGCCCTACTGTGCCAAACGGTTGGTATGACTTCAATCGAGGACTTCAGGAGGCAGAGGATTTCGTATGTCCTGAGCGCAATAAGGTGACGGATAATTTCCTTCTCTATTTCACAAGTGGAACGACAGGCGAGCCAAAGATGGTGATGCATGATTTCTCTTATCCTCTGGCACATATCATAACGGCAAAGTATTGGCATAACCTCAACGACAGTTCGCTCCATCTCACCCTCGCCGATACAGGATGGGGAAAGGCTGTATGGGGTAAGTTCTATGGTCAGATGCTTGCCGGAGCTACTGTGTTCATCTATGACTTCGAAGGTCGCTTCATCCCTGCCAATCTTCTTCAGGTGATGCAAGACTATCATATCACCTCTTTCTGTGCTCCTCCTACCATCTATCGCTTCCTCATTAGGGAAGATATCAGCGCATACGATCTCTCAGCCCTCAAATGGTGCACCACTGCAGGCGAGGCACTCAACCCAAGTGTCTTCGATGAATGGAAGAAACTTACGGGCATCGACATCTATGAATCATACGGTCAGACAGAGACAACCCTCGTTGTTGGCACCTATCCTTGGGTGACACCAAAGCCGGGAGCCATGGGCATGAGAAATCCTCAGTATGATATCGATGTTGTGGATGATAACGACCAAAGCGTGAAGGCTATGGAGCATGGTGAACTTGTCATCAAGGTAAAGCCAGACGATAAGACTCTCGGTCTCTTCAAATCATACTATCGCAACGAAGAAATGACTCAGGAAAGGGTGCGTAACGGTCTTTACCGCACCGGAGATATCGTATATTATGACGAAGACAACTATCTTTGGTTCGTTTCCCGTGCTGATGACGTGATAAAAACTTCTGGTTATCGCGTTGGTCCTTTCGAGGTAGAGTCTGCCCTTATGACTCACGATGCCGTTGTAGAGTGCGCCATCACAGCCGTTCCAGACGATATTCGCGGACAAATAGTAAAAGCAACAATTGTTCTCTCAGGCGAATATAAGAATAAAATATCTGGGAACGAAGAGGCTACGAAGGCACTCATTCTCGAACTTCAGACACACGTGAAGCACGAGACTGCTCCATACAAATATCCTCGCATCATCGAGTTCGTCGATGAACTTCCAAAGACCATTAGCGGAAAGATAAGGAGAGTGGAGATAAGAAACGCCCCTCTCTAACTCCCCCGAGGGGGAGGACTCTTAGATAGTTCTTTCCAATCATACTTTCATCAATATCTATAGAATAGCCCTCTCTCATTTTCTCCTATCAGAGCCTTATGAGAGAGGGCTTTCCCATATTTCCAAAGTATCTAAATCTTCTCCCCTCGGGGAGATAAGAGAGGGGGCTTTATTTGTTCTTTTCAATCCACTTACGAGCATTGACGAATGCCTCGTGCCATGGAGTTACCTGATCCTTCAAGCGACGGTCTTCTGGATAGTAACCGCACTGCCAAGGGAACTGTGTGCGCTCTGGGTGAGGCATGATAGCAAGATGACGGCCATCCTTGCTTGCTATCGCAGCCACATCGTAGCATGAACCGTTAGGATTTGCTGGATATACGGAGTGGTTATACTTCGCAGCGATGTTGTATTCACCCTCAGCCTGAGGAAGATTAAACTTACCCTCGCCATGAGCTACCCATACACCAATCTTCTCACCTGAGAGCGAACCGAGCATTACGCTGTCGTTCTGAGGAATCTCAAGGGTAACGAATGTTGACTCAAACTTATGAGAATCATTATGGAGCATCTGTGCATAGTCACGAGCATCAGTAACAGAGTGGTCATTGTTGAGAAGACCAAGTTCTACCATGAGCTGACAACCGTTGCAGACACCGAGAGAGAGGGTATCCTTACGAGCATAGAACTTATCAAGAGCCTCCTTTGCCTTAGGGTTGAAGAGGAATGCACCTGCCCATCCCTTTGCAGAACCGAGCACGTCAGAGTTAGAGAAACCACCACAGAATGCCACGAGGTTAACGTCCTCGAGTGTTTCACGACCTGTGATAAGGTCAGTCATCGTAACGTCCTTCACGTCGAAGCCAGCCATATAGAATGACCAAGCCATCTCGCGCTCTGAGTTAGTACCCTTCTCACGGATGATAGCAGCAACAGGACGATTAGTTTCTGGACGTGGAGTTACTGTGAGAGCATCACCCTTCAATGTCCATTCTACAGGTACGTTCTTATAGTTCTGATAGCGCTCTGCAGCTTTACCGTTGAATGACTGACGACGATCGAGGAGATAAGAAGTCTTATACCATACGTCGCGGAGCTCATCAATATCAAACGAGAGAACAACCTCACGGTTTGCAATCTCTGCGTTAGGCACCTGAGCATTGCTCTGATGACGCTTTATTGTTATGGTGCGCTCCTCACAAGGAACACCAATCTTAGCATATCCAACACCAGCATCCTCAAGAATCTTCTTAGCACGAGGAGCGTCAGCATCAGCCACCTGAATAACAACGCCTGGGTTCTCTGCGAAGAGTACCTTCACGATGTCATCGCCATTGATCTTGTCGAGGTCGAGCTGGAGACCACCCTTGGTGTTAGCAAAGCACATCTCAAGGAGAGTTGTGATAAGACCACCGGCAGAGATATCGTGACCAGCGAGTATAAGACCTTCGTCAACGAGCTGCTGGATAGCAAGGAAAGCATCGCGGAAGTATTCAGCATTCTTCACGGTAGGAACATCACTACCCACCTTGCCCTGGCTCTGTGCGAAGGCACTACCACCGAGCTGAAGCTGATCGAATGAGAAATCAATATGATAGAGACGGCTCTTCTTATCGGTCTTGATGACAGGAGAAACAACCTTCTTGACATCAGACACCTCACCACCTGCACTTACGATAACAGTTCCAGGAGCGATGATCTTCTTACCATCAGAATACTTCTGTGTCATCGAGAGCGAGTCCTTACCTGTTGGCACGTTGATCTGCAGTTCGCAGCAGAAATCAGACAAAGCCTTAACGGCTGTATAGAGACGAGCATCCTCACCTTCCTGAGCGCGACAAGGCCACATCCAGTTGGCAGAGAGCGAGATGCTGTCCATTCCGTCAGCCATAGGAGCCCACACAAGGTTTGTGAGAGACTCTGCTACAGAGAGCACCGAACCAGCAGCTGGATCAGCGAGAGCAGCCTGTGGTGCGTGACCAAGGGATGTTGCGATACCCTTTGTGCCAGTATAGTCGAGAGCAACAACACCGCAGTCAGAGAGGGGCAACTGCAGTTCACCCTGACACTGCTGACGAGCGATGCGACCTGTTACAGAACGGTCAACCTTATTTGTCAACCAGTCCTTACATGCAACAGCCTCAAGCTGCAGCACATTCTTAAGGTATTCGAGAACCTTATCGTTGAGAGTTGACTGTGCCGAAAGACCTGAAAGGTCGTAAGATACTACGTCATACTTGCGCTCTACAGTCTTGTCCTCCATGATAGTCTTTGGAGAAGAACCGAACATCTGCTCTACAGCGAGATCGAAAGGACGAACGCCATCAGCCTGCTCGAAGGCGAAACGATGATCACCTGTTGTCTCACCAACAGTGTACATAGGAGCACGCTCACGGTCAGCAATCTTCTGTACGTATTCAATAGCACTCTCGTCGATGAGAAGTCCCATACGCTCCTGGCTCTCATTAGCGATGATTTCTTTTGCAGAAAGAGTCTTGTCACCTACAGGGAGCTTGTCCATGTGGATAAGACCACCACACTCCTCAACGAGTTCAGAGAGACAGTTTACATGACCTGCACTACCATGATCATGGATAGAAACGATAGGGTTCTGATCTCCCTCTCCGAGGGCACGGATAACGTTGTATGCACGCCTCTGCATCTCTGGGTTGGCACGCAGAACAGCGTTGAGCTCGATACCACTTGAGTAGCGACCTGTCTCTACTGAAGAAACGGAACCGCCACCGAGACCGATGCGATAGTTCTCACCACCCATAACGACAACTTTATTGCCTGGCTGTGGCTCACCCTTAAGGCAGTCACGCTGTATGCCGTAGCCTACACCACCTGCAAGCATGATAACCTTATCGTATGCATACTGCTCTTCCTTCTCTTCATGCTCGAAGGTAAGTACCGAACCGCAGATAAGTGGCTGACCGAACTTATTACCGAAGTCAGAAGCACCATTAGAAGCCTTGATAAGGATCTGCTCAGGAGTCTGATAGAGCCACTGACGAACAGGAAGAACCTTCTCCCATGCCTGGCAGTTCTCATCCTTACTCCATACTGGTGTGTTAGGGATAGCACTCTCTGCGCTCACACCTTCTGCATCCTTACGAGGATATGAAGTCATATATACTGCAGTACCAGCAATAGGCCATGAACCTACGCCACCACCCATACGGTCGCGAATCTCACCGCCAGTACCTGTAGCAGCACCGTTGAAAGGTTCTACTGTTGTTGGGAAGTTGTGTGTCTCAGCCTTCAGTGAGATAACACTCTTCACCTTCTTTATCTGATAGAGGTCTGGTTGTGAGTGGTCTGCTGGCGAGAACTGCTCAATCTCTGGTCCTTCAGAGAAAGCTACGTTATCTTTATATGCAGAGAGAATCTTGTTTGGATTCTCCTTTGTTGTCTTCTTAATCATCTGGAAGAGACTTGATTCCTTCTCCTCACCATCGATGATGAATGTACCGCCAAAGATCTTATGGCGACAGTGCTCAGAGTTAATCTGCGCGAAACCGAAGATCTCCGAATCTGTAAGAGGACGACCGAGCTGTCCCTCTACCTTATGAAGATAGTCTATCTCTTCCTTCGAGAGTGCGAGACCTTCCTTCTCGTTATACTCCTCAAGGTTTTCAACGTGCTTGATAGGCTCTGGCTCAATGTTGACGGTGAAGATATTTTGGTCAAGACCGTTATACATACGCTGGAGCATTGTGTCGTGCTCAGCATCCTCGCTATCCACAGGGAAGTATTCCTCGATACGCGAGATACCCTTGAGTGCCATGTTCTGTGTTATCTCCACAGCATTGGTACTCCAAGGAGTGATCATCTCACGGCGTGGGCCGACATAATAACCGCTCAGGCTTTCAGCATCAAGTACTGACGCATTGCCATAGAGCCAACAAAGTTCGTTGATTTCATTCTGATCGGGCTGATGATTCATTTCAGTCGCGATCACATGATCTGAGGGAGTCTTAAAGAAAACTATCATAATATCTTTTACAATTTGACAATTTACGATTTACAATTTGATATTTACAATTTTCTGCAAAGTTACATTAAAACTACGAGATTACAAAATCTTTCCAAAGAAATATACTTTGTATATATAAAAAAAGACCTGACAAAAACTCTCGTCTTGATCAGGTCTAACATTATTTGATTATGAAAGGGGGAAACAATATGATAAAATTGTAAGTTTCAAATTGCAAGTTTTAAATTTACAACATACAACTTAAGAACTTACAACATATTATGAGTAGCGGAGAATCTGTCCAGGACGAACCTTCACATCCTTAGTGATATGGTTAAGTTTGCAAAGGTCATTGACGGTAACTCCACGACGCTTCGCAATGCTTGTAAGCGTTTCGCCAGCCGATACCTTGTGATATTTAGCTTCTCCAAATTTATTGTTGGAATTCTGTGATGCAGGAGCAGAAGCGGCATATTCAGCAGCATCACCCTCAGAGCGTGTTGCATTGTTGATAGCCACAGATTCACGCTCGTATGTATTCTTACGGAACACATAGTAATCTGCTGTAACATCCTGGTTCACAAAGTCGAACATAAGTGCAGGATTGAGAGCCACACCGCAGAGGCGAGTCTCGAAGTGGAGGTGTGAGCCAGTGCTTCGTCCTGTGTTACCACCAAGACCGATAGGCTGTCCAGCCTTCACCATCTGATCCTCTTCCACGAGCCAGTCGCTCATATGACCATAGATAGTTTCAAGTCCGTTAGGATGGCGAATAACGAGGTACTTGCCATATCCAGCAGCCTCATACTTCTTCATACGTACCTTACCAGAGAATGCAGCACGAATAGTATCACCGATATAAACCTTTACGTCAATACCCTTATGCTGGCGTCCCCAACGAGGACCCATCTTACTTGTCACCACCCTACTAGTGGTTGGCATGCAGAAGTTCTTAAGATTGATGCGGAAGGTATCAGGAAGCTCCGTAGCACGATGTGCATACACGTTGTTCCAATCGTCCTGATATAGCTGTGCTGCAGGATTTGCAATTTCTTCTCTCTCTATGATTGCTCTTATTGCAAGTGTATCAACGGCGCGCATCTTACGGTCAACCGGTGCCTGACGTGCAAGAAGATCCTGCGCGAAAGCCGGCGCCGATACAAGGATGAGCATTACGTTGATGATGATGATTGTATAAATCTTTTTTAAAGTCATTATCAGTTTAAGTTATGCCCGAAACGTCACAATTTCCCCATTGCGACATGCCAATTCGGGGGTTAGGTTTTGAACGAATTTGGTGCAAAGTTACACATTTTTTCTCATTTTACAAAACTTAATAGCAAAAACACCCCTCTTTTTTAACATACAGGCTAATATTTAACTTTTTTTACAAAGTTTACATCTTTCTTTTGTATCAATATTTCCGAATAATTTATATCTTTGCAGTCAAAATATCAACAAAAGACATAAATCCCAATGAACACTAACCATCTGCTTCTTACTGCCTTTCTGCTCATCAGCAGTCTTGGCACATCATCTGCCCAGAGCCATAAGGGAAATCCTCAGATTGGAAACCGCTACCTCTACTGCCACATGAGTGGTCGTGGACAATGGACTGCTTATGCCCTTTCCGAAGACGGTCTCAACTATCATGACCTCCTCAACGGAGACTCTATCTTCTCCAGTTGGGAAATGGCAGGAATAGAAGGTGGAACGCGCGACGCGTATATATGCAGAAAGCATGACAACACGGGCTATCTCATGGTAACCACAGACATGAACAACAGCAGCACGAAACGTCTCGGCAAGCAGTCAGACTGGGATAACTACGGCATCGACCTCCTCACATCAGATGATCTCATTCATTGGAAATCAACAACTTTCGATTTTCGCAAAGGATTGGATATATTCAGCGAGAATGGAGATAGGAAGCCTGTTAAGAATAAGAGAAAGAAGATGAAGAAGGGCGGGGAGATGACATCTGCCTACAAGGACTGGTCAACAATCAACCGTGTGTGGGCTCCGCAAATCTTCTGGGATGAGGATTATGTTTGGCCTGACGGTCGTAAGGGTGGATATATGATATATTATTCCATGTGGAACCGTGCCGAGGAGGCATACGACCGCATGTACTACTCCTATGCTGACGAAAGCTTCACCACCATCACCCAGCCTCGTCTGCTCTTCGACTGGGGTTACGCCACTATCGATGCAGACATCAACTATGTGCCTGCTGACGGTCTCTACCACATGATGATAAAGAAGGAGGGTGGCACTCCTGGTCTCTTCACATCCTTCAGTAAGTCGCTTACGGGTCCTTGGCCAGAACCAGACGAGAAGGACTTCGTCAATTTCGAGGGAAAAAAGAAATGCGAGGGTGTCTCTGCCTATCAGATTGAAGGCGAGGAAGGTTGGCGCATCGCCTACATAGAGTATTCCTCAAAACCTCGCAACTACCGCATCTGTCGTGCCGACAAATACATGCGTAACTTCACTTCTCCTCATAACATCGTGGGTGTAGAGGCTCCGCAACACGGTTCCTTCCTTCGCATCACCGAGGAGGAATACGATCGTCTTCAGAAATGGAGCGACGCATTCAAATAGTTTTCTGTAGAAAAAATCAAGAAGACAGAATTTAGAAGACCTTAATTCCGCAACACTTTGATTTAACTTTATTTATAAGCTCCTTTATTAACCTCTTAATGCCCCAAGACCGTATTTTATAGATGTTCGCGCGCGTAAACTTCGAAAAGCATAGCTTTAGACATCGAAAAGCATAGCTTTAGGAGAGTCAACTCAATGCATTCACGATGTAATACCGCCGCATTCATGTTGTAATATCAGCGCTTTACTACTGTCATACCATAGGGAGGAAAGTCTTCCTACGCCGTAGGAAAGTTTTCCTTACGCTGAAATGATAGCGGGAAAACTTTCCTGATACAAAATATAGGGTAGGAAAAGAGTGTGGTTTATACAAGTAAAAAACTTTTTTTCATTAGGAAATAGCGAAATTATATACACTTTATACACTAGCTACACCTAACCATCTGTTTTACTAAAATTTACCCCAGTGTATATAACGGTGTATATAAGGTGTATATAGTGTACAAAATAAAAAAGTACACACAGTGTACTTAAAGTGCTGTTTTGTGCTGTTAAGTAAACTTAACAGCACTAACCTATTATATTAATACACAATCATTTACAAACATGAGTGTAGTTAGTGTAGTTTTTTTGTCAATTTTCTAATATTTACACACCGATTATCCTATTCTTCCACACCCAGAATCCGCAACTATCTAATATTCAATAGCACCTTGTTCTATTTTTCCACAAACCAAGGTCTTCTGCATGGGACAAAAAGTCCCTGATTTGCAGTTTTTCTGTAGCAGAGAAGTATGAATCGAAAATCTGTCCCCGACTTATTTTTGCTATTTGCCGCCAACATGTGTTCTATTCTTGGTATATCTCTAATTGCTTCTCTCATATATCAGAATCTTATCATGGTTAGCACTATCAACAGCAAAAGGCAGCAATTGCCCATCTTCTACTAAATCAACATTGCGCTGAAGAATGTCTTCCAAATCGCAGATATATCCCGCATACTTTAGGAGAGATATATGTGCATCTTTTGAAAATGCCACGAGAATATCCACATCACTATCTGTCTTCTCCTCACCACGAGAGCGAGATCCAAACAGCCATGCCTTTTCTACAGGCATTCCTTTCATATAAGCCTGTATCTTCGGAATCATATTCTGTGTATTTGTACTTAACATTTTGCCTATAAAAAACATTACATGAAGATCTGAATAAATCCTCATTTCATCAATAATCTGTTGCAAAAATACGAACTTTATTTCTTATCACCAAACTTTTGCGACATAAAATGCTTCAATGCACATAAACAAGGTACCTTTATTGTTGGCAGAGAAGTATGAATCGGAGAGGTTGGTTGACCCGGTTAATGATATAACAACAGGAAATCCCCTCAGGGAGACCTCAGGGAGAGTTCAGGGAGAGTTGGAACAAACTCTCCCTGAAGATAACACACTATAGTTCAATAGCATAGACCATCTTCAGGGAGAGAGGGAGAGTAGCGAAAAAACACTATTATTCTTCGTTTTCCATCAAGTCTAAATCGAAGAATCCGTTCTCTTTAGCGCCAGCGTGATCGCCTTCGGTACCATCACCGCCAGACGTGATGCTCTCTGGTGAGCCTGCTAGAAGAGACAAGCGATGCTGCATCTCCTTTACCTTAGTAGCAGGCATTATATATTCTTTCTTTTTCATTTTTTATATATAACAAAATTTATAACTCGTTGACATCATTGTCAGCTTTATTACATTCTTCCAACTCCTCCCCTTTGTGGGAGGAAGACTGGGGCCTATCTCTTAACCTTTATCGTCTGACCATTGCTGAGTCGGATGATGTTAACGCCAGATTTCAAACTATTTATCTGCTTTCCCGACTCATCATAGTAGCTTACGCCCTTGGTGTTGTCATCCTTCAGGAGAGCATCAATAGCAGTAGCCTCACCAATGCCAGGAATGCCGATGGTCTTAGCATCTGTGCCACTAACGGTGAAGTATGCACGGAAGGCATCTACGAAGAAGTAGCCATTGCAACGAACGAACTTATCATCCTTAATATAATAAGCATTGGAATCTGTTATCTTCGTATTGCTCTCGTATGAGCCATGCATCGTAACAGATCCGTTTGCCGATGTTCCTGCCATGGCATTAATCGTAACGTTCTGTGCCTTTGCCTGAATCTTACTGCCATTTATCTTAGCCACAAGTGCTGGAGTATTTGCTGGAAGCGTTTCCTTCTTCTCGATGACAAGCATATTGTTCTCTACAGCTGTAGGGATATAATACTCCACGTCATCATTTGACTTCACCTCATAAGGCAACATGATAGTTCCCCATGTGCCAGAGATTGAACGCTCGTATGTCGCATTGGTTGCCGTGAAAGACTTTGGTGTAGAGAAGGAATTGCCGTCGGTGAGGACAAGGTTCTGACAAACATTTCCTACAATGACATTATCTTTATTCTCTATGCTTGCGCCTTCCTTCGCATATACCAGCGTATTCTTGTTTCCAGATGCTATTGTTACATCCTCGGCAAGTCCTGTTGCAGCGCTCATATCTATAGAAGTTACATTCGTATTTCCTGCAAGAGCCTTGTTGAAATCCTTTATAGCCTCATCCGTGAAGTTGCCATGCAGTTTGATGCTACTATCCTTTGGCGAACCTACCATTACGGAGAATTTATAGTCAGCAGGTTTCACGTCTGTCTGATTCTTGCGAGTGAGTACCATATTCTTTATCTCTATGTCATAGACACCTGGTGCAAGGTTTGCATCATACACAAATGGCATATCAAGGACAGCACCTGACTCATCGAGAATCACCTCCAGATCTGTTGAATATACCATTATATTGATGCTTCCGTCAGCATTGAGACCTGCATCTATCGTGTGATAGGTTGCATCGGTTCTGTCAGCTTCGCTATCGAATGTTGGCTGGGTAACCTTCTTGTTACCTCTCTTGTCTACGGTTGTAGCCCAAGAGATTCCTTCTGGGAATACAATGTCGCACTGGAATGCCGTAAACTCATTGCCTGGATTATTCATATCCAACTTGACGGTACTTGTTGTTGTACCTTCTGCAACAGTAAACGGAATCACTTCAAGGTTGCAGTCTTCATCTGATGCGCTCTTCTCAGCCTCTGCCATGAGTGAAGTGCCTATGCTCTTGGCTGCAGTAGGATTTGAAGCATTGCGGATAATAGCAATGATGCCTACGATGTCTGTCACATTGATGAGATTGTCCTCATTAATGTCTGCTGCAGACAGGATGAAGTTTGCAGGCTCTGCACCGCGGATATGGGCTATGACTGTTACGATGTCAGTAACATTTATCAATCCGTCCCCGTTTGCATCACCTATTGTATAGCTTGGGATCGTGAGCTTGCTTACCAGTTTGTCAATAAGTGTCTGCTCTTGGTCAGGTGTTGAGAGAACGACATTCTTCAGGAAGATGTTATAGTCACCTGCCTCCATGTCTTCGGATATCTCCAAAGGAAGTGTCATCAGCGTTCCGTCATTCTCAAGGATTACCTCCAGGTCATTGGAATATACTATGATGTTATAGCTGCCATCTTCGTTCTTTGCTATAGGAGTAATCGTATGGTACGATGCATCTGTACGATCTTCATTGAAGGTAGGAAGATTGTAAATTGTATTTCCTCTCTTATCCACGGTGTATTTCCAAGTCACTCCTTCTGGCAGATAAACGTCACACTGGAAGGCGGTGATATTCTCCTCCTCATTCTTCATCATGAGGTTAAGATTGAAGTCACCTGCTCGATTCTCTACATCCTCGAAATATACAGCATTTGGATATGCAGACATGTCCGTGCTTGGATCAAGGTCGCCAGAAGGTTCCTCTTCCTGCTTTGCGGTAACAGTCACTTTGCATGTTGCTGTCACTCCACTTCCATCTGCTGCGGTGGCTGTGATGGTGGCTGTTCCTGCCTTTATAGCGGTTACTACTCCATTGTCAACTGTTGCAACGGCTGTATTGCTTGATGACCATGACAATGTCTTGTTTGTCGCATTGGTAGGAGATATTGTGGGTGTAAGAGTAATTGTACTTCCTTCCTCTATAGATGCCGTCGTTTTATCCAGGGAAACACTTGTAACTAATACGGTTACATCCTCTGTTGTAAACGTCATTCTGTTTATCTCGCTAGGAGTAAATTGTTTCGAAGCCTTTGATGTGACAAAGTTTATCTTGCCACTATCGAAGGTAATCTTTGGATTGTCTGCAAACGGATACTTCTCCGTCTCTCCATTTACATGGTGAAGATTCACCATTGTCTGTTGTTGAGCGTTACCTATGGCTAACGCAAACAACATGAGAAAGATAAAAAAGATTTTCTTTTTCATAATGATTATTTTTTACTAGAATTATTCATTTTCTTTTTACTTAGGAAGAACAGGGCGTACGTTTACACCATAACCTATCATGGATGACCATCCATATGTAGGCGAACTTCCATATATGGGGATTGAAAGGTAAACTGCACCTTGGTCATTGTTATCAGATGGAACAATTGATGATGACCAAAACCTACTAGATTGACCACGAAGTTTTGTACCATCCATTATTCCTGTGGACGGGAGGAAAATAAACTTATCTGTATACCCTTGTTTTTTGCTAATAAGCTTAACTCCGTCTATTCCATTAATTGTAGTGTAAATCATAGTGCAATTATCGCTCAATTCTTTTAACTCATTATTTGTTGGCATTCGCCAATTACCACCCCATTTTACGTGGGCAACATCATCAACTAACTCAAGAGTATTCCTATCATCGTAGAATCCTTTATACCCCAACGAACTAGAAGCAGATTTAAGAACATATTTGGTATATCCTTTATATTCCTTTGTTTGTTCTATTCCATCATTATCTATATAAGTTTCTATCGATGTGGAATAATACTTATGTGTCTCTTTGCTATAATTTGTTTTTGTTTCGGTTTCTGCCCATGCAAAATAGGATCCTATATCAGACATCTTTTCTGCTCCTACATTACATGTTGCCCACTTCACCGATAATCCAAGATCTACATATTCATAACCGTTATGGCGAACTCCATCATCTACTGGGGAAGATGGATTGTCAGAGTCTTTTTCTTCAAAGAGAATGTCGGCTATCTCAGATACTTCGTATGCATATTGTGTTCCAGAACCAAGATTAACAATAATCTTATCGCTTACGGAACCTTTAGACATTTGTATATCTGACAACTCATTAGAATCATAGACAGAAATACTTCCAGACGTAAATTTAATGGTAACAGTAGTAGAAGGGACTTCTGCTTTTATTGTCAATATACATGAAGATTTCTTCCCACTTCCATCAGCTGCAGTTGCAGTAATCGTAACACCTCCAGCCTTTATCGCTGTTACAAGACCATCCGAACTAACTGTTGCAACGCTTGTATCACTCGAAGACCAATTAACGGATTTGTTGGTCGCATTTGCGGGTAACACTGTTGCTGAAAGAGTCAATGTGTTACCTTCGTTTATTGATGCAAAAGTCTGGCTGAGCGTGATGTCTGTAACTGGTATCTCCTGCGAAGGAGGACATAAGCCTATAAGAACATATTGATCAGAAGTGTAAGCAGAACCCGTACCTGCACCTCCTATACCGCTACCGTTTGGTTGCAGAGCCCCAATTCCTGTCAAAGGGTAGTATCCATCACAATAGCCGCCCCATCCCCAGTTGAAATGGTACAAATCATTACTAGAGTCGTATCCGTCACATACGAAAGCGTGTCCACCATCAGTCGCCTGACCTGCATAAAAAACAGGATGACCAATTGCTAGTTCATTGTAAATCAAATCTTCCCACTCACTATTCGAATATGATGTTCTATACTCTTTGGTCGCACTAGAACAATATCCGAAATAATTCTTCAATGCAGGTAAATCAGCATTGGTATAAACACCTGTTCCATACTGTCCATAGTTGGCATTCATAGCAACTCCAATATGATATACCAGTTTTCCCACAGCTTGTTGCTCTACTGATGTGGAATAACTAGAATAACTATTCTTCATGTTATTCCAATCGTATGTCGTGTTTGCAAAGTCTGCTGAGAACGTTATCTTTTTAGAGAAACCATTCGAGGGGTCATTGTAAGTAATATTGTATGATCTTGAACCAATACCGGTTTGTGGATAATTGTAATATTTCATTATCTGTGCAGCGGCTATAGGAGCGCATCCTGCTACAAATGCAGGGTAATTCGTTCCTATTTCTGGAATGCAACAATTAAAAGGCTCGTTCTGATTCCATGTCGTTTGAATCAAAGTGGCAATACTCCTCTTCGACACACTCATATTCATCAGAGGAGCCTCAATGTTATTGGCTATTGCGTAACTGATTTGCTCGCTATACGATGCAAGCATATCTCTCAGTCCTTCTGGAATGCTATCTATGTTAAACACTCCGTTGTCGGAATACCCCAGCACAACCTTTGCCTTTTCATCACCTCCTATGATGGCAAAGCCACCGTCAGCATAGTTGAATACATAGAAAAGAGTATTACCTTTATCCTTAGAAGTATAAGCCAAATCAACACTTTCCTCCTCTCCTGACAACGTATTATTAGGAAGTGAAGATATGGTATTACCTCTTTTCAGCATTCGTGCTTTGCCCATAGCATCAGCTACACTAACGTTTTGAGCATTAGTGTTCACTGAAACTATAAGCAATATGTAAAGCATCCACATCGCACGCAACATGTATACGATTGAAGTTCTCATAAACATATAATTTTTTATTATACCGACCAATTAGAATTTACCGTTATTCTTGTAACAAGGTCCAGCGGATAATCTTTTCCTTCGATAATAATTTCATCATTTGTACATATTATATTTTTCCCATGATAAATTCCACCTCCATTTACTAAATGTACAGCTTTTGTCACACTTTCGTTTCCTTTGAGCTTTTTCAAATAACCTCCGATTTTGTTGTAATGTTATGTTCTGTAAATTGTCATTTGCTTAATACAGGACGAATACTGAAACCATAATATCGACTACAATAGTCTGTTCTGTCGTGACTTGTAGAATTAAAATAAAGGTTCAATACATATTTACCACTTAATGTTGCTGACATATAATTTCCGTCATGCGTGTAATAATTGAGTTTTGGAGCACAATACCCAGCAGCAGGTAAGAAAATGTACTTATTTGTATATCCTTCTACTTTACTTGTAACTTTATAACCATTTATGCCATTAATAGTGGCCCAAGTCCAAGTACATTTATTACGAAGTTCTGCTATTTCAGTAGATGTAGGAATACGCCAATTTCCGCCCCATTTCATAAAAGCCCCATCATCTTCTGCATCAAGTTCTTTCTTGTCATCATAAAAACCTTTGAATCCATAGGTTCCTGAATTTGATTTAGAAACGTACTTTGTGTATCCAGTGTATTTATTCGTTATTTCCAGTCCTTGAGAGTCAGTACTTGTTTCTGATGAAGATGCATAGTATTTATATGAATCACTATTGTATTCGGACTTTGATTCTGTCTCTCCCCATGCAAAATACTCACCATAATCTATCATTGTTTCTGCACCAACATTTGTTTTTGCCCACAAAACAGAAAGCCCGAGATCAACATACTCATGTCCATTATGAGAAACCCCATCATCTGTTGGAGTTTCTTCTTTGAAGTTAATTTCTTTGATTTCTGAAGATTTAAATGTCAGTTCATCGCCAGAGGTCAACCTGATAGATACTGATTGAGCTGATGCTGACAAACCAGTCAACAGCAGACATAAAGAAAATAAATACTTTTTCATAGTTCTATAGTTTTTAGTTTATAAAATTCTAAAACGCCTATAGACTCACCCTTGATTCGGCTCATAATAGATACTAGTTTTAGGATAATAGAAAGACGTGGGAGTATGATATAGCAAAATCAACTAAAATTGATTGTGGATAAAATGAAGGTGTGAGCTTGTAAAGAACTGAAAATAAGGCAAGAAACAGAAAAATCGGTTTGTTAAATGAATTTAATGTGAATGCGATATTTTGGGGATAATTGGGAACAATCGTGGGAAATGTATTAACTTTGTGCTGAATTAAAAAAAGATACAAGGTTATGCAAATAAAAATTTTTCTTTCGGAAGTAAAACAGAAGAGCAACAAGGTTGATCATTCTGTAAGTGAGCCACACCATATTTATATAAGGGATAATGGTGATGGTAAAGAGTGGTGGCGTGACGGAGATATGGCATTGTCATTCCGTGTTCGCGCCAAGGGTGTTGATATAAAGGTTCGCTCTGACATTATGGTATGGAGTGAATATTGGGACAATTCGCTGCCAGGCTATAAACGAACCCGCAAGGTTTCGGCAGAAGTGCAGAAGGCGATGAAGACCTTGCTCAACGAAATCATAGAAAAGTTGACTGGTGAGTATGATCAGGAGTCAGCCAACAGTAACTGGGTGAAGAGTGTAATCTCTGATTGCCTCAGAAGCAAGGACGAACTGTTGCCATCCATCGCAGACAGGATTGAGCAGTATTGCATGGAACATGAGCTGGCGAAAGGCTCGAGGTGTGTATTCATAGCAACGAGTAAGAAGGTTCGCAGATATGAAGCGTACCGCCGAACCGTTGACGGTGAAAAAGGCTACTGTATGTGTGTAGAAACAATCACTGCTGATGACTACAACGATTTCCGCGAATACATCATCAATGAACATCATCTCTATGAAGAATACCCAGAGGTGTATGTAAATTTCATAAAGTCGAAACGTTCAATGCCAAGACAACTGTCTAACACCACTGTCATCCATGCCATGCAGCACCTGCGTGTCGTTCACTTCTGGTGTTTGAGAATGGGGATAACAGACAACAAGTCTTGCATGGATATTTCCATCCCTGAGCCTACATACGGTTCTCCTTTTTATCTCACTCTCGAAGAACGCAACCAACTTTATGAGGCAGACTTATCTGATGATGCTCCTTTGCAACTATGCAGAGACAAGTTTGTATTTCAGTCGCTGATAGGATGCCGCATTGGAGATCTTGATATGATGACACGCGACAACATCCACGGTGATTTGCTGCAATACATACCTCACAAGACGAAGCATCGCAATGCAGATGCCGTGACAGTGCCACTCAACAAGAAGGCACGGACGATACTCTCCAGATACCACGAGGATGACGGACATTTATTCCCCTCATTACAAAGTGCAACTTACAACGAGGGCATTCGAGCCGTGATGCACAGATGTGGCATCAACCGCATGGTGACAGTCTTCAACACACAGACCATGCAGGAAGAGCAAAGGGCAATTTGCGATATCGCAACAAGTCATACTGCCCGAAAGACATTCATCGGCAACATTTACAAGAAGGTGCATGACCCACTGCTGATAAGTTCCATGACGGGACACGTGAACGGAAGCCGTTCTTTTGCACGATACAGGGAGATTGACGATGATATAAAGCAGGAACTTGTTGACATGATAAACTGATAGAATTTACACATTATTTATATATACAAACACAAAAAACAAAATACACATTTATGAAAGTAACAGCATTTATACGCTGCAAGGATGCAGCAAAGAACAACACATCCGACATGGTACACGTTTACTTTCGTGTACGCGACGGTAAGACTGACATTAAGGCGGCAAGCGAACTTGCCATCAATCCCAATCACTGGAGTCCGGAAGCACAAGGCTACAAGTCTCGTGTGTCATTGGTCAGCGAGACCAAGCGCGTAGCGTTCAACAAATCCGTCCATGAGCTGACAGCCCTTATCTCAGAGCAATACTATCGTGGTGCTGATGGCGACTGGCTGAAGAGTATCATAGAGAACTATCACCATCCGAATCTTAACAAACTCGGTGGCAGTGGTGACAAGAACAACTCGTTTGTAGCGCGCATCCGAGAGTATATAGACACTCATCCGATGACAGACGGAGGAAAACAGCATCACATACAGAATGCCAAGAAGCTGGAGAGGTTTGAACATTTCATGCGTGATGTGAAGAAGCGCAGAGGATTTTATCTGAACATCGACACGATGACGGCATCAGACATGAGACTCTTTCAGGACTTTCTGTTGCATGAGCATGAGTACTATACCCTCTATCCGAAAATCTACGAGGGCATACAGCAGCAATATGCACCACGTCAGTTGGCACTCAACACTCTGAACACCATATTCCGACGTCTGCGCACGGTGATGAACTGGTGTCTGAAGAATAACTACACATCAAATGATGCATTCTCCAGCTTTGAGACACCAAAGGATCTATATGGTCCGCCGTTCTATCTCACACTGGAAGAACGCGACATCATATACAACGCAGACTTCAGTGATTGCTGCCGTAGTATGCAGGTGTATGCAGACATCTTTGTGTTCCAGTGTCTAATCGGTTGTCGTGTGGGAGATCTTCAGAGGCTTACCAAAGACAACATTATTGACGGTGTTGTGGAATACGTGGCAGAGAAGACCAAAGGACATAATCCACGCACCATCAGAGTGCCACTCAACGAGAAAGCGAAAGCCTTGCTCGCAAAGTTCTCTGGTGTGCCTGGCAACAAACTGCTTCCTAAGATTAACGAAACGTATTACAACGACAGCATCCGCAAGATATTGAAGAAACTTGGCATCAATCGTATGGTTCCGGTTCTTAACCTGTACACCCGAGAAACGGAGATGAGACCTCTATGTGATGTGGCAACGAGTCATACTGCTCGCAAAACCTTCATCGGAAATCTCTACAAGAAGGTGAAGGATCCTGCACTCGTTGCATCACTCTCTGGTCATACCGATGGCAGCCGTGCATTTGCCCGTTACCGTGAGATTGACAACGACATGAAGCGTGAGCTGGTAGGGCTTATAGACTAAAACACGCATATAGACAACACTAATTCCCCACGATACAGCAAAATTTGCGTTTCGTGGGGAATCAAACTGACAGTTAATATCAAATTCTAAAAGTTAATTATCTCAAAAAATACAAATAAAACGCATCAATACATAAAAACATTTTGTATAATTAAAAGAAAATTAGTACTTTTGCATTTATAACAAAAATTACAAAAGTTATGGCATATCTTAAACGAATATTTGATATACAGTTGCAAGAACATCTTGACGCAATGGGAGCAGTCCTCGTAGAAGGACCTAAATGGTGCGGAAAGACAACGACATCAGAACAGTTCGCACGCAGTGTTATCCGACTGCAGGACACTAACCACAGGGATGAGTATCTTGCCACGGCTGCAACAAAACCTGCATTCCTTCTTGAGGGTGACACACCAAGACTTATTGACGAGTGGCAGGATGCACCTGTACTTTGGGATGCTGTTCGCACGATGGTTGATGCTCGAGGATTACCTGGGCAGTTTATCCTGACTGGTTCCAACAGCGTTGATGATTCAAAGATTCACCATACAGGAACCGGGCGTATCTCAAGAATGCAGATGCTTCCTATGAGTTTGTACGAATACGGTGAGTCTAATGGTACGGTTTCTCTTATCGATATGTTTGACAACCCCGAGAAGGAAGTGTTTGCGAAGTCTGATATGGATGTTGAGCACATTATATTCTCCGCATGTCGTGGCGGCTGGCCTGCTACACTGAATCTGAAAACTGACAAGGCGAAACTTCTCGTTGCAAAGGAATATGTCAAGTCCGTCTATACAAAAGACATATCACACGTTGATGGTGTGAAGCGTAATTCAAAACTGGCACACCTCATATTAAAGTCATACGCCCGGAATATCTCAACATTGGCAAAGACAACTTCCTTACTAGCTGATGTGGTTGGCTCGGAAAATATGGAATGTACGCGACCAACCTTCGATAGCTACGTAGAAGCTCTGGAGAAATTGTTTGTCATACAGGATATTGACGCATGGTGTCCTGCAATCAGGAGTAAGACCGTAATACAGAGTCGTCCAAAGCGTGCATTCTGCGATCCTTCTGTTGCCGTTGCATTGCTCGGACTTAGTCCACAAGCTATGACTACACAGCTGAAGACCTTTGGTTTCATTTTTGAACAGATGTGCGCCAGAGACCTTAGGGTATATTCTGCCGCTCATGGCAGCACATTGTCATACTACCGTGACCGCTACGGACTGGAGGCTGACCTTGTACTGCATCTTGAAGACGGACGCTATGCATTGATAGAATGTAAGCTTGGCAGCAAGGAGATTGACGATGGTGCCTCGCATCTGCTGGAAATAAAACGATTGGTGAAGGAGCATAACGAAAAAGAGAAACAGATGCCTCTGAGAGAGCCAGACTTGCTTATTGTCCTCACAGGTGGAGAGATGGCTTATACCCGACCAGACGGAGTAAAGGTTATACCGCTTGCATGTTTAAGGAATTGACGATATGGAGAATAATAAAGATTATAATTCGGAAGCCTTTGAGCGGTTCCGTAACGAGATTTTGCAATGGCGCATGGAGCATCTGCTTGAATGCAAGATGTTTGAGCGCAGCATGTATGAAGATGACGGCAAGGGATTGCTGGCTGTATATAAACATGTTGCTATGCTTCTACCATCATTGTCAAAGGCGTGGAAGATGCTATGGTTGTCAAATACCGAAGCCGAGTTGGAACAGTTGGACTCCATGATCAACGGTTCGTCTATAGCAAAGATACTTGTAGATGAATTTCGGATGAAGACGGAAGACATCTGCGCTGGACTCATCCTCAGTTGGATATTCTATGGCGAGTTCTACGAATGTATCGTGTCGCTCAATGAAGGCTTTGCCAGTGACAAGAAACATCTAAACTGGCTTGAACGCAGATTATGCTCTTTCGTTGCTAAAACAGCAATCAAGAGTAGCATCAAAGCAGGTTATCGCACGAAGGAGCAATGGGAAAGGTTCAACAGAACCAAGAATATGGTAGAGAACGGTAATGCACTGCAATGGGTGCTTGACGAACTGGACAATGAGATTGCCAATGAGGAATACCTGCATGAGGTGGAACCTACCGAACAGCAAGCCCCAACCGTCATACCACCATCCGATATTCAGCAGATGGAGCTGGAAACGGCAGTTCAGCCATTGTCTTACTACCTCACCATGGATAATAAGAATGAGTTCATCAACGCATTTGGCAACCATATTGCCAGAAATAATGACGGATGGGACTATGCCATAGCATTTCTTGTCTTGATGGAAGAACGACTGATGAAGATAGAAAACATAAAGACATTCCGTGATTCCCTGGCACTCCAATACCCAAACATGAACATAAAGTCTGCACGCACGATACAGACATTTGTGAAGAAATTGAAGGAGAAACAACGTATGACCGACAAGAACACTCACAAGATAATAGAGGTACCATTGAGGGATACGCCTTTATACATAGGTAAATTTGATGATTTTCGTAATACCATGACGGATTTTATTACCAGCTAACAACATAATCATATCTGTAAACGATAAAGAGCGCAGGTCGCAGACGTAGAGTAACATCTATGTTTGCGACCTGTTTCTTTTGTAATGCTAAAACATAATGAAGGAAATTACCGTATAATCAATTTTTTCGAGCTGAAATGAAGTGAAATAAAGCCTTCAAACTTGCGTTTTTATTGCGTTTCTTTCGCCAACATTCAGACGCAGTTTCAACGCAAACCATTTTATTTCAATTACTTGCATTCGCCTGTAAATCATAGTAACTTTGCATCGTCAATCCGACATCTCAGCGGATTTGACGATGCTTTTTCGTTTGGTGCTGTCGATGAAGAAGCATCCTGAGAGAATAGTTGGACAGCGTGGATTACATAACAAAAAAGATGAATCATACCATGGATATAAAGAGTATCATCCAGTCCGGTGGTGTGCTGCTCGGTGTCACGGCTGCTGACCTTGA
>JAZQOH010000019.1:0-8507 GCA_045627725.1 Prevotella sp. | reverse complement strand
CCTATTCGCTTGGTACGGACACCTCACAGGACATGACGACAAAAGTGATATTGCATGGGATGATGTTGTATGCGTAAATGTAGGTCTTGACAAGACAATGGTCAACGTCATTGACGTAATGGGTGACAAGGCTGGAGCAATCAGGCTGTGATCGATTTCGACAGCAACGCTGGCAAGGTTATATGACTCAAACGGCGAGAAGAGCTATTCTCACGTCTTCCAAATTGATGCCACATGCCCTGTATTCGACGACTTCACCCTCACAGGATTCAAGCAGAAGAATCCTATCATCGGAGCCGAGAATCCATGGGGTGACCACTTTGACACCTCAATGGTCTGGTGACCTGTGCACGGCGCCATGTTCTACGCAGGAATACGACTGAACTTCGATAAACTTTGATTTACAGTTAACAATTAACTATGATTTCTTTTGTGACGACGAAAGGATATACAAAAAGGCAGAGGTTTGTCCCTGTCTTTTTGTATATTCTATAAAAATTTCAAATGGATTACTACTGTTCTTGAGTGTAATGCCGATTAATACTTGTTCTGCTGGATGATGCCATTGGCAGCGCCTATCTCCGCATTTGGAATGGCAACAGCATAGCCACGAGATTCTGGAGTGAGAGTGTAGGTCTTCTTCTCCTTTGCAACCGTGTATTGATTCATCTCATAGAACTCGCGAGTAACGGTGATGTCGTCAGAAGGATCATTATTGAAGTTGACGCGACGGATGTCATACCAGCGCAAAGAGAATGGGAACTCGCGCAAGCGCTCGTCGAGAACACACTGCACAGCTTCCTGCTGATTTGAAGCAGACAGGTTGAGGACATTCTCAGGTGCATTGCTCTTGATACGCTTTGCGCGGAAGGTATTGAGCACCTTCATACCCTCCTCCACCTTGTTCTGACGAATCATAGCCTCAGCACGGATGAGGTGCATCTCTGCCACGTTAGGAGCATTGCTATACTGGCTGTCGAAAGTAAAATATCCAGGAACGTCAACGAAGAAGAACGTTGCATACATGCCGAAATAGTAGAGCTTCTGTCCTTGTGGATAGAAGAAGTGGATGTAGCGCTGGTCGTAGGTCTTGTTGTATGAGTCGATGAGCTTCTGACTTGGAACGCCCCAGTAATATACATCACCTACATAGTAGTTCTTACGAAGATAGTAGGCACGGTCAAGCTTTGCCACCATGTCATTGCTCGTAGATCCAGAGAGGAAAGAAGAAGACTTCTCCTCGATAATCTCAAATGTATCCCAGTTGATGGTCTGCTTGATGTCGAGTTTCAGTTCATCGCCAGCGTTATAGTCCATAAGGTCATCGCCGAATGCGAGGGCTCCCTCTGCATACTGCTGTGCCTTGGCATAGTCGCCCTTGAGGAGATAGAAGCGTGCGGCAACGGCATTGGCAAGAGCGCCTGTCTCCGTCCAATCCTGACGTACGTCATCCTTCATGAGAGGTTCCTTCAGCTTCAATGCCTCCAGGATGTCCTTCTCGATGAAGTCGTATGTTGCAGCGAGGGATGCACGGGAGAAGTCTTCCTCATAGTTTGTGGTAGCCTTGAGAGGCAGACCTGGCTCGTTGAGTGTCTTCTCGCCGTAAGGCATACAGTAATACTGCACGAGATCGAGATAGTTGTATGCACGAACAAGATGAGCACGTTGTGCCACGAGTTCCTTTTCTGCCTGACTACCTTCTACCTTGTCAACAGAAGCGAGAACGAGGTTTGCGGTGTAGATACGCTGATAGTCCTGGTTCCACAAACACACCTTTTCGTTTTCGTTCTCCGTATGCTGCATCTCCCAGCAAGCATACTGATAAGCCTCTGATGATGTGGAGAGGAGGGAGAGACCCATGTCATAATATGTGGTGTTCACTGCATACGCATCGCTTGAAAGGATGGCAGGCATGTTATATTCGATGACGCCTTCCAGGTGCATGCTGTTGAGCAGAGCGCTGAGTTCCTCTACCTTGGTTATCGTGGTGCCACTGCTCTTCGTTGGCGCCTCGTCCAGATAGTCGTCGCAGGATGTGAGAGCAAGCGCAGCGACAACCATCATTCCTATTTTCTTTATATCTATTGTCATAATTGTTTTCTTTTTATTGATGCTTACATGTGTTAGAAACCAAGTTTCAGACCGAATGTCCAACTTGACTGTAGGCGGAGATTGCCATAGTGGAACTCTGGATCCTCGTCTGTAGCCTTGATGGTAAACAGATTATTGCCCTGCACATAGAATGTGAGGCGGTTCATGCCGATCTTGTTGAGGATGGTGTGAGGAAGGTTATAGCTGAAGGTGACTTCCTGCATGCGCACATGGCTTGCATTCTTAACGGTATAGTCCATATACTGTGCCATGCTCCAGTCATTGAGGTTGTCGCTGTCCTGCAGAGGCATTGGTGCGACACCGCCGTTCTGGAGGTCGCCGTAGAGCTTGTTAGGAATACCGCCACGACCTGCATAGTTGAACGTGGTGCTACGGAACTTATGGCCGAACTTACCAACGAGAGTGAATGAAAGGTCGAAGTCCTTGTATGAGAACTCATGTGTCATACCCATGTTGTAAGGAGCAACGGTAGTGCCCTGATATACGAGGAAGTCGCGACCTTCAACGGTTGTGGTACCGCCGAAAGGCATCACCTCACCGTCAATGAGATTTACTACAGGCTTCATCACAGGCTTCGTCTCCGTGCCGATGTTCTGCACGCCACCGTAGGAATAAGAGAATACTGGTGACATTGCATAGCCCTCGACATGGAAGTTTGATCCACCCTTCACCATGTCATAGTAGGCGAGGCTGTTGTTGTAGAGGCTCTTCACCTTGCTCTTGTTGTAGGCGAAGGTCATCGAACCATTCCACTGGAGGTCTCTGGTAATGTTGAGCTGACTACCGAGCATGATCTCAATACCCTTGTTGGAGATCTTTGCATTGTTGAAGGTCTCCAGACGACTACCGTTCACCATAGGGATTGTCACCTTGCCGAAGATATCCTCACCCTGCTTGCTGTAGTAGTCGATCTTACCGAAGAGCTTATGGTTCCACATGGCGAAGTCAACACCTATGTTGGTGGTGTAGGTCTTCTCCCAGCGGAGCGTTGGGTTACCCTTTGAAGATATGGAAGCAAGAAGTTCTCCACTGAATGAGTTATAGCCGTTGAGGGCGATGAGCGGTGTGGTGGACGTGGAACTGTCGGAGTTACCGTTCGAGCCGTATGTGATGCGAGGGCGCAACTGATCGATGAAGGTGACATCCTGCATGAACTTTTCCTTATGCATGTTCCAGCTCAAGCCCACTGACCAGAATGGAGAATAGCGATAGCTTGAATCCTCTGCGATGAAGTTTGAGGCATCGGTACGGAGTGAAACGGATGCGGTGTATAGGTCATTGTAGGTATATGACACATTGCCAAAGGCAGAGAAATAGCGATCGAGATGATATCCGTAGCTGTTCTTATAGTCAAGACCAACGGTGTTGCCGATCCAGTTCTTGATGCTCGTTGCCGAGAGGTTGCCCACGGTCAGGTGGTCGTCATCATAGCCATAGGAAGGAGCATTGTATGTAGTGTTGGTCTTATACTGGCTTATTTCTATGCCAGCAACCGCGTTTACTGCATGCACCTCGTTGAAGATACGGGAGAATGACAGCTGATTGCGGAATGAGTAGTTCTCATATACGGCCTTCGACTCATTGAGAATACTGCCCGAAGGAATATTCTGTGTCACGGTCGCGCCATTGTTCCATGAACTGTTGGTGTTCACGAGGTTGCGCACATAGTATGTCTTGTCGTTAAAGAGGTTGCGATTGTCGCTCTGGATGCGCTCATACTGCACCTTCGTGTCGAATGTCAAACCCTCTATGATCTTGAATGTAAGACCAGCCTGGAGACGTGTAGAGAGAGCCTTGTTGCGAAGGTCGCGGTTCTTCATCTCCGTGATTGGGTTATAGCTCCAATCGCTGTAAGGGAACTTCTCCGATGGCACCATGGCATCCATGAGAGGAGTGTAGTGCTTGTAGTGACCGAGGTCGGTAGGATTGCCGTTGGCATCCACGAGCATGTCGTATGGAGCAAGGCTACGGATATCTCCGGCAGACACACCATTGTTCTTGCCGTCAGCATAGTTCACCATAGCGGCGAGGTTGAGGTCGAGCCACTTGTAGAGGTGTGCCGTTCCGCGATAGTTGAACTGGAAGTTCTTCTTTGCAGTCTCCTGGAAACGGCTTGTGTCATGATTGTACATGAATGACACATAGTTGTCCATACGATCGTTTGAACCAGAAACTGCAAGGTTATACTGCTGATATACAGGGCGCTGAAGGAGATTATCCTCTATCTGGCTCGTATTATCCTGACCAGCAAGCTTTGCAAGACCGGCATTCATTTCCGACTCGCTGATTACTCCATTCTTAAACTGGTTATAGAGAATGCCAGCCGAGGTTACATACCATCCCTGCTGGGTCTTGAAGTTACTGAATGAAAGGCTATTGCTGATAGCGGTGTTGCCATACTTGCCGAAGATGGACTTCTCATATTCCACAGCATCTGCAGATGATGCATAGTTGCGGAGATAGTCCATATCGGTCTTACTGCCGACCTTTACTGAAGTGCTAAACTCCACCTTCAATCCCTTGTTGCCAGACTTCTTGGTGGTAACTACTACTACACCATTGGAAGCCCTTGCACCCCAGATACTTGCTGCCGCAGCATCCTTTAGTACGGAGATGGATTCGATGTCGTTAGGATTGAGGGAAGAAAGACCGCCCTCGATAGGGAAACCGTCAACAACGAGCAATGGACTTGCATTTGCCATCAAGGTACCTTGACCACGGATGGCGAGAGAAACGTTGCCGTTGGCATCAAGAGTGGTGGCTACACCTGCCACGGTACCTACGAGGCGCTCTGCGATGGAAACAGATGGCTTCTCCAGATCCTTCTGATTGAGGATGTCGTAGGAACCGGTTGCACGCTCGCGAGAGATTGTCTGATAACCTGTCACCATCACGGCATCGAGAGTGTTGTCGGAATGCATGGTGATGTCTTTCTTCACGTTGCCATTGCCTGCCACGATGTCAACGTATGCGTTCTCCATACCTACGTAGGTGAACTTCAGCGTTGTCTTCTCCACAGGGATGTCGAAGGTGTAGAAGCCTTCAGCATCGGTGATGGTGCATACACGACTCTCGCCGATGCATACAGGAACGCCAACGAGTGGCTGACCTTCAGTGTCATACACCTTACCGCTCACCTTGCGCATCTTGCCTGAGACTTTCTGCTTGGTGATGTTCACAATGCCATTCTTCATTTCATACTCGCATGAGATGAGAGGCATCACTTCGTCAAGTACCTGCTTGGCGGTTTTCTTCGTAGCATTGACACTGACCTTTGGCCATGTCTTTGCAAGATCAGAACTGTAGAAGAAGTTCTGACCAGTCTGCTCTTGCACTGCCTTCAGTACGGTTTCTACAGTAGCATTCTTCACATTGATGCTGACAGGCTTGCTGAGATTGCCTTGTGCCATGACGGCGAGAGGCATCATCAGGACAAGCACTAATGCCAGCATTAGTTTCCTGAGATTTCTGCTTTTGTTTGTCATCTTTTGTTTGATTAAAGTTAATGATTGTATGTTATTTGTTGCTTATCGTGATTGTACCGTTGTAGATATTATACTCTACATTGATGAATGAGGAGATGGCATCCATGATGCTATATACATCGTCGAAACGATCGAAGTTGCCAGAGAACTTCTTCTGCTGTATCTCGTCGGTGGTAAAGGCGACACGGAGATCATACCATCTGCCGAGCACCTGCATAATCTCTGCCATCGTCTTGTCCTGGAAGAAGAACTTACCGGTATTCCATGCACGATACTCTTCAAGGTCTGTCTTCTCCACATTCTTGATGCCGTCGTTATGGATGATAGCCCTCTCGCCAGGCACGAGCTTTCTCTCCTTGTCCGTTCCCTGAGGCTTCACTCCTATGGATCCTTCCAGAAGCACTACCGTCGTTGCATCATGATGGGATGGTGCCTCGATGTAGAACTCCGTGCCATAGTCGATGATGTCACTCTGTGGGGTATGCACCACAAATTGTCGCTTTTCGGAATGCGCCACCATGACGTATGCTGATCCCTCAATGACTATCTCGCGCTTTCCGAAGAGAGGGAACTTCTCTGGATATATCACGCGCGTATTATTATTAAGGTGTATCACCGTTCCGTCGCTCAATGTAAGCCAGTGTTCCTTGTTTCTGCTGGTCTCTATCTTGTTGGATGCAAGGAGATCGTCCACCTCACTCACGCTGAGCATATAGGGCTTGATATCGTCTTCGGTCATAGGGGAAACGACAGCACCGAAATGTTCCCTCGCTCTCAGCCCCTCTCTAAATCTCCCTCCCTTATAATGAGGGCTGGGGAGAGTCTTGGCCTCCATAATCTCCACTATATCAGGAGAAAGAGTAGGCGGTGTGGTGCGCGAGTAGTCATATAGCCAAATGGCTGTTACTGCGATGAGGAACAGAAGCGAAGCCGCAATCTTCATAAAGAGAGATAAATGTCCTTCCCCTTTAATGGGGAGCTGGGTGAGGGTCTTCTTCATTCTCTCCTTCGCCTTATCAACATCTGCATTGGCATAAGCCTTATAGCGCAAGGCAAATCCTTCTGCCTGCTCCATGACATGCATCTCGTCGGCATCGACATTCTGGCACAGAAGGTTCTCTTCCTCCGCGCTGTTCATGCCCAAAAGATGGTTACACATCAATCTGTTTATCTCTTTCTTCGTCATAGAAATTCAATATTAAAATTTAATCTAATACGAAAAAAACGACAAAAGGTATTAGTTATTTGACGAAAAAATATGAAAAAAACAATTATTTTATTAATTTTGCAGACAAAATGAAACAAGACAACGCCCTAACTAACATAATTTGTCAGTGGAATGACAAATCAATGGATGCACTTTATAGCCGTTACTATAAGGTGATGGTGGCGTATGCCTTTCCACTTCTCGGCAGACAGGACGAGGCGGAGGATGCCGTTCAGGATGCCTTCTTCAACTTGTGGAAGAAGCGTCCTACGTTTGACACCGACGCACATCTCAAGTCGTATCTCTATTCTGTCGTGCGCAATCAGGCTATAGATCGGCGCAGGAAAAAAAATCAGCTCAATGGAACTGGTGATTTTCATGATATAGCAGAGGAAGCACCCCATACTTTCGATAGTGAAGAAGTGTATGAGATGCTCTTTGATGCCATAGATGCTCTTCCACCGCGCCAGCGTGACATTTTCCTAC
The DNA here is from genome assembly GCA_045627725.1 of Prevotella sp. Taxonomy (GTDB): domain Bacteria; phylum Bacteroidota; class Bacteroidia; order Bacteroidales; family Bacteroidaceae; genus Prevotella. The sequence goes on along the minus strand of JAZQOH010000019.1, from coordinate 1,217 downwards.
TTATCATGGAAGGGAAGAAGAACATAGAGATTGCTGAAGTCCTGAACATTTCCCTCAACTCCGTGAAAGCACAGCGCCAGACAGGCATGAAGACTCTACGATCTGTCCTCAACGATGAGAGTTCAGCCCTTTTACTGCTACTTATCTCCTCCTATTGTTGATTGCTCGCCATCCCTGGGTATCTCAGGAAATCAAAGGACAAGCAAGTGCTGTCGGCTTGCAGCAATCGTTGCTGGACATATTCCACTCTCTTGCCGTTGACGTAATCAGAGATAGAGCATCCCACTCTCTATTCTGACACCAATGATATCAATCAAATCTTCCAGCTGCTTCCCTATGGACACCTCACTTACATCTTCTGGGGGTATCATCGTCTTCTTTATGCGACTGTCCCGAGGTGAAATCGCGTGTGAAACCGATGTAGCTCAACGCAAAGAGCATTACGGAGAATGGAGTAAGCACAAGGAGTATCAGCCAGTTGCTCGTCAGGAAATAATGTTTGCCTATGGCATTGGCAATCATTGAGAACAAGGAAGTGAGCAGAAAGGCAATCAACAGCTGACGGACAAGGGACAAAGAGTCCATAAGCATTCCATCTCATGAGAGAGTCCCTGCGTATCCTGTTCTTACTATTTGCTGTTCTCTGTTCATAACGGTGCAAAGATACATATTTTTCCCACGAAATGCAAGGTTTCCCCCCATAAACTTTCATCTTCAGCACTCCTTTTTTGATTCTTTTTCATAAAAACAGCAAGATGCATAACTCAAAATCAACATTTTTTATTACCTTTGCAACCGATGCTTCAAATTATTGTGCGTATAAAACAGACATACATAACTCCAGTTGTCAGGGAAACAATTATGGACAAAACCTCCATCATCTGTACCTCCACAGGAAATTCTTCAAGTAGATCATCAAAAAAAGACACAAGCAGTTCGAGCAGAGATGACTATGCGAGAGGCGTTCGCGATGGTGGAAATGCAAGAAGTCGTGGCGGCTACGATCCTGGCAGAAACACAAGTCGTACATACCAGGAAGGTTACAGGCATGGATACGACGAAGGTGATTGGTGATTTTTGTTTTAAGTATACTATTGATGCGATAATTTTCGAGGAATCAACATTATCTCATTGAAAAAATAGAATATTAGTAATGGTGAAATAACTCAACTTTCGTTGAATCTTCACAAACCTATACCAAACATATGGCGAAGCAA
>JAZQOH010000018.1:0-134854 GCA_045627725.1 Prevotella sp. | reverse complement strand
TTTCTTTAGATTTTTTCTTCCTATTTTTACCTGATTTCTCGGCGTTAGCCGAATCACAAAATAAAACTCGTCTTATTATTTTTAGCTTAGATTTTCTTTCTGATTTTTAACTGGGATTTTTAAAATCTAAAATAAAAATCTGGAAATAATCTTCGCTTAAAATACTGAATGGCAAAATTTTATAATTTCGCTGCGCTCAGAAATCTGATAAAAATTGTTTGTAAAATTGGGATGAAAATCTTTATTATGTATTTTACACCCTAGTAAACAAGACTATTTATAACTTATCGCTAATTATGAAGAATAAATTAAAATTTGCAATACTCTTGGTGGGAGCACTATTCTTTACACCATCTCTCACACGCATTTTTGCTCAGAATGACAATCCAGCATTAGAGTATATCATGGAACTGAAGGTGAAGATAGATGGTGCCTTCGGTGTAGGAAAGACCGTGAAGGGAAATCGTTTCGTCATCCCTATCACAGGTGGAACCTTCGAGGGACCACGCATCAAGGGTGAGGTACTCAGTGGCGGCGCTGATTATCAGTTGCAGAACGCAGAGTATAACCGCACCGATCTTGAGGCTATCTATTGCATCCGTACAAACGATGGCATTAATATCCATGTACGCAATGTAGGTATGATTGCCAATGATCCTTCCCCTCGTGGAGGTCAGGTGGGTGCCAACTATTTCTACACATCGCCACGCTTTGAGGCACCTATGGACAGTAAATATGCATGGCTGAATAATGGCATCTATGTCTGTCGCCCTTCTGGTGGTGCCAATGGTGAGATATGGCTGAAAGTGTGGAAGGTTGTTGATGCCTACGACTATGAATCTACCATTCAGGATATAAAGCCTATCCCTGATTATATCCGCCAGGCTTGTGACAAGCAGGGTAAGATAGAGGTGTTCAACTATACGGCTCTCCGTCATGGCACAAAGATGCAGAAGCGTGCCCGTGTCTATCTCCCTTACGGCTACAATGCGAAGGACAAGAAAAAGAAGTATAACGTGCTGTATCTCATGCATGGCGGCGGTGACAACACCACTTCTTTCCTCACTCCTCCAAAGGATTGGTTGCCTCTGCGCAACGTCCTCGACCATCTTATCGCAGAGGGAAAGATGGAACCTATCATCGTTGTTGCTCCTACCTTCTATGACGATGACGAGAACATCGGTGCCAACAAGATGGAAGATGCCATTGCCATGACTCGCAATTTCCATAGCGAACTGCAGAACGACCTTATCCCTGCCGTAGAGAATGCGTATCGCACTTACCTCTCAGGAAAGGATAGCATCGCCGTTACCAATTCGCGACAGCATCGTGCCTATGGTGGTTTCTCTATGGGAGCACTCAGCACATGGTATCAGCTCGCATACGGAATAAATGCTGTTAAGTATTACATTCCATTGAGCGGTGACTGCTGGACATACGATGATAAGGGCAACAAGCTATCCCTCGACTATTCTGCCGACTGGATCAACGAAATGATTTCTACGTCTCCATTCAAGAATGACTTCCAAGTCTATGCTTATTCCGGCACGAAAGACATCGCTGGCACTCCAGAAAAGACTCTCATAAAGGCACTCGATGCCCACGCTCCTCTTTTCCGCTATGATGCTACGGTGGCAAAAGGGAAGGTGTCGGAGAATGCTAACCTGCGTTTCTCTATGAAGCAGAACGGAGAACATTACTATGGTGACATCAACCAGTATCTTTACTATGCGTTGCCATTATTATTTAGCCCTACCCCTTAATCCCCTCCCCCAAAGGAGAGGGGAAATAGTTACATTTGTGGGGTATTAAGAACTTCTCATATTTAATTTATGTATAAATATCATTTATTTCTATTTTCAATCATTGCTTCCCTGTTGTTAATGGGATGCAACGTAAAAGAACTATCCATGGAAGAACAGGTTAATAACCTCTATGAGAGGATGACACAAGAGGAGCGTATCGCACAACTGCGAGGCACCTATCTCAACGACTACTTCACAGAAGACGGAAAACTCGACAGCGCAAAGTGTCGTGCTGAACTGTCTAACGGCATCGGTCATTTCTCACAGTTTGCGAGTCAGATGGGTTGCGACCCTAATGAGATTCGTGATCGTGTGGCAGTAATGCAGGACTGGCTTATCAACAACACCCCAAGTGGCATCCCTGCCCTATTCCACGAGGAGGTACTTACAGGCGTAACGACACGCTATGCAACTGTCTATCCTCAGCAGATAGGAATGGCATGTTCCTTCAATACTGAGTTGGCAGAGCTTAAGGCATTGCAGACAGGTAAGGCAGCACGCAAGATAGGATGTCTTCTCTCTCTTTCTCCTATGGTGGATGTATGCCGCACTCCAAGTTTCAATCGTCTTGAGGAGTCTTACGGAGAGGATGCATACCTCTCTGCCACCTTCGGTACTGCATTCGTAAAGGGACTCCAGCAGGACGATCTTCGCAAGGGCGTAGGCACATGTAGCAAGCATTTCCTCGGCTATGGTGGCGGTGGCGATGCAGAAGAGAAGGAACTTATGGAGGAGATTCTCCTTCCTCACGAAACCATGATACGTCTTGCTGGCAGCAAGGTTGTGATGACTGGCTATCATGCTGTTCATGGCACTAACTGCGTAGTAAACGATGAGATTATCAAAGGCATACTTCGCGACTATCTCCATTTCGATGGTATGATGGTCAGCGACTATACAGCTATCGATCAGGTACCAGGTTATGAGACCAACCTTCAGCGTGGCATAGCAGCCATCAATGCTGGCAATGATGTTGATTTCCCTCGCGGAGAGTGCTATGCAGATATGCAGAAAGCCATTGACAGTGGTCTTGTTAAGCAAGAGACACTCGAGGAAGCAGTCAAGCATGTCCTTCTATACAAGGCTCGCGTAGGTCTTCTCGATAAGAATCCTAAGATGTATTCCAAGGAGCATATCGTCTTCGACACTCCTGAAGAGCGTGAGACGGCATACAAGATGGCTACACAATCTATCGTCCTTCTGAAGAATGATGGCATTCTTCCGCTTGCAAATAGTTCTACATGTAATAATAAAGATACAAGTTACAACATTAAAGATACAAAGAAGAGACTCTTCCTCACCGGTCCTAACGCCAACTCCATGTGGGCTATGCTCGGCGACTACACCTATAACTCGATGCGTTTCTTCTGGCAGAGAAAGACAGAAGATGGTCTTTGTCCAAAGATTGTCACTCTCAAGGAAGGTTTGGAAAACGCTTGTTCAAACAATAAAGATACAAGGTACAAGGTACAAGATACAAGTTTTGAGATAGCCTACTCTTGCGGCTGTGATTGGACCGAAATTGTAGAGACATGGATTGAGGATGGTGGTGACTCCCGTGCTGAATGGATGCGAGCTATCCTCGACCGTAAGGTGCCACAGCCAGAGAAGATAGATACCGTTGAGGCTCTTAAACTTGCTTCCGAGAGCGACATCATCATTGCTGCTATGGGTGAGAATGTTCTGCTCTGCGGAGAGAACCGTGAGCGCCCTACCATGAAGCTTCCTGGTCGTCAGGAGGAGTATGTGAAGCAGCTCATCGCTACTGGCAAGCCTGTCGTTCTCGTTGTCTTCGGTGGTCGCGGACAGATTATCTCAGAGATTGCAGACAAGTGTGCTGCCATCGTTCAGGCATGGTATCCTGGCGAGGAAGGCGGTAATGCCGTTGCTGATATCCTCCTTGGCAATGTCTCTCCTTCTGCGAAACTCAGCATAAGCTATCCTAACGTAGAGATAAAGGAACCTATTTGCTATAACTATTCAGACAAGGAAGACCCACGCATCGCATGGCCTTTCGGTTACGGACTCTCCTACACAACCTTCGAATACTCTAACATGCAGGTCAGCAACAACAGCATCGCCACCAATTCCAAGCAGGTAACGGTATCCTTCGATGTGAAGAACACTGGCAAGATGGCTGCTGACGAGATAGCACAAATCTATCTCTCTCCTGCAGGCAACGAAAAGGTTCGCCCTATCCAGCTTCAGGGCTTCAAGCGCGTCAGCCTCAAGCCAGGCGAGACACGCAAGGTAACATGCACTCTCGCCACCGAGCAGTTCGGCTACTATGAAGGCAGACAATGGAATATCGCCCCAGGTAAGTTCATCGTTAAAATCGGTGCTTCCTCTCGCGACATCCGTCTTCAGGACACCATCGAGCTCACCGGCAAAAAAGTTATCAAGCCTCTGCGCGACACTTATTTCTCAAAATAAGAAATAATAAAATCACAAAAGCTAACAAATCCGTAAGATTTTCGCAAGAAAGTTTTGCGGATTTGTTGTTTTTGCGCGCGAGTACACAAGGAGTTATGATGTGATGTGAGAAGAAAAAAGATAGAGATTATTTGGTTGTTAAGGAAATAATTCTTACTTTTGCAAAAAATATCAGCTATATAGTAATATGTGTACACTTGATCTGCAAGAAAGATATGTGAATTTCTATACCGACTTCGCTTTCAAGAAGTTGTTTGGAACAGAGGTCAACAAGGAATTGTTGATCAGTTTCCTCAATTCACTTTTTGATGGTCAGGAGGTCATCAAGGATCTTTCATATAAGAATCCAGAACAACTCGGCAATATCAATATAGAGCGAAAGGCTGTGTTTGATGTGTATTGCGAGAATGAGAACGGAGAGAAGTTCATCGTCGAGATGCAGAATGCACGTCAGGACTTCTTCAAAGATCGAAGTGTCTTCTATTCCACATTCCCAATCCGCGAGTACGCAGAGAAAGGTGACTGGAACTTCAAACTTGGTCGCATATATTGCGTAGGCATCCTCAACTTCATCTTTGATGAGGACAAGGATTCTACAGACTATCGACATACCGTTAAGCTAACTGAGATAGAAAATGGCAAAGTATTCTATGACAAGCTTACCTTCGTATATCTCGAAATGCCAAAGTTCTTAAAGAAGGAAGATGAGCTTGCGACCCTTAATGATCGCTGGCTTTATGCAATGAAGCATCTCCCAAAGCTTTTCGAGCGTCCAAAGGTACTTCAGGAGAAAGTCTTCGAGCGTCTTTTTGAGCAGGCAGAGATAGCAAAGTTCACACCTGTTGAACGTCTGAATTACGAGGAGAGCTTAAAGAATCTCCGCGACTGGTTTAGCGTGATGGAGACAGCCAAGAACGAAGGTATTGCTGAAGGTCGCGCTGAAGGCGAAGTAATAGGTCTACGGAAAGGTCGAGCAGAAGGCGAGTTGCAGAAAGCATTACAGATAGCTATGAACCTGAAGAAATCTGGAATGTCTGCAGAACAAATAGCTAATGTAACAGGACTCACCATAGAGCAGATAATGGAAATATAGAATTAGAGCACGATAATTAGACACAATCAGCAAAATAGTCAGTCGATTATTTTGCTGATTGTTTTTTTGTGTGCGAATACAAAAGAAATTATGATGTGATGCAAGAAGAAAAAAGAGAGAATGATAATGACAACTTGTATCATTCAAAAAAGTCTTCTGAAATCAATTGATTGCCATAAGGGAATGTACCAAATAACGTAATGTCAGACTTCTCTAGCAACAATAAAGCAGAAACCTTTGCCTTTGCATCCGTGGGATTCTTCTTCAAGTGTCTGAGGATTGTATTATAGCACTTTATCCTATACTCATTATAGAACCAGTTGGCTATAGCCCCGTCCTTCGATGGACTGCCATAACACAAGCCTGCCATACAGCGCCATCGCCACCATACCATCGGCAGCCATTCGTTGTATTTCCCAGAATCCATCATCTCCTGCAATCCGACAATTGCCTTTGGATCGTCTTCTTTTTTGTTGGTGTTCCTTATCTTTACTATCACCGCGTCTTTGCTATAGCTGGAATCCTTCAGCAAAGAAAAGAATCGCTCAGTATATCTGTCTATTTCATCGAAAGAGCCAAGGCGCTTATATGCTGCTGTTGACCTATACATTTTCTCCACCCTACTCATTGCAACATTCATATTGTAAGTATCGGAATACTTTTCTTCCGGAGTATTGAAGCACTTCTGCAATTCCTTTATCATAGACTTTGCTATGTTCCTTATCGCAGGAGAAGATATATGTTCCGCGGTATAGTTCTTACCTTCTGTATTCACTTCTTTCTTATATCTGGCAGCCATTTCTCTCTCGTTTGTCATATCTAGACTGTCTGTTTCCTGCATATGCACCGTGTGCTTCAGCCTCCAGTAATGCTCCATGTCAACATAATAATCCTGCCCGTCCAGGATGGCAAGCATCAAATCGTACATCTCAGCATCAATGTCCGAAGGGCATTCAGGATAGACCCTTTCAGTCATCATCTTCTCCTTCTGACAAGCCTCGTTATAAATGCCGTTCCCTACATACGACAATGTGTCCGGCTTCTCTTTTATTTCAGGTTTCTTCTCTTCATCAGTCTTGTTCGAGAGGCAGAGATACAATCCCACCCCCAGGAAAAACGTGATAATAAAAACAGGAAATTTCTTCATATTGCGATAATTAAAAACTAAATAAGAAAGAAATCAAAGGTAAGATAAATCTTTGACATCATGGCATTCATCTGTGCAAGGATATCTTCATCTGATGTTGGAGTTATTTCAAAATAGCAATGTATTTCACCAAACACTTTATATTCAGGATCCCAGGATGCTGTTCCTGTAGACCAGAGAAAGCCATGTTTGAATTCCGTGTCATAGTCTTGCGGAAAAAACATATCTTCCTTGATTAAATCTTTATCTATGAACTCAATATTCCATCCATGCCATGCAATCCATTTATCCAACTTATCTTTATTCCTATCGAAGAATTGGTGCATTTTCTCATTGTATACATTCTCCACATATACGACGGAAGTAATGGGGATGACATGCTTTCTCTCCTCATAGAAAAAGTATTCTGGTACTCCTATCCTACTATTATATGTCCTCGCTTTTTCAGGTGAATGAGGTAAGGTGCCCATTTCTATTTCTCTTGTTCCCAGTTTTTCCCTAAACTCCTCTTTCTCTTTTCTTGAACGGATGTTTTTTCGGAGAATATGTTTTCGAAAGAGGAAGAGTCCATCTTCCCGACACCACTCCCAGCCTTTTATTATAAGATAAAATGGACCAAATATTATTGCTCCCAACACCATACCAATGCCATAGTTGACTGTATTTAGTGCATCCGTTATTCTTTCCAGTTTACATAATGTTTCATATCTCATACCTACACCTCCCATATTATTAAGTCCTGCGGAATATCAATACTTTTATTACATGTCCTTCCTCCCTGTACAAAATAGAAGCGGGCTGTTGACTCGTGGAAATGACTAATGAAAGCCTCCTTTATCCTCGTACACTTCTCGTTGATAGAATTTTCGAAAGGATTGGTAAGTTTCTTGATGTTCTCGCTTATTATCGGAGTAAATTGTTTGTCTGTCAACTTCGCGTCAATATCATTACATTTATTTTTGATGGCACGATATATAAGTTCCAGTTCTACCTGATAATCCACAAGGTCTTTGAATGCTATTCCTTCCTTATGACGTAGGAACAGGATATACACAGCCTTCACCAGAGGCTCCATCTTTATCTCTATGCCATCATAATCATCAAGGAAGATATGGAAATCCTTTGTTATTCTGATATGACTCAGCACAGGTCTTGGTTGCACATATTTTGCAATGACAGCCTCGCTTATTCCTTTCAATCTTATCGCATCCAGCTTCGCCCGCACTTCTTCCAAAACCTTCTTCATCTCCTCGTCAAAATATTGATCTGCCGACTCATCTTCTTCTGGTTCCTCTATAGAATAATAACCACTCTTAAACGAGCGGGTCGCTCCTATCTCGCTAAGTATTTCCTCAAACAAAGACTCTGGGTTATCCAAGGCTTCCTTACCAACAAAGGAGATATAGTCAAACTGATACCATCTTTTTCCACTACCTTTTAATTCCCAATACTTACCATACCACGCAAAGCCGGTCTTTATATTTTTGCGGTTCTCCGGATGAAGCATATAGTTCAGTAGGAAGTTACTTGGCAATCCGTCACTGTCCTTTACCTCATCCTCTGCAACATCACATCCCTGCGGATTATGATATTGTATGGATGAAAGCATAATATCCCTGCTAACCTTCAAGTCTGGCAGATAAACAAAACTGAATCCTTTTTCTGCAAACCTTCCTCTGATGTATTCTATGTTCTCCTTTACATACCTGTTTGCATCCTCATCATATTCATTCTCTAGATAGAACACTTCCTTTTCCTCTGGCTCAAATGGAATGTTGAACAACAACACTCCGCTATGCTCCAGAGCAAAAGAAGGATTCCATTCGTGTTCTTCACCTTGATATTTCTTTGCGGAAGGATGAGTCTTATGATGTTCAAATTCCCCATTCATATCCTTGCGTTTATACTCAAGTTTATCGTGAATCCAACCTACAACCCAAGCATACGCCGCCCAAAGCGCAATTCCTAATATGATATAAAGTGCAAGCATCATTTTTCTGTAATTATAACTTAATAATAGACATAGAATAATCATCAGAAGCAATCAGGTTTGTATCATATAGTCGCTTTATATATTTGCTAAAAAAGTCAATGCGCTTACTTGCTTTTATTAGTCCAATCAACACATCCTCATATGTCTTGTCATTTACACTCAAAGCCATACGGATGTAATTAGAATTTTTAGTATTCGCATTTATAGCATTTTCTATGCTGATTTTGTGTTCTATTTTATGGGTTAATTGATACATCATTAATATATAATGAGAAATAGCATCGCTCGCGCAGAACAATATAGCATCCTTTTCTAAATCAAACACACCAGATTTAAATCCATGTTCATCTAAAGGATCCTTACTGTTAATAAGATATGGTGCCTTGTTGTAATCCGTTAAGTCTGTTATAGAAGAAATTAACTTATCACTATTCTTGAGATATAGAAATACTGTACTATCTCCATAAGCCATCCAATAAGCTTTATTCTCTACTATCCATACTACAGATAATGTAGCAAACGAACCTTCATCATAGAATTTCTGTAAGAATAATCCTCCTTCGTTTCTTGCTATCTGTTCACATTCATTGTAGAAAGGTTCCCATATACCTTCTATCCAATTATCAAGTTCTTCGAAAGAGCATATAGGTTTTACAGGCAAATGTTCACAAAGATACTGTGACCATTTGTCTGCAAAAACTCCTCCACCTCCAGCACCATCAGATACTGCAATGATAGTATTATTTCTATCAATATATGCACAATCTTCATTTGTGACAGGTGGTATTTCAAACTTACCAATAGACTTACACCAAATTTTATGACTCATCATTCTATATGTTTTGACTAATGTTAGTAGGTGTTCCTATGTCCATAAGTTGAATTAATGTTGACATATCTGTATTTACTGCCATAGCTTTATGTCTCTCTATTGAGGCGTCACCGCGAAGTATGGAAATTGGTTCGTTATAACGGGTAGGCAGCAGTGATGACATTTCATATAATGTCTCACCATATTTATTTCCATTTAATTCTTCAGAATCCACAGGACATACCGTCATATTTCCTTTACCTGGTTGGATATGGATATTGAAAAGGAGTACATTTCCATCGTTAGTATGCATTGATTTCAATTCATCGCACAACTGCTGAACATTTTCCTCTTTCTCTCCATTAAATACTCCATCCGTGATATTTATCACTGTTGGAGGGTAACAATCTTGATTTCTATGTTCGTCCATCCAGTCTTCCAACAAAGAACGTACTTTTTTGAATGCTTTATGTACATGAGTCCAAGAGCCATCGCATCGAGGCTCAATCCATTGCACTTTCTCTAATTCTTTTACAGAAACACCTTTACGCGTTCTTACTTCTTCACGTGTAATAATCTTTCTATATGGATGGTCTCGTAACTCTTCTGGAGAAACAAAATAACGACCTTCAAGTTCTCCTCCCCATGCACTATAAGTTTCCTTTCCATATCCTAAAACAGCAATGTCATAGTAATGACGCACCTCATTATATTTTACACATCGCAAAACAAGATTATTAATCTGATGATTCACGATTCTTGCCACTGCTTCACTCATAGACATTTCCTCTTTGCCGTAAATTGTCTTCGCTTTCATAGATACAGATTGGTCGATGAGGAAAATGAATGCAGTAGGAGTACTACGAGTTATCTGTGCTGTATAAGCATCTTTAATCTTTAAAGCTGATGGCTTATTAGGTATAGGCATACCAAAGTTTCCAATATTAGTAATGTATTCTAAAGGGATGAAGTTTTTTACCAATACTTCAGCCTGATAATACTGCTGTTCATCATCGTCAAGATCAAAATGCTTTCTCGCTTTCACAGAATCAAAATGAATACATTTGAAGTCATCTATGTCAGCTCCAACATTAGCTCCTGTTTTTGTCGCATTCATATCAGCATACTTTGTATCCTTCCATTCTATAACCTCAGGATTTATTTCCAAAATCACAGGATTGCTGATACGACCATCTTTCATAGCTACAAACATCATGGGATGCTGACGAGTGAAGCTAACCCTTACATAATCCTCCAGCCCATCACGTTCATCAAGGCTTCTTGAAGTATCACTACCACCAGGTTTCTTTATGTCAATGTTTTTCTTTTCGCAATCAGCCCATGAATACAATCCACCATTCTTTATGATAGACTCAAGATTATCACGGTCTGTAAAATGATATAGTTTCTTTATACCATGCTTATCAAGAATGGCTTTATATTCCTTACTATTTGCTTTTTTATTCATATTTGTTCTTTGTTATTCATCAAACAATGTCAATTCTTTTACTTTCTTATCTTTAGGAGAAATGTATCTTTCTGTTCCAAAAGGATATAAGCCTTCTGCGTATGCTTTCACCAAAAAGGCATGGGACAAAGGTTTTGAAGGATCATCCACATCACAATTTGTTGCATAATCAAGCAATACTATAGTCTTTGTCTTACTTGCTTCTCGCAATCTGTCTATAATATGTGGCACTTTGTTTTCAAGCACCCACTTATATGCAGGAAGATATATTTGATGACGTGCTTCAATATATCCAAGCAATTCTGTTCCATGAACACCTTTTCTATGTCCTAATGGTTTTCCGAACTTTCTTACAGTTCGTTTCATGTTGCGCATCGTGTTGTTTTGGAAAAGTGTCGTATCAATATCACTTGTCTCGAACACTTTTAGTCCTTGCCATATTGCTTCTACACATGTTGCAGTCATACCATCGCTAAATGGTACGGGTATTCCTCCATGTGGATAGAATGGACTAAGTTGGACAAGTGCATCTTTTGCTTGACTTGTCACGTCTGCAAGTATAGCGCCAGGATATTTTTTTAAAATATTCTCAGGTTTCTTTCTGTGAGATTCTATTATTATCATTGCAGTTCTATTAATTTTGCTACAGCCATTCCATTCCCCTGGTCAGCAGATTTTGTAAACCACATAATTGACTTTTGGTAATCTTTTATTACATTCAGGTAAAGTGTTCCTAACTTATATTGAGCAACCGAATCACCTTGTTCCGCAGCTTTAGAAATCCATTCTACAGCTTTTTCTATATTCTTCTTTACAGCATAACCTTCTTCGTAAAACAAACCAAGATTATATTGAGCTTCTACATAACCTTGACCTGCCGCCTTATCAAAGAACTTCATAGCTTTATAATAATCTTTTTTTACGCCATCACCTCCCCAATAACAAATACCTAACTCGCACTGAGCTCGTGGATTCCCTTGCAATGCTGCTCTAAAATACATATTGACAGCTTTAGATTCATCATTTTCAACACCTTCACCGTTTGCATAACATGAAGCTATATTTCTTTGTGCAATGGCATCGCCTTCTTTGGAAGCTTTTATGTACCATTCCGTTGCCTTTCTTAAATCCTTAGATACTCCATATCCATCTTTATAGCAGGTTCCTAATACGTTCAAAGCCCTAATACATCCTCTATTAATACTATCATATATTAGAGTTATTCCTTCGACTTCTCGTCTTTTAACTATACTACCATGACAAAGAGCTCCTCCATACAAAGCTTGCATTTCCCAATTACCATTCTTAGCCATTTGTACATACAAACCTTCATATATTTTATTTTGTAAAGGAGGAGCATAAAAAACAAAATTATTATAATCGCGTTCTATAATTGCATTTTCCTTACAAACAAGCAACAATAGATTTATCAATCCTAATGTTATTCTATCAGAAACGGAATCATACAATTCTTGAAAAACATCGCTGCGCACAATGTTTGCAAAATCGGATGCTTGGAAAATAAAGTGTTCAGAATCCGAATATTCTTCAAACCACTTCTTGTCCAACCAGATCATTCTTAATGCCAATGCAATTGATACCAAAGGCAAATCATCTATATGTGAATCAAAATCACTTGTTGTTCTGTTTGGATGTCTAAAATTAGGCGAGCCTAATTCTCTCGCTTTCTGGTCAAACATCTCTGGTACATACATACCATCATAATCCACCAATGTTAGCATTCCATTATTGCGGACTATGATATTGTCTGGCTTCAAATCACCATGAGCAAACGGTTGTTGTACCAACCAATACGCCAACTGACAAAAACAATAGGACAATAACTCTAATGCATATCTGTCGTCAATGTTCTTCTTTACATATTGGTCTAAGGTAAGTCCATCAACCCAATCCATGACAACAACGGAGAACTCTTCTTCTGAAGAAACCGACGAGTTGACAAATAGTTCATTTTCGAGATATTGCATCTTGACAAAATAAGGAGATTCTATCTTCTCCATTTCTTTTGCGATAGCCTGATATGCTTCATCGCGTCCTTCTTGATCTTTTGTAAAACACTTTACTGCAAACACTTCGTCTGTCGTAATATCTTCCATCTTGAAGACAACAGCAAAGTTTCCACTGCTCATGATAGGCTCACCATTATCATCAAGCACCGGACGCAAATTAATTAGAGTGGCAAAATTATCTTCTGCCATTTTGATAGATTCTATGTATTCTGATATTAAAGGAAATGTCATATATGATATTGATTAAAGTCGTTAATAACTATAAGTTTTTAACACCCAAAAAGAATTTCTTTGTTGTAACATTATAGTACTCCTCCCATTCTTTTCGTTCTAACTCTTCAACGTCCGACCTTGATAACAAATGACTATCAAACGCACCCCACCATGACACTATAGAATCAAGTGTCCATTGACAAGGTCCGACACCTAATGCGTTACATTTATTAATCCAATAACTTGCTTTTTCTTTATTCTTTTCAACTCCAATACCATGTTGATAACAATGTCCGATATTAGTCATTGCAGGCCAAAAACCTTGTTTTGCAGCTTTTAGGAATAGTTCTGCCGCTTTCACAGAATTCCTTTCTACCATAAAGCCATTAGCATAGCAATACCCCAAAGCATTTTGCTTGTATTTGGAATCGTCATTAAGGATCAATTGAAAAACATTGAATGCTTTATCAAATTCTTTATCTTCGATTAATTCTACTCCGTGAAAATAGTGAAGCCAATCATTTATTGTCTGCTTCGATTCCAAGCACAACAACTTACTGGTTTTTATTAATGATAGATCATTTGTGGCTAATATAAACATAAAGATACCAAATAACCTGCAAAACTCATTATCCTTACATATAGTAGTTAATTCCCTTAAAACAATGCTATTAGAAGGATCAACGTAATCTTTTTTTGAAAAAATCAATCTTTCATTGCTTGAATATTTGGTATAAAAATCAAAATCAACTGTCGCAATTTTTATTGACAATAGTATGGATGTCAAGGCAAGATCATCAATCCTTTCATTATATATATTGGTAGTACGTTCTGGATGTTGGTAATTAGGAGAACCAATTTCTCTTGCACATTGTCCTTTCATTCCTGTAACAAACATTCCATCGTAATCAACAAGAACAATATCTGTATTATCCTTTACAATTATGTTGTCAGGCTTTAAATCTCCATGAGCAAAAGGCTGATTTGCTAACCAGAAAGCTAACTGACTGAAATTATACGTCAATTGTGACAGTAATATTTCTTCTCTTGAATGTTTCTTTATATACAGATCTAATGTTAATCCATCTACCCATTCCATCTTTACAATTGGGAACTCAGTTTCTAATGTAACGTTTGAATCAACAAACAATTCTTTACGTAAATACTTAAAATCTAAGATGTATGAATTTTTATTACATGTCATCATCTCATCGGATATGAGTCTGTAAGCATTTTCTCTGCCTTCTTGGTCTTTTGTGAAACACTTTATTGCATACAGTCTGTTGTTCTTGATGTCTTCCATTTTGAACACCACTGCAAAATTTCCATTACTCATGACAGGCTTACCATTATCATCGAGCACTGGACGGAGATTAGTTAGAGTGGCAAAATTATCTTCTGCCATCTTGATAGATTCTATGTATTCTGATATTAGAGGGTATGTCATGTTTATAGAGAATTAAAGATAACAACTGTGTGCGACAATATCAATTCAAATTGATAAGCGAATTCACAAAAGTACAATTTTTAATTCGTTCCAACAAATAATTCCTCACGTTGGTTATTCTATTTAACTATAATTAATCGTTCAAGAGTATAGATTGCATATTCTCTTGCTATGTCTTTAATTACCATAACTTATTCAAAAAGCCAATCGAGTCTTTCTGTTGTGTAAGAATGTTGGATACATGAGCCATGATTGTCTCCTACAGAGTCAAATCTTTTATTACTCATGCCTGTAATGAGTTGCTTGTTGGCATCTCGAGAAAGCTCCTGAGTCATACACATACGCAGACTGGGATGATTCATGACATTGCGGGATATATCAATAGCAACAGGCATCGCACCAGCAAATGTATCGGCATATCTATCAATCATCTGCCAGACACCAACTGCGCCATTTGATTCTCCTGCGATGTAAATCCTTGAAACGTCTATTTCGTCGGAATATCTATCTATCATCTGTTTGAGCATGTTCGTATAATTTCCCCAATTGCTTCTATTTGGACTTGTAGGATAAAGAAGTATGCATTTCTTTCCTTTCATATCCATATAATGCCTTATACATTTATGCCCCTGTCCGATATGCATCGGATTTTCGTTTGGGGGCAGTTTACCATGCAGAATGACTACAAGCCATGGTTTTTCTTCTTTGTGTTTATTGGTAACGCATAACCTATAATTCATTTGCGTACCATTAACTGTGATGCTTTCCTTGCTCCATGCCAGCTCTTCAATTTCACCTTGATTTACTATCACGTCCTTTTTCCTGAAATCTATCCATGATATTAATTCTGCAGCATTGGGATTACCCTCTACTTTTTCTTTTTGTCTATCTATAAATGAGATGTATTTGTATATATTGCTTTCAGTGATCCAAGGATTACACAAACCATCTTCCGTGAAGCTTCCAAACAAAACCTCACGCTCCATTATTGCTATGCTATCACGAATGGTTGCAAGCAAGAGAGTATCCTCGTCAGTTTGCTTTTGTGTGGCACAACTGCAATCCTTACAATTACATTTGCTTTTACAAGAGGCCAGCAAGGCAAGAAGCAAAATAAAATAAATAAAATGTTTCATATTTTTAATAACATATTAGTGAGTTCTTTTTTAGAAAAGGCGATATCCCTTGTTACGCCCGATGACGTGCCATGGTAGCGATACACCAGTCCTCTGTCGGTTTCAACAAGGCACTTAACCAGAGCCTTCATGTATAGGATGGTTTGCTTCAATCTTTTCTTTTGAGTATTCTTCAATATTGACATATCGGCAGTTGTATTTCATTTATAGAATCATAAAGAACGTCATAGATTATTCTATTTCGTTTCTTTTTTTGCTGAATGCTATTCAAGGTGTTTGATGATTCTGTTTCTTAATTTTCCCATTTCTCCCATATTTTTTTTACATGAAACCTCAAAGATATCATCAAGACTTTGTATATTCATATTCAGCCACAAACTTGCACATTGAACCCAGTCATCTTCTAATCCTTCCAAAAATCCATTTTGTGCCTCTTGTACTTCTTTCGGTAAGCTGTTCCAATAAGCATAGATTTCTTCTTCTTTGTCACATTTTGTAAACACGATAAGACGTTTTGACATTACCAGATCGTTTAGAGTCGTATCATTGATTTCTATGTCAAAAAAATCATCTATATCGGACATGACAATCTTAACGGAACTGTCAACCACATAAAGAATCAAATCTGCATCTTGTAAAAGTTCTGCTATTTTATGCCAGATGTTGGAATTGTCTTTTGTGATTTGTGGAACTTCATAGATAGAGATGTCAATATCGTTATAACTTACTAATGCCTTATTGCATGTAAAACCGGTAGCAATGGCATATGGATACCATATTAGTGATATTCCACAGATGGTCTCTATTAATGTTGTCTTTCCATCCCCTTTGTAAGGTGAAATAACGACAACTGATTTCTCTTTTCCCATATATAACAAATTTTGTTGTTGCTTCACCATTCTTCCATCTCCTCCCCTCGGGGAGGCTGGGAGGGGGCAACTATATCTTTGATAACATACTGTTGAGTTCTTTTTTGGAAAAGGCGATATCCCTGGTTACACCCGATGACGTGCCGTGATAACGATACACCAGTCCTCTGTCTGTTTCTATGAGGCTCTTGACCAGAACCTTCATGTTAGGAAGGATTTGTTTTAGACCTTCAGCTTGAGTATTCTTCAGTATAGACATATCAGCATTGGCAAAGTCCATTTGAGAATCATCCAAATCACAGATATAGTAGAAATATTTTTTATCCATCTGCACGTCTTTCTGTATAGTAATGGGATCAATCTGGTGTGGAAGATTGGCTCTTAACTCATCCATAACTTTATACAGCTGAGCAGTAAGCCTGTCCTTTTCGCTATCTGATATGTTCACGTTTACAGAAGATGTGTTGGTGTTGTATGCACTCCTCATCATGGTTCTTCCACAAGTCTTGGCGCACATCATTACTATTACCATGAGTATAAAGCCTAATACTTTCCCCAGGCAACCTCCAAGAATACATCCCGACTCTTTAACTTCGTTTTCTTCTAATTCGTTCATAAAATTAAAAATTTTTATTCATTCAAAAAAATAATTAGTGATATTAGCAGTTCTTTTTAACTATAATTAATTTTCGGTAGGAGGTAGGAGATTTCTTTTCAAAAGCAGATGATATGCAGACTTCCTTTCCTCTTCAGTCATAGAGTCGTAACGATTCGATAGTATCTGCGCTATCTTGTCCTTCTTATACCCATTCCTGCATCCTTTTATCTCTGTTATCAACTCTTCTGTTGACATTTCATTTAGGGCATTAACCAGCACATTCAACTTGTCTTTGTAAAGTAATTCAAAGAGTTTTGGATACAGAGGACTTTTCTCATTCATCCATCGGGAACATCGCAGATGAAACAATTCCTCGTGCGTCAAGTTGGATAGGCGTTGGATGGCATCTTCAAGATCTGCTTCTTCCCATCCCTTGTAATGTGCTATGCGACACATCTTTGTTATTAATTCTAGGTCGTTCATAATTTTGTGTTATTTGATTTACGATTGCAAAAGTACATCAAACAAATAACATGGCAAAAGATTTATTTTTCACAAGCCTTGTGATATATGCAAATAACATACTCTTTTCATATTTTTTACATTTCCTCGCAACTCTTCCTCTCTCCCTGAAGACGGTCTATACTATTGAATTATAGTGCGTTATCTTCAGGGAGAGTTTGTTTCAACTCTCCCTGAGGTCTCCCTGAACTCTCCCTGAGTTTTTTTTTATATATGAAAAAGACGAAACTATTTTTGTGGCAAGAGCAGAGTCGTGATGGCTGAATATAAACGAATTTATGCTTCAACTCTTCACTCTTCATAAACGACTTGTAACTTGCAGAAAATGAAACAAATAGATGTATGAAGAGTGGTTGGCGACTCTTCATTCACTCTTCATAGGTGTCTATGACCTATGCATAACTCTTCATACACTCTTCATACATATATCGATCTATAATTCAAGACGTTATATGCTTATTATGAAGAGTGAAGAGTGTTTTTAATTTCGTTTGATTTCGGACGAAACCTAAAGCATTGAGTTAGGGTACCTAAAGCGTTGAGTTAGGGTACCTAATAGGCTGTGTTAGCACCTCTAAAGCTATGCTTTAGGCATCGAGAAGCTATGCTTTAGGGGCACAGGGACAGGTTCCATTGACCAAAAGGAGCTGTGACGAAGAGATGCAGACCTGTTATTGGATGCTCAAAGTCTATGGTTTGAGCGTGGAGAAAGAGGCGAGAGGAATGGTGTCCGTAGAGATCATCACCGAAGATGGGCATATTGAGACCTTCGGGATGAGCGCAATGGACGCGCAACTGATGGGTGCGACCTGTGATGGGATGAAGACGCACAAGGGTGTGACCATCCTTCTCACCTATTATCTCATAGCGAGTGATGGCAGGTTTGCCATTCTCCCTATCCACTATCTGACGAGGACGGTTGAGATAGTCGGGAGAGAGAGGGAGGTGAACCAACCCCTTCCCTCCCAAAGGGAGGGTGAGACACCCTTCGAGGAGGGCGATGTATGTCTTCTTTATCTTTTCGTGAGAGAGGAACATCTTCTGCATCTTCTTGTAGGTGAGGATATCCTTGGCAAGAACGAGGACACCAGAGGTCTGCATGTCAAGACGATGACAGAGTATGAGGGATGGCCAGTCGGGACGCATAGACTTGGCAATATCCAAGGCACTAAGGCGCGATGATTTACCCGGTACGCTGAGCATACCAGCAGGTTTATTGACAATAAGGAGATAGTCATCCTCATAAAGTACATCCAAAGATGTGTGCTTCTCCTGACGATGCAACGGATTTTCCTCTACCTCAATGCCTTGCAGCATCCAATCAAGAATAGGAGCACAACGTCCCTGACAGGCTCCATGCCATTGGATATTGCCCTTTATGCAAGTGAACTCAGCAATGGCAAGTGGTGTGAGATTGTTTTGAAAGGCATATTGCAGGAGCTTCGGAGCGCAACATTCACCAGAGCCAGAAGGAGGAGTGATGCACTTTGAGCCTGTCTTCTCCGCCCATTCCTTGAATATATCCATCAGATTCTTCTTCTCTCCCCTACCGTTCAGCATCTCGAAATGCTCAAAGAGCCAGCGCTGGAGATCATCGGAACGACGCTTGCGCTCTGCCTTCAGTTCGCTAATCTCATCCTGCAAGGTCTGAAGAGAGCGACGAATCGCAGACAACTGCTCATCACATGACTGCTTGAGACGACGCAGTCCCGCTTTCTGGAATTGGCTTTCCTTGATTAAGAGTACTTCGTCAGCACTTCCCTCTGCTCTCATGACCTCACGCCTCGCCTTGCTTTCAGCCATAAAGGACTTGTAGGCATTGATTTTTTGAGTTGTCTCCCTTTCTATATTATATAAGGTATCGCGCGCAAGGGAGAGCTCTTGAGAAGACTCAAGAGAACGGATGCGCTCATTGATATTTACGATTTCTGCTTCTTTCCTTTTGAAATAAGTGCCACCAAGTGCTTCCTCCGAAGGAGAGGGAGACAGATAATCAAAGACAGGAGGGACGAAACCTTCCCAATCATAGCGACCGAGGAGTTGGCCGGAATAGGCGAAGAAAAGACCCACCCCCCGCCCTCCCTTAAAGGGAGGGAGCCGGAAGGCGATGGAGGAATTGATTGTTGAAGTATCAATTATTAGGACTCCGAACATCTTGCCTGAATCTACTTCGTCCTGCCACTCGGAATGCTCGGCAATAAGGCGCAATATGCTATGAGCCGCGTCCACACATAATGGATGCGGCTCATAGTAGAAGGGGGAATTGAGAGAAGCCATGATTGTTTTTCAAAGATTGCGAAGTTTCGATTATTCGAGATTTCGAGGGTTCGATGATTCAACATCTAAAGATCTTCGAGATGACGTTCGAGAGGGATGCCACGATTCTTGTCTTTATTATCACGATTTACCTCTATCCACTTGCTGAGGGTGTCCATAGCGATACGAGCAGAAGTCTGCAACTGCTCCCCACGAAGGAGATGACCATCAACAATGGCAGAGAAGATATCGCCAGTGCCAGGGAAATGAACAGGTATCTCCTGATAAGGAAGGAGGAAATACTCATCAGTATCAGCATTGTAACCTGCTACGGCACGGGAACCATCAGAGAGCGAGATACTGGTTATAAGCACGGAGCGCGTACCTATGGCGCGAAGCTTATCTATTAGCAAACGAATATCTGCTTCATCAACGCCCTCTTCGCTATATGGCGTATCTGTAAGATAGCAAGCCTCGGTGTAGTTTGGGAAGATGAGGTGAGCCACACTTACCATCTCACGCATGGAGTTGATAGTGGCAGGGGTTACTCCATTGTAGAGTTTGCCCTCATCACCCATGATAGGATCGACAAGGATGGTCGTTCCATTTGCTGCCTGCTCACGACAATAGGCAGAGACAATGCCTGCCTGACGTTCCGAAGCGATAAAGCCTGTGGCTATGGCATCGAAAGAGAAACCGAGTTCCTTCCATACAGGGAAGACGGTAGTGATATAGTCTGTGGTCTCAAGTATGCTGAACTTGCCATAGTCGAGGGTGTTGCTCACAAGGGCTGTAGGAAGATTATATACACTATTGCCCATATATGAGAGGATAGGAAGCATGGCAGCTGTTGCCACCTTGCCATATCCGCACATATCATTGATGAGGAGTATTCGCTTTCGAGGGTTTTCCATTTTTTTCTTTTATTTATTCCTTGCAATGTATTGCAAGGCACTGGACATAGAAAAGCACAGGGGGCATTGCAAGGCACAGAAGCATTAAAGGCGCAAGAGATTACATCAAGCCCAGCCAGCGGAGGACATCGTTAATGTTAGCCATCAGCATAAGGAGGAGGAGGAGTCCCATACCGATGTTCTGCGAAATTTGAAGGAACTTAAGACTTGGCTGCTTGCGAGTGATTACCTCCCAGAGAAGGAAGAGAATGTGTCCGCCATCAAGTCCAGGGATAGGAATAATATTCATGAAGGCAAGGATGATGCTCAGGAAAGCCGTCATCTTCCAGAATACAAGCCAGTCCCATGTAGGAGGGAACATGCTTCCTATTGCACCGAAACCACCAAGACTCTTGGCACCTTCCTTAGAAGCAACGTACTTCAGGTCGCTGATATATCCTCCAAGCACATTGATGCCATAAGTGCATCCTTCCTTTATGCTGGAGAGAACATCATATTCTACATGACGAGGCTGGTAATAGTCGGCTACCGTTGACATGCCAACGCCGAGTGTTACACGATCTTCACTTATGTCAAAAGTTACACGTGCCGTATCCAGAGCATTGCCTTCTGCGTTCTGCAGCACGAGGGTTGTGGTAAGGACATTAAGGGAATCTTTCTTTGTCTTGGCGTCAGAGAGAGCATCAAGCATAATACCTGCCTGGTATGAGAACTCACTCCATGTCTCGATATCAGTATTTCCAAACTTTATAATTCGGTCACCTTTCTTCAATCCAGCCTTTGATGCAGGAGAATTAGGCAATACGCTATCAATGTCTGCAGGAATGATAGGACGACAGAATACAGGTTCCTGCTTAATCATATTAAGGAGATTGATATCGCCAGGGAGAGCTATTGCAACCTCACTACCATCGCGGATAACCTTCACTTCCTTTGCCTTGGAAATATCGCGAAGAAGGTCTGCAGAGTAATCCTTATAGACGGTTCGGTCAGAAGAAAGGAGGATATCGCCATCCTTGAAACCGTAAGATTTAGCCTCATCATTGAACTTCATACCCATTGACATATCCTCAAGGGCATAATACTCATCACCCCAGGTATAGAAAACAGCAGAATAGATGACAAGGGCAAGGACAAAGTTGACCATCACGCCACCAGCCATGATGAGAAGGCGCTGATAAGCCTTCTTGCTACGGAACTCCCAAGGCTGAACAGGTTTCTTAGCGAGTTCCTCAGCAGATTGTGTCTCATCGATCATACCATCAATCTGGCAATATCCACCGATAGGGAGCCAGCCGATACCATACTCAGTACCTACGTTGTCATCATACTTCTTATTGCCGACATTCTCCTTACGGATCTTATCCTTCTGTCCTGTGAGAGCATAGTATTTATTCTTTATATCCTGAAGGAAGTTGACACCTTCGTTGTCGCGCTCTGTGATTGGTTTCTTACCAATAAGGCGACGGAACCAGTTATCGTATGAGCTCCAGAGATGGAATTTCCAGTTTGCGAAGATATAAAAACGCGATACGCGCGTCTTGAAGAGTTTTGCGAATGTGAAATGTCCTCCTTCATGAAGGAAAACGAGGAGGGTGATTGCCAGGATGAACTGGGCTGCTCTGATTATAAATGATGATTCCATTGGGTTTTCTTTTTTTTTGCCTCGCAGAGAACTGCGAGGTACAGGGGCTAAATTATGATTTAATAAAACTTTCTGCTATGCGACGCGCCTCAGCATCGGAAGCAATATAATCTTCGAGTGTTGGCTTTGTAATGACTGTTGCCTTGTCGAGAGTCTTAGCGATGATGTCGCCCATATCGAGGAAACCACAGCGTCCTTCGCGGAAGGCGAGGTTGACAACCTCATTGGCTGCATTCACCACACAAGCAGCATTATTGCCTCGGCGTATTGCCTCGAAGGCAAGAGCAAGACACTGGAACTTCTTCAAGTCTGGTTCGAAGAACTCAAGAGGCTGCTTAAAGAGGTCGAGACGTTCACCACTCATAGGGAGTCGCTCTGGGAAAGTGAAGGCATACTGTATAGGCAGACGCATATCAGGAACACCAAGCTGCGCCTTCACAGCGCCATCGCGGAACTGAACGGCAGAGTGAACTATCGACTGAGGATGTACCAGCACCTGAATCCTATCAGCATCAACACCGAAGAGCCATTTAGCCTCTATCACCTCAAAGCCTTTATTCATCATAGAGGCAGAATCGATGGTTATCTTTGCGCCCATGTCCCAGGTAGGATGCTTGAGGGCATCTGCCGCCGTCACATTCTTCATCTCATCGAGAGAGAACTTACGGAACGGCCCACCAGAAGCTGTGAGGAGTATCTTCTCTATCTCATTCTCGTGGTCGCCCACGATGCTCTGGAAGATAGCCGAATGCTCTGAGTCAACAGGGAGTATAGGGCAATGATACTGCTCTGCGAGAGACATGATGAGTTCGCCTGCCACGACGAGTGTTTCCTTATTGGCAAGGCATATTTTCTTGCGTGCCTTGATGGCGTGGATTGTTGGTTCGAGACCAGAAAATCCTACCATTGCAGTAAGCACCATGTCGATAGGATCAGCCTCAACGATGTCGCACAATGCCTGAGCTCCGGCATAGACCTTCACATCAGGACAATCAGAGAGGAGACTGCATAACTCTTCATATCTTGACTCATTAGCAATGACAACGGCAGCAGGACGGAACTTGCGAGCCTGTTCGGCAAGGAGTTCCACCTTATTGTTTGCTGTCAAGCAATAGGCTTCAAAACGATCACTATGCTCTTCTATCACCTCCAAGGCTTGTGTGCCTATGGAGCCTGTAGAGCCAAGGATGCATATTTGTTGTTTTTTCATTTTCTTTATCTTTATGCCTCGCAGAGAACTGCGAGGAACAGTGGCTTGTTTTGCCTCGCAGAAAACTGCGAGGAACGGTGGCTATTTCCGCAGAGGACTGCGAGGGAAGGGGATTACAAATCGAGGATGCCTTCAGGGATATCGAGGGTGATAGTCTTTGCGGCGATATCGATAGCGGTGATTAGTTCCTCTGAAGCAGGGATAAGGGTGCCGTCCTCGAGTTCAAACATGATGTTGATAGTCTGTTCATCTACATAGGCTATCCTACCTACACATTTGCCGTCTGCATCATTGATAAGGTTGAAACCCACCAACTGAGCATAACTGACCTCACCATCCTGGGAAGAAGAGGCAGAAGAAGCGAGTTCGCGAGGGAAGAAGACCTCCACATTGGTAAACTCCCTTGCACGCTCAACGCTGTCAATGCCATCAAACTTCACAAGCGCCGTCTCATCACTTTTGAAACGATACTCCTCCATAAAGAATGGAACGAGTATGCCATCAAGGCGGAAGATGAGATAATCGGCATCCACCTGATCGAAGATATCATCATCAACCTGCATTGACATCTCACCGTTTACGCCATGAGGCTTGCCAAGCTTTCCTATCTTGTAAACATCCTGCTCCCTTATCATAGTCTTGTTATCTTTGCTCCGAGAGCATTAAGACGTGCTTCTATATTCTCATATCCACGGTCTATCTGCGCGATATTATTAATCGTTGACTTTCCATCAGCACTAAGAGCAGCAATGAGGAGAGCAATACCGGCACGGATATCAGGAC
This sequence comes from Prevotella sp., assembly GCA_045627725.1. GTDB lineage: Bacteria > Bacteroidota > Bacteroidia > Bacteroidales > Bacteroidaceae > Prevotella. Next base: position 110,481 of record JAZQOH010000018.1, on the reverse strand, counting down.
TTGACATACGACCTGCACGCAGACGCTTCTTATGATCATGACCTACGACGACGGCACGATGAGGGTCGCAAAGGATAATCTGCGCTCCCATATCGATGAGCTTATCAACGAAGAAGAGACGACTCTCAAACATCTTCTGATGGAAGAGCACGGAGCCCTGTGCCTGAGTGGCAACAACGAGAAGAACGCTGAGGAGGTCAGGAGTGAGTCCTGGCCATGGAGCATCGCTCAAGGTCATTATCGTTCCATCGATGAAGGAGTCTATCTCATAATGGTCATGGCGAGGAATGAAGAGGTCATCACCATCTTCCTCTATCTGAATACCGAGACGACGGAATGAGTCAGGGATGATACCAAGTTCTTTTATCGCAGCATCCTTGATACGGATACCATCGCCCACCATAGCTGCCATAGCGATAAAGGAACCAACCTCGATCATATCAGGGAGAAGCCTATGCTCCGTGCCACCGAGTTTCTCCACACCTTCTATGACGATGAGATTGCTGGCAATGCCCGATATCTTCGCTCCCATACGATTGAGCATCTTGCAGAGCTGTTGAATATATGGCTCGCAGGCAGCATTGTATATGGTAGTAGTACCCTCAGCCATCACAGAAGCCATGATGATATTGGCTGTACCAGTGACAGATGCCTCATCGAGAAGGATGTAGCAACCATGAAGACGGTCAGCGTGGAGTTCATAGACATCGCGACCTATCACACGGTCATAGCTTGCACCAAGTTTATGGAAACCGAGGAAATGGGTGTCGAGACGACGACGACCAATCTTATCACCACCAGGCTTTGCCACCGTAGCACGACCAAACCTGCCGAGCAGAGGACCTATCATCAATACAGAGCCACGAAGGGCAGCACATTTCTTGACGAATTCATCGCTGCTGAGATAGTCGAGATTGAGGTCATCAGACTGGAAAGAATAAACACCAACATCCTTCTTGCGCACCTTCACACCGATATCCTGCAACAACTTTATGAGATTGTTGACATCAAGGATATCTGGAACGTTGCTGATAACAACCTCTTCATCAGTAAGCAAGGTGGCACATATTACCTCCAATGCCTCATTCTTTGCACCTTGTGGGGTGATGCTTCCTTTAAGGGAATGTCCCCCTTCTATAACAAATGCTTCCATCAGATATAGTTATTTTCTTTTTTTCTTTCTGTTTTCCTGCGAAACCGAGCGAGCATCAATCCTGTCAAACGTAAACGTATCAAGATCGAGCTGGATGATTCCATCCGTGAAGCGAGCAAGATCGTCAGCAACCTTTTCATTGTCACTATTGCCGCGTCCCCATATCATGAGGCAGCGCTTCATCTGGTTTGCAGTCTTACGAACAAGTTCATCACGCTCCATGCCTGGCTCCATCTCCTTCAGTTTGTCGAAGATAAGGAAGAGTTCCTTGCCATAATGACGCACTGGGATGTAATTGTCAGGATAAGGGATACGCTCCGGCTTCGATGACAACTGCTCCTCTGAAGCCACTTCCACAGGATAATCGATATCGAGTTTGAAGTCACTCATGAGAGCGAGATGGTCCCAGAGAGTCTGCATACGATCAGCAGGATGCTGGGTGTTAGGCGTCATACGATCCATGGTAGCGATGATACTCTTGGCGCATCGTAGTCTTTCCTCTTTCGTAGGAAGCGTCATACAATGCTCTACCATCTGCTGTATCTCGCGGCCATATCCACTAACTCTTAGTTTTGGGCGCTGTGTATTATAGTCTAATCCTTGTATGTTCATTGTTTCAAAAGATCTTTTGGTTTTATAGCAACATAGTCCTTAAGGTATGAAGGGGTGAAATATGCCACATCTTCAAATATACCCCTATTGAAGCGTTGCTCTGCCAGTGGCATCATATTCTTTGCCAAAGGATAGATATTCTCTATGAGATGAGCATTCTCAGAACCTATCGTCTCCATACATTTTGCAGCTCCATTGCCAAAGAAATATATTGGCCGCTGGTCGAGATATTCCTTGTAGGTATCTGCTGTCACTATGTCTGCAGATATCTCACGAACAGGCTTGAGAGCGCGATTCCATATCCCTGCATACACTTCCATACGACGCGCATCGAGCATAGGACATAGCAAAGCGTCGTCCTCTATCTCGTCATGACCAAGGAGAACTGGCACGCAGAGAAGTTCGAGGGTAGGAATGCTGATGAGCTTCGCATCGCGACCATAACAGATTCCCTTCGCCATTGAAACGCCGATACGAAGACCTGTATATGAACCAGGACCGCTACTAACAGCGACAGCTTCAAGAGTCAACAGGCTCTGATCTATGAAACTTAACGCCTCATCCACAAAAACGCCAAGTTTCTCTGCATGGTTAGGACCGCTGAAATCATCCTTGTCATAAACGACAGTTCCGTCATGACTGACTGCTACGGAGCATACGTTGGTACTTGTTTCTATATGTAAAATACAAGACATCTTATCATTTACTATTTAACTATTTCTTGCGCTCCGTTGGTGCTCAGGCGCTTCGCGGAGTCCAATTTACTATTTATTTTATGTAAAATAATTTGCAAATATACTCATTTTCCACGTATTTTTTGTACTTTTGCAGAAAATTTTTCCAAAAACATAAAAAAATCGCAAGATGATATTATCGATGACAGGCTATGGCAAGTCCGTAGCAGAGTATGAAGGAAAGAAAATCCATGTAGAGGTAAAGTCGCTTAACAGCAAGGCTCTCGACCTCTCCACACGCATTGCACCTCTCTATAGAGAGAAGGAAATGGAGATAAGACAGAAGATTCAGCAGGCTCTTATCAGGGGAAAGGTGGACTTTTGTATCTGGATAGAGAAAGAGGCAGGACTCGAAGACTCTGCTTCCATCAATCAGGCTCTCGTTGCGAACTACTACAAGCAACTCATGGAGACAGCAAAGAACATTGGTCTTTCCACAGATTCTGCATACGGAAGCAACAGCGCCACGGACATTTTGCAGATTGTTATGCGTATGCCTGACGTGATGACTCGCGCAGAAGTGGAGCAATTGACAGACGAAGAATGGAAGGTTGCCTCTGCTGCCATCGATGAAGCACTTAAGGAAATCACAGAGTATCGTCGCAAGGAAGGTGCTGCACTTGAGGTTAAGTTCAACGAAAAGGTTGACAATATCGAGGCTCTTATGAATTCTATCGAGCCATACGAAACCTCACGAGTTGAGAAAATCCGTGCCCGTATCATTGAAGGTCTTAAGGCAATCCCTGAAATTGAATATGACAAGAATCGTCTGGAGCAGGAACTCATCTACTATATTGAGAAACTTGACATCTCGGAAGAGAAGCAAAGACTCACACAACACCTGAAATACTTCCGCGAGACAATGGCGGAGATGGATGGTGGTCAGGGAAAGAAACTTGGCTTCATCGCCCAGGAGATGGGACGCGAAATAAACACTACCGGTTCTAAATCAAACCAGGCAGAGATGCAGAACATCGTCGTACAGATGAAAGACGAGTTGGAACAGATAAAAGAACAGGTACTTAACGCATTGTAATCATGAGTAAAGGTCGTCTAATAATCTTCAGTGCCCCTTCTGGCAGTGGCAAGTCAACCATCGTGAACTGGCTGATGAAGGAGCATCCTGAACTGAATCTGCACTTCAGTATTTCCTGCACAACACGTGCTCCTCGCGGAAATGAAAAGCACGGTGTGGAGTATTTCTTCCTAACACCCGATGAATTCAAGGCAAAGATAGCCGAGAATGCTTTCGTTGAGTATGAGGAAGTATATACGGATAAGTTCTATGGCACGCTGAAATCACAGGTGGAAACACAGACAGAGCGTGGCGAAAACGTAACATTTGACGTTGACGTAAAGGGTGGATGCAACATTAAGAAAATGTATGGTAAACAAGCACTCAGCGTTTTCATCCAGCCACCTTCAGTGGAAGAGCTTCGCCGCCGCCTTGTTGGCAGGGCAACAGACGCTCCAGAAGTGATAGAGCAGCGACTTGCCAAGGCAGAATATGAGCTCACGTTTGCTGACAAGTTTGATGTCGTGATTATCAATGATGACCTCGAAAAGGCAGAAAAAGAGACATTCGAGGCTATCATGGAATTCCTTAAGTAAGATGAAAATAGGTCTCTTCGGTGGTTCTTTCAATCCTATCCACAATGCTCATGTGACTCTTGCCCGCACCATCTGCGAGCAGGCAGGACTTGATGAAGTGTGGTTTCTCGTATCGCCACAGAACCCATTGAAGCAGCAATCCTCGCTTCTTGATGAAAACATTCGCCTTGATATCACTCGCAAGGCACTCAGTAGTTATCCTAACCTGAAGGCTTCTGACTACGAATTTCATCTCGACCGACCTTCTTACACATGGAACACCTTGCAACATTTGCGTCAGGACTATCCACAACATGATTTCTTCCTCATCATAGGTGGAGACAATTGGATAATGTTTGACAAATGGGCACACCACGAAGACATTATTGATACCACTGAAATCATTATCTATCCAAGAGAGAACTCACAGATAAACGAGAGCGAACTACCCCCAACTGTACATCTCGTTCACACCCCAGAGATAAACATCACCAGCACAATGATACGCAAACTCATTGCCGAAGGTGAGAGCATAAGCGGATATGTACCGCAAAACGTAGAACAGACAATCATCAAAAGTTACAGATTATGAACATAGCCGTTATCATAGCCGGAGGTTCTGGCAACAGAATGGGACAGGATATTCCAAAGCAGTTCATGCACGTTGACGGATGTCCTATCATCATCCATACAATGCAATGCTTTCAGAAGCATCCTGACATTGATGCCATAGCTGTAGTTTGTCTGAAAGGATGGGACACTGTGCTTCAGGCCTATGCTAACCAATTCTCCATCACTAAACTGAAATGGATATTCCCTGGAGGTGAAACTGGTATGGAGTCTATCCATAACGGCATCTATGGACTTAAGGATGCTGGATGCAAAGGTGATGACCTGGTGCTGATTCACGACTCTGTTCGCCCACTCCTCTCGCAGGATATCATATCCAGCAACATAGCAGTTTGCAAGGCTTATGGATATGCCATCACAGGCATACAATGCCGCGAGGCAATCCTTGAGAGCGAGGATGGTTTTGCTGCTACAGGAAGCATTCCTCGTGATACGCTCATAAGAACACAGACTCCACAGACATTCCGTCTTGACAATATCATTGCCGTGCATGAAGATGCTAAGGAAAAAGGCATCACAAATAGCGTTGCATCATGTACTCTCATCGCTGAAGTAGGTGGAAGGGAGATGCATATAGTTCCTGGCTCTGAGAAAAATATCAAGGTAACAACTGTTGAAGACCTCGAGATTCTTAAGGCATTAATGCATACAAGTAAGGACGAATGGCTGAAATAAACGTACTCATAACAGGTGTAACAGGACTTATCGGTTCTCGTTTGGCAGAGAAAATGCTTGAGTCAAACGACTACCATGTATATGCTGCAGGCAGGAACAAGGAACGTGCACTGAAGCGTTTCGCTGCCTTTGCCGATAACCCTCGCTTTCATTTCGTGCAATATGACGTCACGGAACCGTTGCAGTCTGACGTATGTTTCGATTATATCATCCACGCAGCAAGCAACGCCTCACCTAATTTCTTCGCAGAGCATCCCGTAGAGGTTATGATGTCCAACATACAAGGTGTGAAGAATCTCCTTGATTATGGCAGGACTCACAATATGAAGCGTTTTCTCTACGTCAGCACAGGAGAGGTTTATGGTGAGGGTGACGGCAGAATATTCACAGAAGACTATCAGGGTTACGTTGACATCAACTCGCCACGCTCATGCTATCCTTCGAGCAAACGTGCTGCAGAGACACTCTGCGCTGCATATAGCAAGGAATATGGCATTGACTATGTGATAGCAAGACCATGCCACACCTACGGTCCAAGTTTCACCGAACAGGATAATCGCGTCTATGCCCAGTTCATTCGCAACGTACTCAACGGTGAAGATATCGTCATGAAAAGCACAGGCAGCCAGATGCGTTCATGGCTATATGTTGATGATTGCGTTGAAGGCCTTCTCACTATCCTCCGTAAAGGCGCATCGGGCGAAGCTTATAACATCGCCGATGCCTCATCAAACATCTCCATTCGCGACCTTGCCGAGATGATTGCCGACATTGCTGGTCGCAAAGTTATAATCAATCTCCCTTCCGATGCAGAGAAAGCTGGGTACAATCCCGTTACCAAGTCCATTTTCTCCACCAAAAAACTCGAGACCTTAGGTTGGACAATAAATGGTACAATGCGTGAGAAGATGGAGAGAACAATAAATAAGTGTAGTAAACAGTAGATTCCTCTATATGTTCTCCCGAATCCATAGTTTGAACATTGGGTCTGGGATATCGTATGTACCATCGGTTTTGAGTTCGATAAGTTCACGTTCTGTAAGAGAATGAATGATGCGGGTAATATTATTGCGTGTGCCAAGAGGGAACATATCAGTAACATCCGATGATGAAAAATCCTTGTGTATGCCACTACAGATGGCACGCAGAAAGTTCATCTGGTATGTTGTAAGACCTATTGTCTGCTCAACAAACAAAGGAGAAGTCTGAGCCTTTGTTGCCTCAAGACCATTTACAAATGCTTTTTCATCAACATCAGAATCAGTACTAGCATAAACATTCCACGCCAACTGCTGCACATATGCAGAGTAATTCTCTACTGCCTCACATATCTTTAGAGCATACGCAGCCGATATTGCCTTTCCTCCACTCACGAAACGCTCCTGAATAAACGGAACCCATTCCTCGGCAGGTATTCGTTCAATGAAGAGCATCTCACCAAAATGATAGAATGGCATGCTTCTACTCTGGAATATATTCATCATAAGGTGTCGCTTGCTACCGAAGAAACAATAAGAGACATTCTGCTGATGCTGCCACACAGTACGCAGACGTTTCTGTATATCCAGAGAGTCCGGCATCTCACCTATCTGCTGAAACTCATCAATGCACACGACAATACGCATGCCTATCTTCTGTGAGATGCGCTCTGGCAACGAAAGAATCTCTTCCGGACTGTTACTTTTCTTGTTTATTCCCAATGAAAGAGTTACAGTCTTGTCACCTCCCCAGCCAAGCGTTACCTTAGGATTGATACTTAATATCATTTCCTTTGCCAGCGCCAATGCCTGCTCCGTCTTAGTGGAACAAGCACTAATGATGGATGAAGCGAAGACATCATAAAAGTCATATTCCGTCCTACACCTATATATATCCATGAAAATGACTTTAACCTTTTCATCAACCTGCTCTATGACATGCTTTACAAGCGAGGTCTTTCCTATACGGCGAGGAGAGATAATGATACTATTTATGCCAGCCTCAAAGTTCATTTTGAGACGTTTTGTTTCTTCCACACGGTCGGTGAAGTTATCTCCACCAACAGCCTTTCCATATACAAAAGTTCTTGAGTCGCACATAAACCTTATTGTTTTTTCCTCATGCAAAGGTACAAAAAAACAGCAATTGTCACAAGGTTGTGTGACACAACCTTGTGACAATTATAATAGTTTAACAATAAATGAGATACAAAGACGGGGAACTTAGTTCTTTATTGCGACAGCGTTTAGCTTTTCAGTTGCGTCAATGCCTCTTTCTTTGTTAGTCTTCTCTGCATATCTACAACGGCATGATAATGGTGAGATACCTGCTTTTCCTTTGGTGGAAGTTGCATATAATCGCCGTAAATTCGTGTGAGATACTCCTCATAACCCGAAGGGATCATCACCTTCACGTTCTCAAATGGCATCTCTATATCCGTGCCCTCGCAGAAAGAGCGAGGCATAACCTCACGCTCACCATAGCTTCCTGCATATACGATAAGGTTCTTTGCTGACTCAAAAGGATATTTTTCAGAAATATCATTCAGCATCTTCATAAACATTCTTCGCATCCTGTTACGGAAGAAAAAGCCCATTGTCTTAACAACGAAACGTCCCCATTCATGCGAATCCTTCAACAACGAGATATATTCAATAAAAGTATTGCGAGTAGAAATAGCCTCTAGCTTATTCCTAATGCGATCATACCTACGCTTCAAAGTAGCAGCTTCTGTCTTATCAGGGCTCGTTCCGTCAAGCGGGAAGATATCCATAAACACACCAATGACGCAAGGGGTATCACTCTCTTCTATCAGGGTGGTATCCTTTCTACATAGCTTCAGAAACGGCAAAGGATAGTTCTCGGTATTCTCTGGAGTAACAAGTTCATAGTTACCCATATCCCTTGACGAACAAATTTCAATGAGACGCTCATAGTCAGGTCGCGGCATCGACACGTCAATATCGTCATCCCATGGAATAATGCCTTTATGACGCACCGCACCTATGGCTGTTCCACCACAGGCAAAGTAGCGAAGATTATTCTCCTTACATATTTTATGGAACTCACGAAGTATGTCGATGACGATACTCTTCCATTGAGCCAGTTCTTCCTTTGTCAGTTCTTTCATTTTCCTATTTTCTTTAAGACAAAGCTTTCACATTCCTTTAATATCTCCACACGAGCGATTTTCATAATCGCATAATATAATACCGCAGCAATCATGACACGAACTATCATCAAAAGCCACAGATTTTCAAGTGTTCTGGTAACCATATACGTGGCACCCATTGCTACAATAGCAGTCAAGACGAACGGTAATATATCCTTTGCAGCATCTATCCAGCTATAGTTTATCAGCTTGCCAGCAAAGATTTGCCATGGCAAAAGCCACAATATCATAAAGGCAGAATACGCCGATACCATAATAAACATACCATAATTATGGAACAACAAGATGACTGTTATCTGCAATAATATCTGCCCTATGTTGAGCCACATATATATATCGCTGCGTCCTTGTGAGATTGTCAGATTTTGATACATAGTGTATAAAGGCATGAAAGCACCACTCACGCACAGCACCTGAAGCAGAGGAACGCAATCAACCCACTTCTCCCCTATCGTTAGAAGAATGAATTCACGGCTCACCAATGCAAGTCCAAGCATAATAGGCATAGCGAGGAAGCACGTGAAACGCATCATCTTACGATACACACGCAGGTTTCTATCACTATCATTCTCCGCAGAAGGCGATGCCTCCACGAGAACTGTCTGAGCTATCTGTCCAACAGTATTGGCAACCAACGAGTTTGCCATCGTATCCCACTTATATGCCTGCGAATAGTTTCCTACAGCATTGATAGGGAACAAACGAGCAAATATGAAGGTGAGGACATTGCTTGACGTAGTGTTTATTATTTTCGTAACGAGAATCTTCACGGCAAAGGAAGCCATTTTTTTTACAGGACCGAAGTCGAAAGTGAGACGAGGACGCCAATCCCTTACGAAATAATATCGTCCGAGATTAACAACAACCATATATACTATCTGCTGCCATGCCAAAGACCAATATGAGAAACCGAGCAAAGCCAGCGTGATACCTGTTATTCCCGATGACACAAGGGCAAGAACACCGATGATGGCAATCTCCCTGTTCATCATGTTTTTTGTCATATAGCCACCATGAGCGATACCAATAGAGGATATAACAAAAGTGAGGAACACCACTCTTGACACGCTCACAAGGCACTCCTGATGAAAGAAATCTGCGATAAAAGGTGCGGAAAGGAAAAGTACTGTGTACATCAACACCGACATACACACATTAAAAGAAAATACGGAATTGTAATCTTGCGCCTCAGGATGCTTGAGATTCACCAGTCCTTGCGTAAATCCAGCACTCTGAAGGTCGCCTGCAATAGCCGTGAATATGGTCAGGACACCCACGATACCATACTCCGCAGGCGAAAGAAGCCTTGCCAGGAATATACCTATGACAAGATTCAGCACCTGTGTAGTGCCACTATTGAGGGCTCCCCAGAAAAGTCCCTTAGCCGTTCTTTGTTTGAGAGAATCCGAATTCATGTACAATTTACCATTTACTATTTACATGACATTTATTGTTATTGGCTTCACCATTCTTCCATCTCCCCTATAGGGGGAGGTAGGGAGGGGGCTTTTAACTAACCATTCGCCTTACTACTCTATATAGAGCATCTGTAATAGATAGCGGAATAGCCTTGTTTCTGAACATTCCGAGCAGCAACTGAGCCGAGAAATGCTCAGGAACATACTCCATTATATCATCTGCCTTCGTCATAGAAACATTCGATCTGCGACATTCCCTGTACGCATTGAGGATGCCAACCTCAAGCGAAAGAGGCAGATGACCACGCAGATGATAGAAATCGAGCACTACCCTATTGGCTCGGAAATAAGACATTATATCCTTTTCCTTTATGTTCTTCGTGTATGAGGATACATTATCTACGCGATAATAGCACACTACATCATCTATTGTAGCTATGCTTTCTACAGCACATAGGCGGGCCATGGCACAGAAATCCTCGGAGAAGTCAATGTCTCCGATGAAGAGATTCTCCACGTCCTTCAGCACCTTTGCCTTGTAAAGTTTTCCCCACACACGTCCTGAGATAACATTCTGGCACAGAATTTTCTTCTGATATGCCTCGCGAGTACCATGGAACGGAAGTATCGCCTCGCCCTTTTTACCATCAGCATACTCGCAATAAGCACCCTCTACGATGTCTGTATCGTTCTTTTTCATAGCCTCTGTGAGTTTCATCACAGCATCACAAGGCAACACATCGTCACTATCCACTATCATAAAATAGTCTGTCTGCAAGGCTTCGGTGAGTCTTTTTCTACTGAAACCCAATCCGCTATTCTGATCATTATGAATGATACGTACGCTATTCCTTCGTTCTGGAAATCTTCCCAAAGTTTCACAAAGAAACTCTATACTCCTATCAGGAGTACAGTCATCGCAGAATACATATTCTATATCTTTGTAAGTCTGCGAGAAAAGTGATTCAGCACACTCTGCTATATATCTCTCTACCCCATAGACAGGGACGAGTATCGTTACTCTCATAAGCGAAAAGTGGTATTATACAAGAGGTATCTTCTTTATCTTTTTGTTATAGAAACGCGCCATCTTTGCCAGCAAACGCAGAAGAGGGAAAAGCGCCCTGAACTGTGACAGTACAGCAAAATCGTCGATCATTCCATTATCTATTCTTGCCAAACGAAGATAATCAGCCTTATAGAATGGCGCAACAACCTCCTCTATCATACGAGCACGCTCTTTCTTTATCTCTCTCCAACGCACCTGACTCAAGCCTCCTCCTTCACAGATGGAAAGGATTTCCTCCGTACAAACAGGTTTCAGACAACGCTTTGCCATAGGTTCCACAACTGTCTTCATGTCTGCTGTTATAGGATAGGCATCGTCAAAAGGATATTCTCGGAGCAGTTCTGTTTTGTAATATACCGACTGATGATTTATTCCTATCGAAAGGACATCATACAAAGTCATATCCTTCAACATTCTTCTTTCTTCGCCTCCATAGACAGCCGAGCCGAGAATCAACTCTCCGTCAAGGCGATTTACCACGTCAAGGGTATCAGAAGAGGCGAACATATCGCCTGCATTCATGAATACGACATAGTCTCCCGTAGCAAAGCGAACGCCTTTATTCATCGCATCGTAGATGCCATTATCCTTTTCAGAGACGAACTTCGTTACCTCATCATCATATCCATTGACAATATCTTTAGTGGCATCAGAACTTCCGCCATCGATGATGATGAGTTCAAAATGCTTGTAAGAGAGTTTTCTTACGCTATCAAGAGTGCGTTTCAAACCCTCTGCATTATTATAGGTAACGGTTATTATGCTATATTTTCTCTCCATTATCAGCCTAAGATATGATGAATAATAAGTGGTACGTTATTGGCAAGCATATAGATTGTAAAGAACAGTACGATACATCTCACGAAGCTATCAACTTTTGGTTGTCCTTTGAAATGCTTCAATATGTAGGCATAGGCTATCGGAATAACGAAGGCCCAATGCGCCGTCATGATATACACATCGGAGGAAGCGAAGTTCAATCCCACATGCAAAATCATGTCAAAGAGGAACATCATCGCAGCTATCCACATCACTCTCTCGCGCCTTCCGAGCCATATACCCAATAGAAACATCGCAACTATCTGGAACTCTATGCAGTATTGCCACCAATGTCTATAGCGTACCTCCACGGGACGATTGTTCTTGTTGCTATCTCTCAGCACGTAAGTATCATGAAGGATGAGTCCCTCGCCGAAGATATTCTCTATCAAAGAGGGCAATCTGTCAATGTGATATTCCGTATTCGTTGCAATGGAAACATGCACCAGTTGCTGCTTTTTGCGTTCTATGTTCTGCTTCTCATTCTCCTTCCAATACTTCGCAAAGGCTTTGTCGCGCTCTATTCTCTTCTCTACGGTATGTTTTATGGAGCGACGCTCCTCATCCTGAGAGGTGGAGTCCTGATAGAAATAGAGTCCGAGAACGACGCCTAAGGGTATCAGGAACAGCAGATAATGACGTACAAATCCCCAAAGAGAGGTCTTTTTCCATCTTGTGAAGAAGTCGGCGATGACAACCTTCACACAGTTAGTCGTAGTCACTCCCGTAGAGACGAAGAGCAGAGGCAACGACTGCCACAGCGGCATCACCCTATTTTCTTTTACTGCCTTGCCTGCCCAATAGATAGAGAGGAGCAGCAATGGCATAGTTATCGCCATGTGATCGGAGATGAAGATGAGCAGGAACACATGTGAGAAGGAGAAGAAGAACACGGTGAGAAGTAGGCTTGCCCACATATCGAGTTCCACTATCTTCCTCATTATCTTATACATCAGCATCCACGAGCAGGTGCTTAACAAGGTCCACATCACGGCTACGATGTGTATGGCGCAGTTTATTCCTGTCACATCCTTCAACCATTCGTTGAGCTGGGACATAGGCCACATCATTGCAGCAAGCAGAGGATGTCTTGAAAGGATATAGAGAGGACGCCATTTAGAGATGACGATATAGGTGTAAGGATCGAACCCTGATACCTCAAACTTATTCCAAAAGACAGTCCAGAAGCCCACCTTCGGATTCGTCCATGGCTCATAATGGTACTGCAACATCATGACATTCAATGCTGCAAACACCATCATTCCGATGAGCGAGATGAATATCGATTCTCTATGATTGCGTATAAACCTCCACATATCTCTTTACGACAGCTTCTTCGCTATAGCATTCCATTACCTTCTCCCTGCACTCCCTGCTGAAATCATTTGTCAGGACATATTCTATTCCTTTCCTTAAATCGTCAGAATCCTTATATTCTGCCACATACCCATTTATCTTATGGTCTATCATCTCAGGTATTCCACCCACATTGAAGCCGACAGATGGAGTACCACATGCCATAGCTTCCATTATCGTATTGGGGAGATTCTCCGACAAGGAAGGCAACACGAAAGCGTCGGCAGCATTATATGCCAGACGTATTTTCTCTGCATCAGTCACATATCCGAGGCTATGCACCACCGTTCCATGAAGGGTTTCACGTATCTTTTCCTCCCCACTTCCCATCATAACATATTCCCAACCAACATTCTCATGGGGAAGATAACTCATTCCCTTGAAAGGATTATCCACCTTCTGAGCAACGAAAAGGACAAGTTTACGGTCGAGTGGAAGCCCCAAGAGTTTCCTTGCCTCTGCCTTATTAATCTGCTTGAAGAATGACGTATCAATAGGATTAGGGATTGACAAGATGGAACAATCCTTCATCAGAGGACTTTTCTGTGCCTCACTTTGAAGCCATTTACTACACGTTACAAAACTTATGACATTCAAATCATAGAGTGCCTGTTTCTTTTTCCAAATCCTATGGGAAAGTCCTTGCATCGAATCATCCTCATTTATCTTCAGATGATGTATCGCCAAACTGTTCCAGGCATCGTGCATTGTCCAAACCACTCGCTTGCCTGAGCGTGCTATCTTTTCAATAGCATCAAGGGAAAGGAAGCCCTGATTCACCCAATGCAGATGAACGATGTCCGCCTCCTGATATTCTTTAGTATGAAATATGTCCTGACCACAGTTGGCTATATCCACAGCCCAAAGGTTTTTCATGGAGAATCCATTATTGATCCACACCACGAAACGTTCCCATATAGATGTCCATGACTGCTTTCTCAATGCCTTAGGTCCCCACGTGATACTCTTTCTACATAGCATCTTTGCCTCAACACCATTGTTGTTGAGAGCATTCATCAATCGATTGGCTGCTATTGCGGCGCCCCCCGATTTTTCGTATGTAGAGAGAATTACAACTTTCATCGCGTGAAATATTCTGTTATTGCGGATATATTCCATACCCAACACCAAGCTGCAAGCATAGCAACGAGGGACAGGAGCACTTTATATGGTTGTCCTTTCGGATCGAGATTCTTACGTTTGAAGAGGAAACCAATGACTACTGGCACCACAAACATATAGTGGGCCGTCATGATGTATATCTCATTTATGCCAAAACCGAGGCCCATATGTAGCGTCATATCCATACCGAACATTGACATTGCCGTCCACATCAGCAAACTCTTCCTGCCTGCCCATAGTCCTAAGAGAAAGAGAAGGACGATGCCTCCCTCCACTATATAGTTAGCTGTATAGCGATATTTCACTATCACAGGACGATTTCTCAACACATCGCCGAGGAGATAATCCTTATGCAACTGCAATGCCTCGCCGAAAAGACATTCCACTCCCACATCCCATCGTGAGGTTGTCTTGTCTGTCCATCGCATGAACTCTCCCTTTGCAATAGGTTTTCCTGTATTCCTATTCCATATCTTCTTATGGTCCTGACGATATTTTGCAACGGCTCTGCGCTGGTTTTCCTTCTTATAGATAGCCATAATCTTTGCAGAATCCGCCACTTTCATCGTGTCGGTTATCTCTTTTATCAACTTCTCCTTGGCAACTTTCTGCTGTCTTAACTTCACCTGATGACGAGCATATTCCTTTGGCCATACGAATGTCTTATACTCCCAGCGAGCAAATCCCCATATCATAGCAGAAGGAATCAATACTGCGAAGAGGAGATATTTCCAGCGGAAGAAGTGCTTTCTGCGTGTAACAAGGGCTGCAAGGAATATCTTCAGACCATTATTAAGGGATATTCCTGCTGTAAAAAGGAAGAGACCTATCGTCTGCCACATATTGAGAGCCGATCCCTTCTTCAGTTTCTCTCCTGCGAGCCACAAGGTCATCAGCAGCGCAAACTGCGACATGATGAAATGATCTGGCACCATGGATGTCAATATCACGAAGCCGAAGGAGAAATAAAGCGCCACGAGCGCTATTGCCTCCCTCATCCTCAATGCCATCACATTATAGAGGATACGGAAGAGGAAGAGGCACGAATACACAGCACAAAGGGTGATGATGATAGCCGTAAGCGTTGTGGCGAAGTTCATCCCCGTGAGTGCCATCAGCCCCTTGTTGAGCATACTGACAGGCCACAGGAAGAAGGCAAGCAGAGGATGACGGTAAACATTATATGCCGTATCCCAGTTGCTGATGACCTCATACGTCAAGGGGTCGAAGCCCGATATGCAGAAAGTGCGGACAAACAGCTTATGATAGTTCTCCGACAACTGTGAGAACCTATCAAAATAGTTCACCACCGTAACAGCATTCAAAGCCCCAAACACCAGCGTTGCCACCAGAGCCAGCCAGCGTTCCTCACGATGTATGTATAGTATGTTTAGTATCTTTCGCATTCCGTGATTTATTATGGCGCAAAGGTACACATTATTTATTTAATAGCAAAATAAGTGAGCAGAAAAAAAATGCACCGTGAAATTAATCACGATGCAATGTTAAGAATAATTTTAATCAAGGGGCTTACCCTCGGCACATTTGCACTACTGCTCATCGATGAATACACGGTCGAAGATGGAGTTCTGCTTCGCACCGATTTCATCAGCACTGGTGATAGGATCATCGATGATGGGATTCTCACCCTCTTTTATCGATATAGTCAATAACGACGCAAGGCGAATGTTCCTCACCTTATACTCTGGAACAATATATCTTTTTTTCATATTAGTAATTTCATAAGACAAAATTTTCGTAGAGACAGAAACATTCTATTTCTTCACCTTTACTCCATTCACTATCACTATGCCCTTGGTCTTCTCGCTCACCCTCTGACCAGAAAGGTTGTAGATCTCAACAGGCCCACCATTCTTGAAGGTATGCCTGATGCCTGTAGCATCATCAAAGATAGGTCTGAGAACTTTTGCTGCGTTCGGTTCAAGTCTGAGGTATGCCTTTCCGTCAGGAATAGTCACACCAGCTTCCACCCTATGGAAAAGACCGTCCTTGTTGGAGAGAGCATAGATAGCGTCACCCCATTCCCAATCATACACCATCATTTCACCCCATTCAAACAGGTTCGTGTATGCACTTGGAGCTGCATCAATGACGTCTATATCATAAGTTCTGTCAGGCTCACCCTTCACCACGAATGCTGAGTATGCAGGTATGTCATTCACCTGCTGAAGGTAAATATTCTCCCCGTCAACATGCGTAGCTACATAAGCCTTTATCGGACTACCCGTGAAATCAAGTTCATGTTCTGACACATGCGAAGCTGTACCGGTTGAGTTTACTTCTATCTCCTCCGTCTCGCCTCCTAACTTGAACTCTGCAGGCACCGACTCCTCCTCGAAGATGTACGACGTCATGTCAGTTCCTATGCCCTCCATCTTCAGAGGGAATATCTGATACTCGCCATCCTCCAGGTCAGAGCAGTCGAGATAGAGCTTTATCACCTGACCGCTGCTCATCTTCAGAGGCTCATTCTTACGGCTGAGGAATGTGAAGAACAATCTGTCCAGACCGTTCTTGTCCTTCTTGTCGGAAGCGAAGTCCAGCTGATGGCTCTGTTGGCAACGAGTACTGTTCGGTGTGCAAGCCACCTCTCCGCCAGGATTCTCTGGGTCAACGAAGCGTGAGCCTGCAGGGTGGAACAGATAACCAGCTATGCCGCTTATGTTCACCTCTGTATTAGTCAGGTGTATCTCCACAGGGATGCGCGACCTATCCTTTGTGCTGCCCACATAAACGGTCAGTCTCACGAAGCCCTCTGCGCTCACCATGACGCATATCATCATGGCAAGCAATGATAATATATATCTTTTCATAGTCTTTTTATATTCTTCCCCCTCCCCTTCGGGGAGGTCGGGAGGGGTTACTTTTACTCATTAAGCATCTCATACAAGTTCTGCACATCGGCAGCAGTCACCTTACCGTCACCATTCACGTCGCCCTTCACGCCGCCACCATTATTGTTTGGCTCAACGATGACAGACTTGTAAGCCAGCTTCTCGAAAGCAGAGAAGTATTTGCGGCAACCATCAGCCACGCGGATGAACTTGGCACAAGCACGAGCATTGTTGTTGTTGATAGGAGTCACGTTGTGGTCTGTGATATACGTTGCATCCATCACATGTATGCCTCTCTCCTGCGAATCGCCAGGAGCAGCGAAGTGAGTACCCTGCAGGTCAATCTTCTCCACCGTCGAGTCGAGGATTGTCTCGCTTCTGCCTGGGCAGATGTAAAGCAGAGTCTTGCGGTCGGCAGAATAAACGCAACCGAAGTCTAAGGAACTAGAAGAACTCAGATATCCATTCTTTATATAGCCTATTGTTTTTAGATTCTTTGCATAGCCGACAGCCTTGTGCGAGATAGACTGAAGCATTGGCGCATCGAGAGTCTTCACGGTCGAGTTCTCCAGAATTGCGTTCTCGCCGAGTGTTGTAGCGTTAGGGAACGAAACTGTCGATACATCTATATTCTTCAGGCAGTCGCCGGTAGGAGTCTCGTTGTTCACCGTGATTATTCTCCATTTCCTTCCTGCCAAGGCATTCTCGCTGAAGGTTGACATATCATTGATGGTGAGGTCCACGTCATCCAGGCACCCCTTGAACACATTGTCTTGCAGGGTGAAGCTTCCGTTGAGTGTCACATCGTTAAGACTGCTACAGTAAGCAAAAGCTTCCTCGCCGATTACGGTATTGCCCTTACGATTGTTGCTGAAGATGGCATACTGCAGGTTTGGACAGTAACTGAAAGCGTTAGTATTTATCTTTAAGCAGTTAGCGCCTAAGGTTACTCGCTTCAAAGTTGTATTTCCTTTGAATGCTTCTTCAGGAACATTAACATTATCTATAGTCACTTCATTCAAATTGCAGTTAGCAAATGTGTTTGATTCAAAACTTGTTTTATCGATATTCACGTCTGAAACTGTTGCACCTGTAAAAGCATTGTTGGCTATTATATTATTACTATTTGTTATCTTGAATGTCTGAAGAGTAGTATTGGCAAAAGCATCTTTCTCCACTTTTGTTTTTGTTCCGGTAAGTGTTATGTTTGAGATTTTTGTGTAGGCAAAAGCATCTTCTTTTATCACGGCATTGTTCAGTGTCAGGCTTCCTGTGATAGGACAGTCCATGAAAGCATACTTGCCTATGATAGCAACATCTTTTGGCAGAGTGACCGTAGTAAGAGTTTTCTTTCCGCTTGCAAATGAATTACCGATATTAGTGCAGTCATCGGAAAAGACAATCTTTGTTATTTGGCAGTTATAAAATACAGAACGAATCAAATCATCTGTACTTGCAATTGTTGGGTTGTTGATATTAAGAGTCTTAACCTTAGTGAATGCGTTAGGGGCTATACTCTTGACCTTGCTCGGAATAACAAGAGTTGTGATAGGACAATCTGCGAATGCACCTTCTGCTATTGTCTCAGTATTGTGTAGTGATACAGTTGATATCTGGCAACCTTTGAAACACCTTTCAGGAATTTCGGTAATATGACTTGGTATGCTTAGTGTGCCAGAGAAAGGACAGCCTTCAAACATTCCTTCACCAAGTTGCTTTAATGCAGTAGGTATAGTGCTGAACTTACAGTCTTTGAAAATTCCATCACCTAATTCTTTCACGTTCCACTCACCGCTTAAGTCCACATTCCACAATCCGGAGCCTTCGAATGCCCTGCCATCTATTCCAGTCAAACTTGGGGGCAAGGTAATGGTATAGAGGCTTGTGCAATTAGCAAATGCTTCAACCATTATATGTTTAACACGGTTCATGTCGTTTACGTTTTTCAGATTAGTACAACCCTTGAAAGCAAATGATTGTATCACCTCAACATTATTTAAACCATAAATAGAAACAAGGTTTGTGCAGCCAGAAAAAGTGTTAGTCGGAATTTCCCATATTGAAGTAGGCAGAGTAATTGCCTTAAGGCTGGTCTCATTTTGAAAAGCACCCGGATATATCTCCATAACAGGATAAGACCTAACTGTGCTGGGAATAATGACAGTAGAAGGGAGTGTTTCGTTTCCATCATGATCGAATCCCACGACATAGGCTCTGCTCCACCAAACATCGATTTCGTAAACGATATTATCAACTGTTGTAAAATACCCCCAGCTCTCCGCAGAGAAGCCAAGCAGCATAACGACGACAAGCAGCATAGCCTTGATGCCCTTGCATTTCTCTAATTTTGTTTTCATAGTTTTATTGTTTTTATTGTTTTTGTTGTTTTTATTATTCTTCTTGTTTTGTTTTTTCATCAGATTGCCATTATCCTCGTGGGGGATATATACGGCAAGAGCCACTTGAGAATATCCGCAGATACTCTCAAGTGGCTCTTCCTACAGCAGTCTCTTGCCGCTATGATCTTAGATTTTGCCCCCCCCGAAAACTTCACAGCATGGAGACATCAGCACCTTTTCAGATGCTGTTCCCTGCATGTATATGACGTTCCTTCTCTCCATCTATTGATTCTCCTTTTTTCTTTTCTTTTTTCGACCACTAATCTTTTTTTCTTTCTTCTCGACCACTAATCTCACTAATCTTCACGAATCTTTTTTTGCGCTTCTGGCGAAGCTTGCTTCGCACCATTCGTGTCAATTCGTGCTATTCGTGGTCGTTTTAAAAAATAATTTACGAATAAATTCGTGGTTAATTTGCGGGCATTTACGTTAACTTGTTACCCGTCTTTTTCCAATAGTCACGGTCTGCCTCTGCCTGTGGAAGAAGAACTATTTCCATAGGTCTTCAAGTTTTGTAGTCTTAAGATTGCCCTCTGAGATTGCTTTTTCGCCTTCTCTTATGCCCTCCATTATCTTGGCGTTGGACATTATGTATTCCGTTTCATCCACTTCTGGATATGCCTCAAATGTCCATCCCATAGCCTTTGCCAAACCCTTGAAGCGTTTGAGGTCCACCTTCGGGATGTTGATGGTGAACGGAAGTGTCTGCTGTATTGTTGCTGTTGCCATAGTCTTTTAGTTTTTAATTTTTGCAAAGATACATATTTCTTTTGAAAATGCAAAAGATTTCAGTTTTTTTCTGCAAAGGGTTGTGATACGAGGGGGCTCTCGTGCTTCACGCACTCGCGAACGAGAAAAATTTTATTTTTTGCCGTCACCGTCACTTCATAGTACTTTACATATTGATATACAAAGAGTTAATATAGTGACGGCAAACTTTTTACCATCACTCCACCGTCACGCTTTCTGTGGTAGAAAAAAGAAGGAATTGCGATGCGAAAGCATTGATATTACAGTATGCAAACTATGCTTGCACAGTTGTGCAGCATAGTATCACAGTTGTGCACAAATATTATGCACAACCGTTTCTCACGGTGGGAACGAGCGTTTCTCACGGTGGGAACGAGCGTTTCTCACGGAGGAAACGAAAGGAAACGAAAGAATCCCGAAAGTTCTTTCGCGGACTTCCGGGATTCAATATAACGATTTCGTAGTAAAATTTCTTACCCAAACTTCTCGTTGAGGATGGTGAAGAGAGTGTTGAAGAGTCGCTCTGCCACCACAGGCTTCGTGAGGAAGTCATTGGCACCGAGCTTCTTTGCCTTCGCCATATCGTCGTTGGCATTGAGAGCAGAGAGCATAACGATAGGGAGTTGCTCCTGAGTATATTTCTCACGAATCTTCTCCACTACCTCATAGCCATTCATCTCAGGCATGATAATGTCGAGAAGCACTACGTCAGGGCAATCCTGCTCTATCATCTCAAGAGCCACCTTGCCACTATTAGCCTTCAACGCCTTCACTCCCTGCATTGCCATCATCTTCTCAATGAGCATAACATTGAGAGGAATATCATCGACAACGAGTATCTTTACCGTTGAAGGAACAATATTTGGATTAAGATTTACCACGATTTTATGTACCTTATTATATTACTGAGGGTTCTTGTCGAAGTGGTTGGCATCCTCATAGAAAGCAGAGGTTACCTGTCCATATGTATGGGTAATGCACTCACCTGACTGAGGCCACTTGTTCATACTTGTCTGCAAGCACTCGATCTGCTTGAGCCAAGACCATACCTGCTCGTCAGTAGCTGTAGGGAATACATAACTGTGAATCTCGAATGTGAGACCGTCATCATATACACCACGAGCAACCTTAAGTGCCTCTGCAAGCTCTGCGCCACCGAGAAGGATCTCGATACCAGTTGCTGTATGGTTGATTCTTACGTCAACAGTATATTCCTTTGATGCTATCTCGAACTTTGTCTCTGTAACATTCTCAATGTAGAAGTAGTCAGCACCGTTACGGATATCGAAGTCGTCAGCAGCTGCCTGATACTCCTGTGGAATAGGAATGAAGATACGAGTATTTACTGTATCACGAAGATGGATAGAAGTCTTTATCTCCTTCCATGTACCATGCTCCTGCTGGTGTACGTCGAACTCTACCTCAGGGATTCTCTTTGTTGGGTCTTCTGGGTCAACAGCTGGATCTTCTGGATCAGGATCACCCTCACCAGCACCTGGAATCAACTTAACAATCCAGTCATCATAGATGCCATCAGCATCAATTTTGCCGTCATCCTTCTTCATCTTGAAGTCAAAAGCGAGGTAATAAGCACCGTTATACTCATATATACGCCATGCATCAATATCAGAAGAACTATACTCGTTGAGTGTGAAAGCGCCTTTGAAACCATTTGTCATCAATACAGAATTGTGTGTAGCAGCGTTGTCGCACTTACCTGCATTGAAGTTATATACATGCTGAAGTGTACCATCATTCTCTACAACACGAAGATACTCCATAGAAGCAGTACCATCAATACCTGTATGAGAAGCACCATTCCAATCTACATAAGAATACTGATGATGAGCACCACCAACATGCTGAACATAATAACATGTCCAACCTGGATATGGAACATTAGCTCCTGGATTCTCTGCAACATACTTTAAAACGCCAGCAATCTCCTCATCTGTTGGATAAGCAGGGAGTGAAGGCCACATGTTTCCATTGACATCGATTCCTCGTGTCATCTTCTTAGCACCAGCATAGACATCGATTGTAGATGACTTTGTGCCAAACTGTGTAATGTTTTGTTCGAGAAGAGAGCCTGGTGTAGCCTCGTCCTCACTTGTACATGCAGTAAGCATCAAACCGATGACACCAACTGCGATAAAGAAAAATTTCTTCATATTAATTTAGTTTTTTGTAAGATATTATCCCAAACGATTTTAGTGCATACGAGATTTTTCGTTTGCAAATTTACAAATTATTTTTATAATTCATTACTTTTTGTAGAAAAAAATCAAAAAATTAGTGTTAATTTGACATTTTTCGTTGATTTTCCTTGCAGAAAGCACTAAAAATCACTAACTTTGCAACGTGAATATCACAGATTTACTTTTTTTCGGACTTTCGAATATCAATCGTCTGACACGTGCAGACATCACAAGATTTCCTGACGGTCCAACGGTTCACTATCATGGTGCATCCGTCTTCGACTATTATTATGGTTATGTGGTGTATTGGTGGAACCTCATCGTATCGTGGTTCAGAGATTATTCATGGCAGGTGCAGTTGTCATTTGCCCTGATTATTGTGTGTATGGCAACGATGCTCGTTCTTGCATTCCTTTTTATTCGCCGCATACGTCGCGAAAGACGCTTTGAACGAGACAAGAAATGGGTGAACGATAACCTCAGGCAACATTTCTATGATATCCTCATCGACGTAGAAAAACCAACAATGGAGGAAGTCGAGAAGAAATGTGGCATCACGGTAGAAAAAATGCGAGAGATTCCTCCAAAGGTCATGTCAACGGTTATTTCATCTCTCCGCATGGAGCTCTGCGAGCTCACAGTGTTGCCTAACACGCAGCTTTTGTGCGACATGACTGGTGTGACACAATACTTTGAGAACAATCTCATCATGAAACGAGACGTCATGGAGACCTTACAGAATCTCGTAAACCTTCATCTTCATGTTTCGGAAGGTCTTCTCGCCATATACATCAACCATCATAACAGCAACATCCGCCAGATGGCTCGCATGAGCTATATCGTATGTACGGAGACTGAACCATACCGTTATCTTGAGGAAGACCTTCAGGAGAAGCAGGCACTATGGCGCCCAATGATGCTTCATCGCCTCTTCGGCTGGCTTAGAGACACAGAAAGACAGATGCCACAGTTCCTCGTGCTTGCAAGTGTGATGAAAGATGAGCACACAGCCTCTTTCCTTATAGAAGAGGTGGCTTATTGGGGTAGTGAGAATGAAAAGAGACATATCAAGCAGTTTTTTGAGTCACCAATGCTGAAATGCCGTGAGGCTGCGCTGAAGACAGTTGCACTCCTTGGCGACGAGAGTCAGGAACAGGCCATTATCGACTCATACGAAAATCAACCGGAGAATCTTCGCAGATCATGTCTTCGTGCCATATACTCCATCAACTCGGGCAAGAACAGTCAGTTCTTCGTTGATGCCTTCCACAATACTTCATCGAAAGAAACAAAGGAGTGTGCCCTCACATGCCTCTATTCATACGGCAATGACGGTCGTTCGCGCTTTGAGCGTATGCACATGGAGATGGAGAATGATCCACAGGGAGCAAACCTCCTGAACCAGATTGACTCTATGGCACTCCTGCAACAGATGAGAATGTTCTAACGAATAGAAATATTTATCACCTTCCAAGGTGAGACGAAACAAGAATTATGATAGAATTTATCCGCGACAACATCCTGTACTTTTATGGATATATAGTGTTCTTCTACTCACTATTGCTCATATCCACATACGTCATGCTTCTCGTCATGGCATACAAGTACAGCAAGAACTACAAGAGATGGACTGACGACTATATCAAGCATATGGTCGATAGTACACCTTATGTACCGGGTGTATCTATCGTTGCTCCTGCTTACAATGAGGAGAAAACTATCATCGACAACGTCAACTCATTGCTCAACCTTGAATATCCGAACTTTGAGATATGCATTGTCAATGATGGAAGTAAGGATAAGACATTGGACCTTCTGATTGAGAATTTCGATCTTGTAGAGGTTTCCTTCGAATATGTAGAGAGAATCCATTGCGCTCCATTCCGCAAACTCTATAAGTCAACAAACCTGAAATACCAGCGTCTCGTGGTTGTTGACAAGGTTAACGGCGGTACGAAGGCTGATGCCGTGAATGCAGGTCTTAACGTCATCACCAATCCTTACTTTATCAACACCGACGTGGACTGTGTGCTTTCGCGCGACGCAATATACCATTGTGTGTTCCCTGCATTGCTTGACGATAGCGTTATTGCCGTATCGGGCACGATGAGTATGAGTAATGGTAGCACGATTAAAGATGGTGTTCTCGTTGACGTTGCTCCATCGTCAAACCCTATCCCACTCTTCCAGGACCTCGAGTACAAGCGTTCGTTCCTTGTTGGTAAGATGGGATGGAGCCATATCAACGCCATGAACAACGTATCTGGTGGTTATGGATTGTTCAACACAGAAATAGTCATTGCCGCAGGTGGCTATGGAACAGACTCATTCGCTGAGGATATGGATATGCTTACACGAATGATTGCATATTGTCTGGACTTCAAGCGACCTTACAGAGTGGTGCAGATTCCTCACAACTGCTGTTGGACAGAGGGTCCAAGCTCACTAAGGATGATTTATCGCCAGCGTGTTCGTTGGGGACGAGGACTTAT
This sequence comes from Prevotella sp., assembly GCA_045627725.1. Classification (GTDB taxonomy): domain Bacteria; phylum Bacteroidota; class Bacteroidia; order Bacteroidales; family Bacteroidaceae; genus Prevotella. The sequence continues at coordinate 85,458 of JAZQOH010000018.1, read as the reverse complement.
ACAGCTGATGCATCAGCATTATCGCATACTCTTCAATCCGCGATACAAGCGCTTGGGACTTATCACATTCCCTAATACTTTCCTTTTTGAGTTCCTCGCTCCTGTCATCGAGTCTGTAGGTTTCCTCACATTCCTCTATCTCGCATTCACCGGAGCTGTTAACTGGGGCACATTCTTCGTGATGTTCTGTGCCATTTACAGTTTCTCGTTCATGCTGTCAAGTTTCGTGGTGTTCTACGACTTCATCCAAGGAAAGTCATACACCAAAACGAAAAGCTATACGAAACTGTTCATCGCAGCACTCCTTGAACCAGTATTCTACCATCCAATCATCGTGGTTTGCTCACTCATCGGCTATTTCAAATATATCACGAAGCAGCGCGCCGTTTGGGTAAGTATGGAACGTAAGGGTATTAAGAAGGCAAGCTGATGAGAAAATTCAAAAAATGAGAAATTGAAAGGTCGAATAATCGATAAATCGAATAATCGAGCTAAATCATTATATATATAATAAGGTATGAGACGATTTTCAAGCATATTGTTACTGCTTACTATTGCAATAAATATGTCAGCACAACTTCTGGCAAAGAAGATGCCTGTGGATGCACCGCAGGGTAGCACGGCATACTACGAGCTTAACATACGTGCTTTCTTCAAGAATAACAACTGGCACGATGGTAAACTCCTTCTCGATACAGCCATTGTGAAATATTCCGAGATGTCTGCATTCCATGAACTCATGGGACGCTATTATGTTCATCTCGCAGAGGATGCTGGCAACAATGCGACAAAAGCGAAGTCAAACTATGACAAAGCTCGTTATTATCTTATAAAGTCAATAACAATAGATGAAAAAAACGAGAAGCCAAGATATCTGATGCTACAGGTGGAGACTGCCACAAAGCACTATTCTTCTGCCATAGTATATGCCAACGAACTTCTTGAAGAGAATCCATACAATGAGAACCTATGGAGAAAGAAAATAGACCTTTACCGCAAGATTGGCAATAATGCAGAGGCTGATCGTCTCCTTGAGCGTCTCGCCACAATATATCCGAACGATGACCAGATAAAAAAGGATATCGCATATCGCACAGAGATGAAAGCTCTCACACAGAAGAAGAAAGGCGATCGCGTAGGTCAGGAAGAATCTTTGCGCCAACTGATAAAGATGAAACCATCAGAAGCATCCAACTACGATGCTTTGGCAAATCTGCTTTATTCAACAGGACGAATACAGGAAGCTGCAGATATAGCCGGACAGGGTGCAAACTCTGCGGTAAATAGCGACAATCTCGTACGCAAACGCGCAAGCATGCTCTGCGAGATGGGACGATATCGTGAAGCTGTCGAATACGTTAAGAATAGAGCAAAACGCGACAAGAGTGCTGGAATGAAAAGGCTTCTGAAGGATTTGGAGGCTGATGCTGCACGCGCTTCCCAATATAATGACCCTTTCATTTCTTACGCAAAGATGTATGAAAGCCAGCATAGCGCGGAAGCTCTCAACTTCTGTCTGAATACTGCCATACAGCGCAACTACTTCGACGATGCTCTATACTATATAAAGGAGATGAAGAAGAGCAAGGGTGAGACTGCTGATTTGCTCTATAAGGAGTATATAGTAAACAAGAGAATGGGCAATCGCCAGCGCGCCTCAAACCTTCTGGAGCGCTTGCATAAGGCTGGTCCTAACAACGAAGAGGTAGAGGATGAGCTTGCGGAGAACTATATTGCCCGTGCCACTACTCTGATGGACACAGAGCAATACGCAGAGGCATTGTCACAATTGGAGTATGTCACAACACTCAAATGTGATTCTGAATTACAAAGGACTGCTGCACTCAGGCGCTTCAACTGCCATATTGCAATGAGACAATACGGCAAGGCAGAGAAGGAACTGACGACTATCAATGCACAGACACCTCTTCCAAACTATATCCAGCAGCGTGCCATGCTTCTTAATGCATCGGGACGCACACAGGATGCACTTGATATCCTTGAACATGAATACTATGCTTGCCCTGACTCTGCTTACGAGCAGCGTCGCATGTTGGCTGCATCATACGAGGAATATGCCGTGCCTTACATCAAAAAGATGATATCAAGAGGCATGACTCCACTTGCTGACCAACAGATACAGAAGGCTATGGAGATATGTACTGGCAGTTCTGACCTCATGCACATGGCAATAACCACCTCACAGCAACTTAACAAGCGTGAGGACATGATACGCTACGTATTACGTGGACGTAACCTTTTCCCTGACGATCCATATTACGTAGTAAAGGATGCACAGGCAAGGGCCGCCTTTGGAGAGTATCGTGAGGCTTTGGAAATTATTCGTCCTTTGCTCGACACCTATGTAGGAGACAGCATCGTAATCGGTGCCTATACCGAAAACAGCGAGAACCTTGCCCTCGAATGCCTCAAGCAGAAGCATCCTTATGAGGCTATGGCTGTGGTGGATTCAGCTTTGGTATATGACAATTTCAACAATTCATTGCTCTACACAAAGGGACTTATCTACGAGCAGATGAAGGATTATAAGAATGCTTACATATATCTGAAGATGTATAAGCCTGGATATGGTGAGCTTTCATCACACAATCGTCACATTGAGGAGATTATGAACCATAACCTCCGCAATTCATTGTCATTCGACTATCAGCAGGCCCGATTAGGTAGCGAAGATGCAATAACAGGCAATGCATACCTAACATATACGAGAAAGAACCCTATCAATGAGTATTCCTTCATGCTATCATACGCAGGTCGTGACGGAACGAGCGATGAAGGTGCTACAGATCTGACAAGAGGAGGCACAGGAATACAACTGGGAGCATCATGGCAACACCAATTTACACATAGATTTGCCTTGCAGGCTACGGGAGCATGGTCTAACAAATACTTCCCTAATTGGACAGCAAGACTGTCTGGCACATACGACCTCCCACGCGAATGGCAACTTTCTGCACAGGCAAGTTGGAGATGGATTAGGTCATACCAGGGCATCTATGGCTGGAAAGCTCCAGTAATAGGCTATGACCCTATAATGAAGGAGAACATCTACGGCGATCCTGAATATGTACGCACAGGATGGAAAGACAGCAATAAGTCTCTATGGCAGCTTGGTATTGGAGTATCGAAGACAATAGAACAATTCTTGCTCGGTGCTAACGTTGACGGATTCATGCTCGACAACAAGTTCTACATAAACGGCAATGCAAAGGTGCAGTTCTTCCCTGTGGAAGGTTCACGAACACACTTCTTTGCCAACGGAGGTGTAGGTACCGCTCCTGAAAGTTCACTTATAGACCGTTCAATGCCTGTCGGCTTTGACAATCTCAACACCTTTGTCGGTATGGGAGGCTTCTATTTCATCAACCGAAGCATAGCCGTCAGTTTAAGTGGAACGTGGTACACTCTGCTCAATCAGGCAGAACACCTCACAACAAACTACATCCAGTCAGCACCAGAGATAAAGAAGGATTACAAAAACTACTTCTATCTACACTCAAGCGTACTACTTTCGTTCTAAAGAAATCGCCTAAAGCCCCATGCGCACCTTATTGATATACATATCCGTTATCTATACAACACTCCCAATATGGGTGTTGACAGGTTGTGCAAAGCCATTGGAAGGCTTTACATTCCGCTCGCTATATACTCCTGCTAACACTTCTGAGGAATTCAGGAATGAGTATGGCACATCCCATGTGGATTATGACTGGGATCTGTGGGGGCATAATCTGAAGAAAATAATAGGCGATAAACCAGAAAAAGAGATGCTTGCTACGGTGGCTGACACCTTATGCAACAAACAGTATTGCTTCAGTAGCAGAAGTTTATACAATAAGATAGAATCGTTTATCCTCGACCAATATGGAGAAGGAACGGACAAATACTCTGCCCGTATCTGCATAATGCCACAGGATAATAAGATTGCCTGTACCTGCAATCAATGCAAGGCAACAGGAAACACAGAAGGGAATGCAACTCCTGCTGTTACAAAGATGCTGACTAAACTGGCAAAGCGCTTCCCTCGACACAAGTTCTTTACCTCGTCATACCACTCTACCAGACAAGCGCCAGCAGAGAAACTGCCTGATAATGTGGGTGTATTGATGAGCGCCATCGAACTTCCATACAGGGTTGACTTCACGAAGAGCGAGGGCTATAAACGCTTCTCGGAACTCGCAAAAGAATGGAAGAAGGTGGCAAACACGATATATGTGTGGGAATATGAGCGCAACTATGATGATTATCTATCACCATTCCCATGCCTATTTACAATGCAGGCAAGACTCCGTCTCTATCGGGATTTAGGACTGGATGGTGTGTTCATAAACGGTTCGGGGGATGATTTCTCTGCCTTCGACGACCTACAATCGGCTGTTATCGCACAGTTACTCGACAATCCTGAAACAGATATCGACAACGCTGTACGTGCTTACCTGCATAGGTATTACCCAGCAACAGCTGATTTAATCGCCGACTATTATCTGGCACTTGAGCACGCAACAGCAGAGACAAACCACGTGTTGCCACTATATGGCACAATGGAAGATATGATAGTATCGTATTTTGACCCATACGAATTTACAGTATGGCGGACAAAACTCGACAAGGCATCGAAAGCGACACAGCGTAGCGAACGCCAGCGTCTCAACTATCTGCTCACAGCAATGGCATTCACACAACTGCGCATCTACGATGTCGCAAACAAAAAGGAATCGAATAACGCTCAAGACGACACAGAATATAAATACATTAAAGGAAAGATTGACAAAGTACGTCCTTTACTCACCCATGAACTCGAAGAGGATATGGCTGTTGTTTTAAAGGGACATAAGGAACTTAAAGGTATGAACTACTATTCTGAATCACTCGGAGACATTGATAAGTACATACGAAAACATCTATAAAACGTAAATGAGACAACTACTATACATATTCTTTGGCATCATGATGATAATGATGGCATCCTGCGAAAAAGAATTGCAGCCAACCACATTACTCATCAAAGATTCCATACGCCATTACTATCCAATAGTGAAAGGCGATGAGCTGTCTATCAGATGCGAACTGACTAATGATGGAACAGAGCCTCTTGCCATAACAGACATCCAACCATCAAACTTCGCAATTTCCCTCATATCACAAGCACCAGACTTGATACCTCCGGGCAAAACTGAAACGATATATTTCACTTTCCATTCGGAGAAGAACGTTGGATTCGTAGAACACCAGATTCGTTTCTTCGGCAACATTAAACCAGAAGGAGTGGCGATACTGACGTTTGACACACACATCGTTCGTCCAACACTCGAGCGTTCTGATTACGAGGAGCATTACTTCGATGAGAAGCAGAACAACATGGAAGAATTTGTTGACGGTACCCGTGGACAGAAAGGATATTGGATAGACGGTTCCGACGAGGACTCCATATATCAGCGCTCATATAAGAAGTACCTTATATATTAATGAATCTCGAAATATCGACTCCTCGAAACATCGAAACATCGACTCCTCAAAAAAAGAAAAAAAATAAATCCCCCAAAATAAAAACAAAAAACAAATGGTCAAGCTCAACAATAACGCAGACTCGTCAGAGATGAAAGTTCTCATCGTTGATGATATTCCTTTGAACGTTTTGCTCATAGACAAGATGCTCACACCGTTCAAGTTTAAGATCTTCAAGGCAAACTCTGGTGAAAAGGCATTGAGTATAATAGACAATGACAAACCAGACATCATCCTCCTAGACCTTATGATGCCAGGAATGAGTGGGTACGAAGTAATTGAAAACGTTCGCGAGAAAAAAGATAAGGAGACACTCCCTATCATAATACTCTCTGCCCTTAACAACAATGAAGACATTGTAAAGGGATTCAGATGTGGCGCTAACGACTTCATTACAAAACCTATCATCATGGAGCGTCTGCATAACAGCGTTGTCACCCAATTAAACCAGCTTATCGACCATCGCAATATGGCCTAAGGCTACAGATAAATTGAAGGATTGAAGAATTGAACAGCTTCATCAAACATATTGCAATCATCTGTTTATTCATACTGTCAGGACAGATTACCTGTTCTGCCGAGGAAACCTATAACAATATCCTCGGCATCAATGATGAATGCTTTAGGTTATATAACGAGGCACGAAAGCATAGCGACACGCCGAAATGCCTTGAGATATACCAAAAAATGGTGAGGATAGCGGTGCAATATAATGACAAACCAGCCATTTGTCTTGCTATGAGTCTGCCTGTGCTATACTATCGTTACTACGGCACAGAGAAACAGTATTTTGCCAAGATGACCATGATGAGAAACAAGGCAAAATACTTCAACCTCGACTATTACTATTACTGGTGCTTCAACGACGAGATAAGATACTACATTGAACACAATGAATCATTCAAGGCTCTCAACAGAGTGCACGAGATGATTAAGAATGTGGGCGAATCAGAAACTGGTATCTATTCGTGCTATACAGCCTTTGGCGACGTATATATGGCACGTAGAGACGAGAGTCACGCAAGAGAAAACTACCAGAAGGCGCTTGAAGTATCGAAGAATATCAAACATCCGCATAACATTTCCTATATATACCTGTGCCTTGCAAGGATAACAAGGGCAAAGGAGCAGAACAGCAGAGAGAAATATCTCCTGCAAGGTTTCCAGACAAGTATCAACCCTACCGACTCCGTAAGTGCTCTTATGGGACTGGCATATCTCAAACAGAACCAAAAGAAGAACGATGAGTTTATGGACTTATACCATTTGTATAAGCGCATCATGACTCACGAGAAGATTGCAATTAGAAGATACGACAAATGGTATAGGGCTAACGAAGCATACAGAATGTACATAGAAGGCAAGGCTGACAGCGCAGCAATCATGCGCCAATCCATTGCCGATCCTTATCTCAGATACCAAGCTGAAGCCGATTTCTACAAAAGCATCGGAGATTATCAGATGGCAGAGCTTTTCCTTGACTCACTCACCACCCATCTTCGCTCCTCACAATCGGAGCAGAATATCTCTGACGTAGCTTATGTAAATGCTCTCTACGAGAACGACAGAATTAAATCGGAGGCAGAGAAGAAAGAAGAGGCTCTCGTGAGAACCATCCATTCCATCACCATTGTCGCTCTCTTGGTAATCACAATCATGTTGGTATTATGGATGATATGGCAGATAAGGAAGTCGAGGTCATTAAGAAGACTCAATGCAGAACTGAGCAAGGCAAGGCATGAGGCAATCGAGGCAAACAAGATGAAAGACGTATTCATACAGAATATGTCACACGAGATACGCACACCGCTGAATGCTGTAAGTGGCTTTGCCCAACTGCTGGCTCTCCCTCCTGAGTGCTTTTCTGAGGAGGAACGTCAGGAGTTCGGCACTCACATACACAACAACACCAATCTTCTTACGATGCTCATCGATGATATCCTCAACATATCCGATGTAGAGAGTGGCAACTATAAGATGGTTTATAACACATACAACGTGAACGAGATGGTAAATACCGCCATTTCAACCATCAAATATCGTATCAAGGATGATGTCGTATTGAATGTAGATTCTGAAGTTGATGACTCTTTCACAATCGTTACCGACGCGAGACGCGTACAGCAGGTGCTCATCAATTTCCTGACAAATGCCATAAAGCATACAGAAGAAGGTTCCATTAACGTGAAAGTCTCGATACAAGAGAATCCTGGGGAGATAACCTTCTCCGTAGCAGATACGGGGGCAGGAGTGCCAGAAGAAAAGGCAGAACTCATATTCAACCGTTTCGAGAAACTAAATGCTTTCAAGCAAGGAACAGGTCTCGGCCTAAACATCTGCCGAATAATATCGGAGAAACTCAATGGCAGATGCTATCTCGATACAACCTACCCAGAGTGCAATCCAAACGTAGAACACGGAGCACGCTTCGTCTTTGTTTTGCCATTGAAGAGTGCTAAAGCGGCGCTTTAGGTAGTCTAAAGCTATGCTTCTCGATGTCTAAAGCTATGCTTCTCGGTACGCGTTTCATTAATCCTCAATCGTCAATTATCAATCTTCAATTGTCAACGCTTCGGAGAATTTTTACAAAAGGTTACACGTTGCACAAAATCTCTATAACATATTGATTGTATGCGCGTTATCTCTGTGTATCGTTTCTCCAACGTTGCACAACGATACATCACGTGTAACATCGTGAAACGTTGAGCGAACGTTACACGCACTTACCTCATTCTATATCAATACTTTACAAAGATTTCATGCAACGTGTAACGTTACGAGAAAATTCTCAAAAGTCACCTCCAAAGAATGAATCTGCAAGTTTTACTTCACCATTTCGTATGTGCTTATTCCGTCGCCAGTGCCAATAAGTCCTTCTGTTATCAGCTTTAGCACAAAGATGCCCTTTTTCTTATTGAAAGATCGTATGGCAGCACAATACACCACTTTCTGTTTTTCGTTCACAGTAACCATATACCCTCCTTTTGTCTTCTTCCCAACCTTGGAATGATCGAATGTTGAATATTCGCAAGACGTGATAGGAGTGTTAGTTAGGTAATAAGGATATGCAAAAGAAGAACCATCTTTGCGGTGCCATATCTCTTTACTATATGTATATTCATAAATGCTGCCGCTTGTATTACCTTGCAGTTTCCATTTGGTACCATTCAACTGTGTCGTAGAAATTGTGACTTGTGGCATTTTCTGAAACCCTTCCATGTCTATAAACTGTGCCCTGATTATCGATGCAATAGCCATAAACATTATTATGAGTATATATCTTAATGTTTTCATGTGTAGAGTGTTTTTTAGTTAAAAATTACATATCGGGAGCAAAGGTACAAAGAAAAAACAACTCCGCAAAATTTTCGTGGGGAAAACTTTGCGGAGCATGGGGATGTTATTATGATAGTATGTTTCTAAGCGAAATATAGGCTTTCACTTTTTTATAACGCGCCAACCTCTTTTCACTCTTTCACCTTTTCACTCTTTCACTTTTTCACATTGATTCCTTCATCGGCGAAGGCGAGCATTTCGTTGTCGCCTCGGGAGTCGCCGTATGCTGTGATGTGATAATCGCTACGATGCTGTTCTATATCAGGAAGAGCAGAAAGAAGGCGATTGACTTTCTCCTGTCCATAGCAGTTTCTGGATGACAAACGACCTGTAATCTTGCCTTCCTTTACTTCCAACTTCGTACCTAGAACAGTAACATCAGGCAAGAAAAGTCTAACCCATCTCTCCGGACTCGCCGTTATCACATAGACATGGTCACATTCCTGCTGGGCTTTCCTGAGCTTTTCCATCATCTCCGGAATCATAACATGCTTATGGGAAGAAGCAAATTTCTCGCAGAAAGCATCAAAATCCTCTTCCTTCATCCCTCCGAAACAATGGGTAAGAAGCCTTTCTTTTACACTATGATTCGAGCTTAGATGAAGCTTCAATAGTATAATAAAATGTATCATACTAAAGATAGCCCATGTAAGCCCCCAAAATCCTCGCTGAAATTTGATGATGTCAATCATCGAATCCGTTGATGTCAGCGTGCCATCAAAATCAAAAACTGTAATCTTTTTCATTTACTATTTACCATTTATAATGTACAATTATCATTTTTTCATTTGGTTCTGCAGGAATTCATGTGAAGGTGTGCACTTCGTGCGGAAAAGAAAAATAATAAAATTATATAATTATAATAAAAATAGCGCTTACGCTTCTAAATATAAATATCTTTTTTATCCTTTTTTATTGTTTTTATTATTTTTTCTTTCAGCCGAACAGGCAACCTACAATATATAAATCATCGCAAGATATGATACTCCCCAGAGAATAACAACAGCCTGAAGGAAACGATCCTTAAGTACCAGTTTTGTGGGATTTCCACTCTTTCCTTCTATAGAAGCTTGCTGCATATACCTTAACAGTCCGATAATGACGAATATGGAAGTAAGGTAAGCGTATTGGAAATTAGTGCGCGATGCCACCTCAGGAGATACTGTATAAAGGATATAGCATACAAGAGTGACACCAGCATTAACGGTTATTGCCTGATCTATGAAAGGAAGATTATAGGATGTTGTGTTATGGCGAGGTGGTATTCCCGTCTTTTTATACTTTATAACATCATCCTTACGCTTACCAAAAGCCATGAGAAGAGTGATGAGGAAGGTCATCATCACGAGCCAATGTGAAGGAACAATATCCGTGGCAACACCACCAGCGATGATACGCAACACGAAACCCGCAGCAAGTATGCACACATCAATAACGGCGATTCGCTTCAACCAAACACAATAGAATATCTCCATGACGAAATAGAAGCCTATAACACAGAGCGTATTCCATTCATTATCCTGCAGAAGAAGGCAGGAAATAACGGACAAAGCCACGCAACCAAACATTATGACATAGCCCAGAGGTACGCTGACAGCACCAGAAGCTATAGGTCTCTTGCATTTCTCTTCATGACGCCGATCAGCCTCAACGTCTATTATATCATTAAAACAATAGATAGCCGAAGCAACGAAACTAAAGGCGAAGAAGGCAAAGACAGCCTGAAGAACGCTCCCCTGATTGAGCAAAGAGCCTCCAAAGAACAATGGCATAAAGACAAAGAAATTCTTTATCCATTGATATGGTCGCGTTAATCTTATTATGTTATTCATATCTTTATCCTCGATGTGATTTGGTTTATTACTACATTATCCATATCATCCATATTGATTGTCCATCAAGAGAATCCTTCCTACGCACAGCCTCACCCATATTTATGCCTAAGAAGAAGATAGGAACGCGGCTCCAGAATATCTCTATGTGACCTACAGCATGATGAATAGGCGTTACATATTGTACAAGAACGCACCACATTATCATTACTACTACCAACCAGCGATAGATAGGATGCCTGCGAATCAGTTCCATATAAGGAGGAGCGAAGAGATAAAGCATCATAGTGGCAGGGATATACCAGAATGTGCCCTCGTCATGAAGCCAAAAATCCCAGTTGATGAGTATATCTCCAAGTGCCTCTACCCACCCTGCCCCTCCCAAAGGGAGGGAAAGATCGCCAGCGAAGAGGTCGCGAGGGATATAATATATGCAGGCGATGATGAACCAGGCAGGATAAACCCTCACCAGTCGGCGCATATAGAAGTTCTTATATTCCTTGCAGAAGCCCATAAAGGACTCCACCTTCACCTTCGACCACGAGAACCACAGTCCTATACCACTAAGAAACAAGAACATATCCACACCAAGATTACCCATTCGGCGCAAGCCAAAGAAGTCATCTGTGCGTGGAAGGAACACGTGGAAAAGGATGATGAACAGCATCGCCATTCCCATGTGCTCTCCGCGAAAGCGTGATATGTTAACAAGTTCTATATCCTTTATCCTCATATTTTCTCACTCTTCACCTTATTAACAATATGCTTGAAGACTATTGCGAGTATTATCGCTGATACGATATACAGCAGAAGTCCTGCATAGACATCTCCTCTTCGGGATATTGGAATAATAACCTTACGTGCTATAGGATGGCAGATGAACATATAGGAAGACAGCCCTCCTATCCATACCATTATCCTCAACATATTCTCTGGCAATGCTTTCACCAAGGAGATAGTGGCAAAAACAATCAGGAAAGGCACCACCATCCATGTGACATAAGCTATACTGAACGAGAGGATGAAGCAAAACAGCAGTATGGTAACATAGGCATAAGACCTCTTCGACTCAAATTTCAAGTCTATAGAACTGCGAGTCATAAGCAAGCCGAGTATAAAGACAGGAAGATGTCCCATGCAATTATAGCGATACCAGTTGAGGGGTTCTCCCTCTGGTTCAAGCAATAGTTGCACGAATGTGAATGCAACAGCTATGACAGCAAGCACTATAGGATTTCTCAAAGCCTTTATGCTACCAGCAAGAGAACCCTTTCCTGGATAGAGAATCAGGCGATACACGATATACAACTGCATCGTAAGTCCAAAGTACCAGTATGGTCCAGGCCATATATTATGGTGTGGTTCGTTATATAGATTGCTGAACATACCCAATTGTCCCACTATATTCCAGAACTCATAATGCCTTGGAGCAGGTGTCATATAGTCAACAAGGACAAAAGCAACATATCCTACCACCATCATAGTGAAGAGTTTTTTCCAATGCTTATAAAGGAACACCCAGGCACCTTCCTCCTTGCACGCTCCGGCTCCTCCCCTCGGGGAGGCGGGGAAAGGGGCTTCCTCATACTTCTTCACCAATCCATACGCACTCAGGAACACGAATACAGGCACACCATAATGCCCGAAGAAGGACAAGAGATGAGCGAACAAGTCCCATGTAGGATGCGCCAATTCTACGGTAAGGCGGCGTACATTATGCTCTACGAACGTATATTCATTCTCCTTTACCATAGGACCAAGCCAATGAATATAGTTATGAAGCACAATGGCTAAGATAGCTATGCCACGCATAGCCGATGTATGTTCGCGGGATAAGTTGAATTTGTTCATATCTACGGCCCCTCTCCCCACTCTGTCACATACTCCGATATTATTAACATCGGACTACCCCGCGAGGGGGAGGGAGTGGTTTGTACTTGAGGGTGATATTTTATTTGTATATTTAAACTTGTATATTGTATATTTATGATTTGTCCTTACGCTCTCTTTCCCTATCTACTCCCTCCCCCTCGTGGGGAGGGTTGGGGAGAGGGGCTTTTCCATTAATTCGTTATAATCCACCACATGTTGCATATACCTATGACGCTTTGTGTCATAGTCTGGATGTAGAAGATCATATTTCGGTTTATAGTATTCCGTCTTTATTCCCGCAAGACCGAGCAACATATGAGCCAAGGCATCAGTCATGAAAGGTTTGTCTGCTGCATTCTTCACAGCCTTTGCCACATCAGGATGCTTCTCGCTATACTTATCAGTACAGTATATCCACATCGGAATCTCATACTCCTGACGGGCTATGTTAGGCGTTATTGCAGTTGTATGCTTTCTTCCGCAACTATGCAGAGAGCCCGGACCATACACCTCTTCTCCATGATCAGGGAAATAGATGATTATGGCATCATCATTCCTAAAGCGATCAACGATACGATCAACAACCGAATCATTATACCACACAGCACAATCGTAATAGGCTATATTACGTTTCTCCATTGGCGAATTCTTCGGAAGGTCATAGTCTTCTGGATGGAATTTATGCTTACTTCTTGGGCAACGGATGCGATAGCTTACGTGCTGACCTATGAGATGGAAGATAGACAGAGTGCCTTTTCCGCTGGCATAGATGGCTGAATCCTGCGGGGAAGCAAGTCGCTCATAATCCTTCAGCAGGTCCTCATCCCAGAGATGTGTCTGCTCATTCCTCACGTCAAACTGCGCCTTGCTCAGCACCTCATCATTAAGGAAGAAACCTCCGCTGAAGTCATAGACAGCATCTTTCGCATGATATAGAAACTGATTGGTGAAGAAACGAACGTTATACCCTGCCTCGCGGAACAGTTGGCAGAACAAAGGATAGTCACACCAGTCACCTTCATCGCCATAACAATATGTCGTCATCAAATGCTTGAACACGAAGCTTGTCAGGTTCCATGGTGCTATCACATCATTCAGTTTTGTCAATCTCCCCGTCTTCTCCAGAGCCACCTGCCTTGGAGTCGTTTCCTTCTCATAGCCATATAGTTGCGAGTGGTATTTATTATAGCTCTCACCTATTATAAGAATAATATTAGGCGAACTGAAAGAGCAGGAATCTACGCTGACATTCTCTGTTCCTTTCTTCATTCTGTCAAGTTGAAGAGAGATGAGATAGTTGCTCTGTATGCCAAAGACAAGTCGATAGAAAGGCTGATACAGCTCTGGACGAGGATGCCTGTTGAATGCCTTTTCCACATCTCCAATAGTCTTACACTCAGCCACTTTCCATAGCGTATCCTTATTCTTCATCGTATCATTCCATCCTGCATTGAGCACGGAAAGGATTAACACGGCAACTACACCTGCGCCAAGCTTCTGAAGACTCTCCCCTGCTCTCTGCGTTTCACATGTCTTTGAGAGCATGAAAGATGGAGATAAATAAGAGAAAACTTTCAAAAGACGTTTCGGTAACTTCTTTCTGAAGGCATAGCAGAGTGTGATAATGCCATGGACAAGCATGAGAATCAGCACCCAAGCCACGGGAGTATTGAAAATATCCCACGTGAGATAGGTCTCAAAGAACTCGCTCGTCTCGCTTCCTGTCGTCTCCGCTACCAAGAGAAGCATCGAAGGGCTTATCGTAGAGTCGAATTTCACGAAGCAGAACACATCGATGAGGGCAAGAGAATAGGCTACTACATAGAACAAGCGCCTAACCCATTTCCTCACTTTCCGAGGCATAATGCAGAGCAATATGCAGAGTATGTACAGGTCGAAGAATAGTTCATAGAACACATTATCATATATCTTCGCTCCTTTCCATGAAGGAAGCGTAGCATACGTCACGATGATACCCAATGCATACATCGTGAGCAGGAATATGAAGTTCCGCTTGACAGGAAGCCAGAACTTACCTATGATGTCTATGATTTTTGTGAATAATTGCATAATATATAAATAAGGATACCATGATATCCGCTTGCAAAATTACTTCTTTTTTTCATAATATGGTCATCTTGATGTGTAATTTTGCGTCATTATCGGGGTATTTCTGTGCTTTTATGCATATTGCAAAGCCACAACACAGGTTTTTCTTAAGAAAAAACACTAAATTTGCAGAAAAATAAAACATCAATACTAATGAAACGAATCATCATTCTACTGCAGCTTTTGATTCCTACACTCGGAATCATCACTTCCGCTCTAAGCGAATCTTCCGTTTTGAACCCACTCAACTTTGCCACATCCGCAAAGGCAGAGAACTATCCTTACCGTAATGATTTCCTTTGGGTGACGAATCCTAACCATAGCGACTGGCTTTATAACGTTGGCGAAAAGGCCAGCGTTGAGGTGCAGTTATATAAATATGGTGTGGCCCAGAATGCTGAAATAGAGTATGAGATTGGTCGTGACATGCTGGCTTCGGAGCAGTCGGGAAAGGCAACTCTGAAGAACGGTAAGGTGACTATCGCCATGGGAACCCGCAAGACTCCTGGTTTCCTCGACCTTCGCCTGAAGGCTGTCATCGGCGGTCAGAAGACTGAACACCATGTGAAGGTAGGCTTTTCGGTTGACAAGATAGAGCCTTTCACTAAGGAACCTTCTGATTTCCTTTCCTTCTGGAACAAGCAGTTGGACGAATTGAAGAAGTTCCCACTCACCTATACCAAGGAAGCTGCTCACGAATATGACACCGACAAGGCTGACTGCTATCTCGTTCGCCTTGAGGTAAATAAGCAGCACCAATGCATCTATGGCTATCTTTTCATCCCAAAGGCTGGCAGTAAGCACCCTATAGTGCTCTGCCCTCCTGGAGCTGGAGTAAAAACAATCAAGGAACCGCTTCGCCATCGCTACTATGCCGACAACGGATGCATCCGTTTTGAGACTGAGATTCACGGCCTTGACCCTCGCATGAGCGACAAGCAGTTTAAGGAAATCAGCAATGCCCTCAACACGGGAGTGAACGGCTACCTCAGCCAGGGACTTGATTCGCCTGAGCATTACTATATGAAGCATGTCTATCTTGGACTTGTCCGCGCCATAGATTTCCTCACTTCCCTACCCGAATGGGACGGTAAGAATGTGGCTATGCAGGGAGGCAGTCAGGGAGGAGCTTTGTCTCTCGTTGCTGCTGCCTTGGATAAGCGCGTAACTTGCTGTGCAGCAAATCATCCAGCCCTTGCTGACATGTCGGCGTATTCTGAGAAAGGACGCACGGGAGGCTACCCTCACATGCATCGTGATGGGCTCCTCACAGAGCAGAACATGAAGACTTTGCAATACTATGACGTAGTGAATTTTGCACGACACATAACATGTCCTGTTCGCATGACTTGGGGATACAACGATAACACCTGTCCTCCTACCACCAGCTATGCCGTTTGGAACGTGCTGAAATGCGAGAAGACTCCGCTCATCACACCCGTCAACGAGCATTGGACAAGTGAGGCAACGGAGAAATCACATTGTGATTGGATATTGGAACAATTCAAATAAGAAGGAGCCCCTCCCTACCTCCCCTTGCAGGGGAGGGGCTTCACCTTTCCAACTCCCCCAAACAGAACTCGTTTCCCACGGTGGGAACGACCGTTTCTCACGGTGGAAACAATCGTTTCTCACGGAGGAAACGAGTTTAATGCTGTATCTTCCCGCGCGCGTCACGACGCTCACGTTCTTTATATATATCAATGAGAAGCACAAAAAAGCATGTTTCGCTTTGGCAGAATGGAAAATTATTAGTACTTTTGTGGGCAATAAACCAATAAAACAACAAACAACATGCTTTTCGATCAAATTTCAAACGACATCAAAGAGGCAATGAAGGCACGCGACAAGGTGCGCCTCGATACATTGCGTAACATAAAGAAAGTTTTCCTTGAGGCAAAGACTGCACCAGGAGCAAACGATGAACTCACCGACGAAGCTGCGATGAAGATTCTCCAGAAACTTGCAAAACAGGGCAAGGAGTCGGCAGCTACATACGTTCAGCAGAACCGTCAGGATCTCGCTGACGATGAACTCGCTCAGGTAGCTGTTATCGAGAACTATCTTCCAAAGCCTCTCACCGATGAGGAAATTGAGGCTGCCGTGAAGGAAATCATCGCTCAGACAGGTGCTTCCTCTATCAAGGAGATGGGCAAGGTGATGGGTATCGCTTCAAAGCAGATGGCTGGCAAGGCTGACGGAGGAAAGATTTCGCAGATTGTAAAGAAACTCTTGGCGTGATAGAAAAGTTCATAAAGAGATATAAGGAGGATGCAAAGTTCGGACAGTTCGTTCGTTTTTGCATCAATGGATGTTTGGCAGTAGCCATTCAGTACATTGTATATCTGCTACTCTTGCAGGTAAGCGTGCCAGCAAACATTGCATTTGTAGTTGGATACATCGTGTCGTTCTGCTGCAATTTCGTCATCACCTCATACTGGACATTCCACTCTCGCCCATCATGGAAGAGACTTACAGGTTTCGGCAGCTCACATATCGTGAACTATTTCGTGCAGGCAGGCTTCCTTAATATTTACATCTGGCTCGGCATCGACGAGCGTCTGGCAGGCTTGATGGCTATGTGTAGCGCCGTACCGGTCAACTTTGCTCTGCTCCGTCTCGTTTATAAAGCCCCCTCCCGTCCTCCCCGAGGGGAGGAGTCTTTGGATAGTATTTGAAGGAGATGAGAATATAATTTAAGGCTAAACGTAATAATAAACTTACAATTTACAAGTTAAAAGTTACAAGTTTATAGAATGAAGATAGGTTTCGACGCTAAGAGATACTACCATAACAATACGGGATTGGGCAACTATTCCAGGACTATCGTCAAGGGATTGCAGGCTCTGTTCCCTGAGAATAAGTATGTACTTTATGACGAATCCTCATTTTCACGCACCTTCCGGCTTGGAAACAAGGCAAGAAAAGACGGATGCGACCTGTTCCACGGACTTTCTAACGAACTGCCTGTCGATATAAAGATTCCTTCCCTTCTAACCATCCATGATATCTGCTGGCGCACTTATCCCGAGATGTACCATTTCTTCGACCGTCACATCTACGACCTGAAGTATGGCAGCAGCTGCAAACGTGCTGACAAGATTATCGCTATTTCGGAGTCAACGAAGCGCGACCTGATGGATATATACGGCATCAAGGAAGAGAAGATAGAAGTAATCTATCAGCCGGTGCAGGAATATTACTACACACCCCTTGAGGAAGCAGAGGCTAAACGCCTCATAAGCGAGGCTCTCCCCACTCTTCCAGAGGACTTCCTGCTATACGTTGGAAGTATCAACAAGAGAAAGAACCTCCTTTCTGTGGTGAAAGCCCTCTCTCTCATCCCTGAGTCAGAGCGTTGCATGCTCCTCATCATAGGCAACGGAAGGGAATATCGCAAGGAGGTAGAGACTTTCATCGCGGAGCACCATCTGGAGAAATGGACGAGGATAGAGAGCAACATACACAACAACAGGCTGTTGCAAGCCCTCTATCGCCAGGCAAAGATTTTCATCTATCCATCTTTCTACGAAGGTTTCGGATTGCCAGTAGTGGAGTCTGCCCTGCAAAACACCCCCGTAATTACGAGCACCGTCTCATCATTACCAGAGGCAGCCGGTCCTGATGCCTGCCTGATAGATCCATACGCAGAAGATGCGGCAGAGCAGATTGCACAAAACACCATCAGACTTCTCAACGACAAAGAACTCCATGACTCCATAGGAGAAAAGATGGAAGCATATGCGAGAGATATGTTTACACCCGAAACACAGGCAAGGAAGATGATGGAAGTCTATAGAAAACTCATCTAACACTCGCATCCCTCACCATATTCGCCTACTGAAAAGAACAAGAAATGAAGAAAGTTACTATACTGTTGCCTGCATACAACGAAGAGGCATCATTTGCTCACCTTGAAGATTGCATGAACAAGGTGCTGGCAGAGAATCCCAACTACGAGTGGGAGTTTTTGCTCGTGAATGATGGTTCAAAAGACAATACCCTGCAACAGATGATACGTTTGCATGACAAGGACCCTCGCCATTGGAACTATATAGACCTCTCCCGCAACTACGGCAAGGAGGTTGCCATGATGGCAGGTTTCGACTATGCCACAGGCGATGCTCTTATCGTGATGGATTCGGACATGCAGCATCCTATAGATGTGATTCCGGAAATGCTAAAATGGTGGGAAGAGGGATATGATGACGTCTATGCCCAGCGAGAGACTTCAAAGGAGACATGGTTCAAGAAGCAATCTTCAAAGATGTACTATCGCCTGCTTCAGAAACTGACAAGGGTACCAATACAGAAAGATACCGGCGATTTCAGACTTCTCGACAGGTCATGCATCAAGGCATTATGCCAGATGAGGGAGACGGAACGAAACACTAAGGGTATGTACTCCTGGATAGGTTTCCATAAGAAAGGCATTACATACAAGCAACTGGAGCGCGAGGAAGGAGAGTCGAAATGGAGTTTCTGGGCTCTGCTGAATCTCGCATTGAATGGCATCATGTCATACACTACTGCACCTCTGCGAATCGTCAGCATTCTCGGATTGTTTGTATCGCTCGTTGCTTTCCTCTACCTTTTATATATAATAGTGACAACTAAC
The DNA here is from genome assembly GCA_045627725.1 of Prevotella sp. Classification (GTDB taxonomy): domain Bacteria; phylum Bacteroidota; class Bacteroidia; order Bacteroidales; family Bacteroidaceae; genus Prevotella. The sequence continues at coordinate 66,165 of JAZQOH010000018.1, read as the reverse complement.
ATATATGGGGAACCTGTGGCAGGCTATCCTACCATCATGGTAACGATGCTCTTCCTTGGTGGTATCCAACTGATAGGTTTGGGCATAATAGGAGAATACCTTGGAAAGGTATTCAATGAGGTAAAGGGACGTCCCGGATACTTCATCAATAGTTATAATGGCAAAAAAGAGAACAAATGATATTACTCAGCTTTGACACAGAGGAGTTTGATGTGCCTCGTGAAAACGGCGTGGAATATGACTCTCTCGGAGAAGGAATGGAAGTGTCGAAATACGGCACTTGTAAAATTCTTGATGTGCTCAAGGAGCATAACGTGAGAGCTACTTTCTTCTGCACCGCCAACTTTACGGAAAGAGCTCCGGAGGTGATAGAGCGAATTATTGCAGAAGGACATGAGGTTGCTTCGCATGGTTGCGACCATTTCACTCCTCAGGCAGACGATGTGGAGATGTCAAGGAAGCGCATAGAAGAAGCTGTTGGCGTGAAAGTGAAAGGCTATCGCCAGCCAAGGATGTTTCCAGTAAGCGATGAGATGATAGAAAAGGAAGGCTACCTCTATAACTCCAGCCTCAACCCTGCATTCATTCCTGGAAGATACATGCACCTCAACGAGCCTCGCATCCCATTCTGGAGAAAAACAAAGGCAAATGGTACACAGAACGATGGAAAGGGTGTCCTTGAGATACCGGCAAGCGTAACACCTTACTTCCGCTTCCCATTATTCTGGCTCGCGATGCATAATCTGCCGATGCGGCTATACAAAACCTTATGCAAATGGACATGGAAGCATGACGGACAATTCGTCACCTACTTCCATCCTTGGGAGTTCTATCAGCTTAATGAACATCCTGAGTTTAAGATTCCATTCATCATAAAGAACCATTGCGGTGACAAATTAGCAGAACGTCTCGGCGAACTTATAAGTATGTTCAAGAAAGAAAAGGCCGATTTCGTCACTTATACCGAATTTACGCAACAATATAAATAATATATGAACTATCTCGATAGAAACGAATTCAACTTTGCACCTTCTGAAAAGGTGATAAATGCAGTTAAGGATTTTGACCCTAACACACTATGCTTCTACACCAGAATATACGATGAAGGCAAGAAGAGCGTAGTAAGCGTTCGCCTCTCTGAAATATATGGAGTACCAGAAAAGCAGGTACTGATAGGCTATGGCGGTGAGGATATCCTTAAGAATGCCGTACACTACTATCTCACAAAGGGCGACAATAAGACAATTCTCATCCCTGAGTTTTCATGGTGGTACTATAATCGTATCGCAGGAGAGTGCGGAGGTGAGACATATATGTACCCTCTATATGAAAGGGAAGACACCTTTGCTTATGACGTTGAAGAGGTAATAGAATACACAAACCGCATTCATCCTCGCATGCTTCTCCTTGCTTCTCCAAACAACCCTACAGGAAACTGCCTTTCACCAGAAGAGATTGGCAGCATTATGGAGAACATCCCTGAGGACACTATGGTACTCATCGACGAGGCTTATGCTTCATTCATAACCACAGACACAGCATATATCGCACCTCTGGTGAACAAGTATTCCAACCTTATCATCAGCCGTACCCTGTCCAAGTTCTATGGTCTTCCAGGTCTTCGCATGGGTTTTGGCTTCATGGGAGCAGGTCATGATAACTTCCTTTCCTATGCAAACAAGTATCTTGGCTACAATCGTTTCTCTGAATCAGTAGCTCTTGCGGCTTTGGATAGCGATGAACATTATCGTAAGGTTGCAGATGAAATGGAGTGGGACAGACAACTTTTCAAGAAGGAACTTGGCAATCTTCCTGGCTTCAAGGTTTATAAGAGCGTTGCGAACTTCATCCTTGTGAAGTATCCTATCGAGATAAAGGAGGCTTTGCAGAAGGCTATGGCTGAGCAGGATTATAAGATAAAGTTCATGACAGACAAGGGACTTGAATCCTGCCTGCGCATCACTCTCGGCAGGAAAGAGCAGATACAGGTGGTTGTTGACACAATCAAGAGAGTCTGGGAGGCAACAAAATGATAGGTGTAATATTAGCAGCTGGTATGGCTTCGCGCCTTCGCCCATTGACAGACAACTCGCCAAAATGCCTTCTTAAGATAGGTGAGCGTTGCCTTTTGCAGCGTACCGTAGATGCATTGGTTGCCAATGGAATCAACGAACTGGTGGTTGTGACAGGTTATCTGCATGAGATGATTGAGTCATTCCTTAAGGAAAACTATCCTCAGATGACCATTCATTTCATAAATAATGATGTTTACCAGACAACAAACAACATCTATTCACTCTGGCTCACTCGACCTTATTGCGAGGGAAAGGAAATTCTATTGATGGACAGCGATATTCTTTGTGATCCAAAGATTGTCAATGTCATGCTCTCTGCGGAAGGTAACGCTATCGCCCTCAACCGCCATGAATGCGCAGAAGAGGAAATGAAGATATGTGTGGATAGCGATATGAACATCACAGAAATCAGCAAAACCTGTTCATGTACAGAAGCTGTCGGTGAGAGTGTCGGCTTTGAAAAGATGACAAAGGAATATACCTCTGCTCTCTTTACAGAACTTGACACAATGATGAACGTAGAACATCTTGAGAACACATTCTATGAACTTGCCTTCGAACGATTGATAAAGCAGGGACATACATATAAGGTGATAGACACTACGGATATCTTCTCCATGGAACTTGACACCGTAGAGGACTTCAACAACGCGAAGGAATTAATCCCACAAGAACTCTATTAATCCCACTTTTAGCATAGCATACAATCCTATGGCATCCTACGATATCAGACCTTTGCAACTACGCATTCTTGATATACTTGTGGCTTTCGATAAAGTCTGCAAGGAACATAACCTGCGTTATTATCTCTGGGCAGGCACAATGCTTGGCGCTATACGTCATGGAGGATTCATTCCATGGGATGATGACGCGGATGTAGCAATGCCACGAGAGGACTATGACATCCTCATCGCTCACGCCTCAGAATGGCTCCCACAACCTTACGAGATGACATCTCTCGAAAGTAACAAGGACTTTACAGGCACTTACGCAAAACTTGTAGATGCAAGTACGACGATAATAGAGCGATATGACTTCCGTTCCGTGGGTGGCATATACGTTGATGTATTCCCTATAGATGGTGTCCCTTCATGTAAATGCACGGCCGACATTTATCTCCGCAAGTTCTCTTTCCTCAGGAAAATGGCATATTTCTGCAATCGTAATCCATTCAAGCACGGAAAAGGCGTAAGTTCCTGGATTCCTCGTTTGGTACAAAAGTTCTATACAAACTACGAATTGCAGTCAAAAGGCATCGCTATGATGAAGAGATATCCTTTTGCTACTTCTGCAAATATATGTGACTTTGACGATGGAAGTAAGGGTATAATGCCGAAAGAATATGTGGGAACGCCTACACTTGTCAACTTCGAAGGCCATCAACTGATGGGCGTTGCTCAGCCACATAAGTATCTCAGTCATAAGTATGGCGACTATATGACTATACCTCCTGGCGAAAAACAACGTCAACATAACTTCTATTTCCTCGATTACAACCTTCCATATAAGGAATATAAGGACGAAAGAAGTTTCTAAAGACGCCATCAACATCCAAAATGCCAAGGCATGAAAATTGTTCACATAGTATCAAATAAGGTCTGGGGCGGAGGAGAGCAATATGTATATGATCTCTGCCAGCATCTCATTGCCGATGGCCATGAGGTAGAACTGGTTTGTCGCAAAGTCAAGTCCGTATTTGATAAACTATCAACTCTTGGCATAAACATATCTATTTTACCACTAAAAGGCATTGCTGACCTCATAAGCGCAACACGCTTTGCTGCTATTATAGGTAAGAAACCATGCATTGTTCATGTGCACAATTTCAAGGATGCCTTTACTGCTGCATACGCCAAAATAGTGTCAGGCAACAAAGATATGAGAATTGTTGTCACTCGACACCTTGTAAAAGAGGGGAAAAAAGGGTTACTATATTCTTGGCTTTATAAGCAAATAGACGCTATCGTCTTTGTATCTAACCTTGCGAAACAGGAGTTCCTCTCCTCTAATCCAAAAATAGATAACGAGAAACTTCACATCATACATAACAGTATTGTTCTTAGAAACGATGCTAAAGATGTTGAAGATCTTCGTCAAACTCTTGGCATACCAGCAGGAAGTATATTACTGATGTATCATGGAAGATTGGCTAAAGAGAAAGGAGTTGAGGTTCTTTTGAAGGCTTTGGCAAAGGTAAGTTCAACAGGCACTCACCTTATAATGATTGGAACAGGCGATAAGGAATACGTTGCATCCCTGGAATCGATAGCAAAAGAGCAAGGTATAGCAAATCGATTGCATCTTATCGGTTTCCGAAACAATGTGCTATCTTACATCAGACAAGCAGACATAGGAGTGATGCCTTCCATTGCCAGAGAGTCATTTATGCTCGCAGGATTGGAATATATGTCACAAGGAAAATGCCTAATAACAACAGACAATGGCGGTCAGAAGGAATATATTTCCGATGGCGAGAATGCCTTTCTTTGTAAAGCAGACGACGTTGACTCATTGGCTTCAACCTTAAACAAAGTCATAAATAATGTCTCTCTTCGTGAGAAAACAGGGCAGAAAGCACTTGAGAGTTTTGAAACGAACCTGAAATACGACGTTTTTTATAGCAAGATGCTACAACTCTACAATAACATCATCAAATAAAGGAGCAATAATGAACCAGAAAATATCAGTTGTCATAAATACATATAATGCACAAAAGTATCTTCAACGCGTCATAGATACAGTTAAGGATTTTGACGAAATCGTTGTCTGCGACATGGAATCAACAGATTCTACCGTTGACATTGCGTTGAAGAATGGTTGCAAGGTTGTGACATTCCCAAAAGCGAATCACAAGTCTGCAGAACCAGCAAGAACCTTTGCCATTCAATCTGCAGCAAGTGACTGGGTACTTGTTGTCGATGCCGATGAATTGATAAGCAAGGAATTGCACGACTATCTTTATGAATTTATAAAGAATCCTGGTGACATTCGTGGTTTATACATACCACGTCAAAACCTTACCATGAACGTTCCATTGCCTTCTTCATATCCCGACTACCAACTACGTTTCTTCATAAAAGAGGGAACTGTATGGCCACCTTACGTTCATACCTTCCCTACTATACAAGGAAATCTTTCCTATATTCCAAAGAAAAACAGAGAAATGGCAATGCTACATCTCGATGATAGCACATATGCCACCATTCAACGCCTCAACAATTACACAGAGAATGAGGTGGAGAAGCGTGCAGGAAAGCATGTTTCTTTAGCAAAACTCATTCTTTCTCCTTCAATGCGCTTCATAAAGCAGTACATCTTCAAGGGTGGAATATTTTATGGAAAAGCAGGATATGTGCAAGCTACACGAGCTTTTATTTATAAGTTCACGGTGCTTTGCAAACTATACGAAAAAGAGATAGGCTTATAAATTTCTCATTTTTTCCTCATGGCGTTGACGTATTTCTTCCTGATCTTCCAACCAGCCAGCATACGTTCTTTTCCATCTACGATGAGTCCAAAGCCATAGAGCTGGAGCTTCAATAATATTTTGTTCAAGCATACGAGTATACATTTCCGTAAGTTCGAACTCCTTACATTGTTTTGCTCCCTTTACCATCAGTTTGTATTCCGTTTCATAATAGCCACGTTTCAATCGCCTGATATGTAGGTAATACACATCCATATCCAACATTCTCATTATACGTTCGCCGCCAGTAAAGAGAGGCGTTTCTGGATGATTGAGGAAGTTTGTCCAATAGTGTATGTTGGTATAGAGTGGAACCTGATCAGCAATAAATCCTATTACGAGGCTCTTACCTTGCTTCTGATACTTCACAATATGGCGCAATGATTGCTCCACAGGGATGTTTATTCCACCGAAACGGCTACGTATGTAGTCCATCAACTTATCTACTATCTTATTCTCAAAAGGATGATACAACTGAGCTGTCTGGGAATATTTGCCATCAAGCCACAGAGGTGCCGTTGCTACCCACTCCCAATTGCAGTAATGCCCTAGGAAAAGAGCGCATGAATGTCCGTTCTTACAAGATTCATCTACTTGTTCCATACCCTTGAACACCATGTGTTTCTTCATCTCTTTTTCCGAGATAGAGAAGTATTTCACCTGTTCAACGATGATATCGCAGAAGTGAGCATAGAAGTCTCGTTCAATTTTCTTTATCTCTTCGGGTGTCTTGTCTGGAAAACTTGACCTAATGTTATCATGTACGACTTTCCTCCTATACCTTATTATATAATATAGAAGAAACTGCATTATATCTGAAAAGAAATAATGAACGCAGAACGGCAGGCTTGAAACAACATACCAAATGCCGAAAATAACGTTGTAGAGTATCTTGTCAAAGAGTTTCATATTCTAATGTTTATTGCATTCGCTGTTTTAACTGATTAAGTTCCAATTGATAAGTGGTAAAGCAGTATCGCTCCATACGTAACAAATGCTCATTTGGTTCCATTGGCGTCACATTGCAGTACCCATTCACTTTATAGTATTTCTTTACATTATTATTGTAGTTGAATAGGAATAGATAATTTTTATCACGACACGCTATATGCTCACCGTCACTATATACTATGTATTCATGCTTAGCGTTGAGTACATCATAACTCAAGCTGTTCGTCGTATAACTATGACCAATCATTGCCAGTAATGTTGCTGCTATATCATTTTGTGAAACCACATCTGTATATTCTCTTACTGGTATTCCTTTACCATAAACAATCAACGGCACATGGTTTATCATGTCTGGTAATTCACACTCCTGCTTTTTCTCCATTGCCAATCCATGGTCACCTACAAGCACAAAAACGGTATTGTCATACCATGGTTCTCGACTTGCCTTATCGAAAAATCTGCGCAAGGAATTGTCTGTATATTGTATCGCATTATACTCATCCGTATCGAACGTGCCATGGAAATCCTGGGGTAAATCATAAGGAGGATGATTGGATATCGTTAATATGGAAGCAAAGAAAGGAGCATTTGGATTACTTTTCCCATTCTGATAGCCTAACTGCTTATTGTTTATGGCATTGATAGCGAAATCATACAGGAAACCATCTGGAACTCCCCATGTGCCCAGAGACTTGTCTGCTGGGTAGTCGTTCATAGAGTATAGTTTACGTATACCGTTTCTCGTAAGGAAATCATAGAGTCCATCGAAATTCGGATCATGAGATATAAAACAAGTGGTAGAGTACCCTTCTTTTGACAATTCCGTGGCAAGTCCTCCAAACTCTGAAAGTCGGAACTCATGCGTTATATTACGATTCATTATCGAAGGCCATGAACATAAAGTTCCCAAAATTCCTTGTCCAGTCCTGAATCCTGCACTATAGCAGTGGCTGAAGTGTAATGAGTTCTGATATAAGCTGTCAAGAAATGGAGTTAGTTGCTTCTCCTGGCCGAACGACTGCATATAGTGAGTACTCATGGATTCAAGGAATATCAATACAATGTTAGGTTTATTTCCTACAAAGAGTGCAGAATCTGTAGCCGCAACTTCATGCATCCATGGGACATTAGCGAATGTAGAGCCAAAGAATTCCTTTGCGTTTTTTTCAAGTTCATCATCACTATAGAAAGACACAGAATTCAGTCGATAGTATCGTGAAATGGAATTAACGAAATAGAGCGTAGGACTCTGCGTACAAAGATTAATATAGTGGCTTTCCGATATATATGCATCCGTAGAGTTGAGAGGATGACCTTCTGTCTTAAATCCTCTAAAACTGAGTACTATCAAAGCAACAACAAACAAGAACAACAGGACAGAAGGCACAGCATATACGATATGAGTCTCTTTCTCGACATGTTTTGTAAACTTCTTACCTATGAAGTTTATGCAATGACAATATATTGGAATAAATATGGCAGAGATGATAATATATAGATAGAAATGCCAGTCACTAAACAACATAAGGACTACTTCTATACCATTATTAAGCAGCATAAGTGCAGACAGATCTACCGGATGCAAGAATTCTTTACTATATGGTATATTTGAAAAGACTATCAGTAATAGCAAAATATGCATTACGACGTAATACCAACGCGTGAATCGCATTACCTTTTGCTGAATGGAATACCACACAGCACTTACGGTAAGCATAAGAAAAGGTAGCACACTGGTATACGCCACAACAATATTATCCTGACGCAGTCCCATAAGAAATGAGTCCATGTAGAGAGACAACGGAATGTCTGCTTCATTCATAGAATCATGTACTACGTACATCGTCAATCCACGAAGTACACTTAACACGAGCAACATAAGCACGTGCATAGTGAAAATATAAAGATAATTGTTGAGAAGTCTCTTCATTTTTTCCTTATGTCTTACATATATTAATTCTCTTCTGGTTTCAATGCCATCGTAGTGTATAGCATCTTACACCACACAATAGTAAAACATATAACATCGAGCCACAGTACATGATGCTCAAAATGGTGGATAAAAGGAGGACAGAGGACGTCAACAGGAAGAATGCCAAAGAGTACTAACATCGTCCAATACATAATATTGTCGAAACGGGTTATTGTCTTTTGTGTATAAAGCCACAGAAGGTAACCAGAGAATGCTATGATATACGTATGTACTTCAGATGCCTCACTGAACAATATCACCCATCCCATGATAACGCCTAACGCACCAGCACGGAAACGGAAGTCTTTCCAGCAACGCCATTTCGCAAAGAAACCTATTGCTAGCAAACCTATTGTTCCAATCTGCACGAGCATCGCATGAGGTATCATCCACCAACGAATTAATGGATGGTGCATCAACGACACAAAGGTTTGCTCCGTATTATGCTCATGAAGATTATCAGCCCATAGTTGATAATAAGGTATAAGACCATCAGTGCCCACCTTCACTACGGGAGATGCCAGCAGCAAAACACCTATACCAGCGGCATATGCAAAGTTTCTCCATGTATTCTTATAGCAGAAAAGCATGGCAAGCTCAACGGCGCCATATATCTTTGTCGTGGCAGAAATCATTATAAGGAACACAGCCCAGAAAGGTTTTCCTTTCTCCAGCAGAGTAAAGGCAAATAGGAATATGTAGCAAATGACGATATTATACTGGAAAGGGAAAATACTTTGTTCCAAAAGCAATAGCAAATACAGGAACATCTTAACCTTTGGAACTGCTATCTTAGATGGGAGGGTCATTACAGATAGAAACAACAATGAATAGTTCATCATGTTCCATACAAATGCACCGAGCCACGTTGGAAGGAATGCAATGGGCGTGAAGAGCATAGAGAACACTGGAGTATAGAGGAAATAACGCCCTACTTTTTCCACGAACTCATGCGAGTATGGATTGACTCCATTCCAAAAGTCAAGTGTAGACTCCGCAAACACATGATAGTTCTCTGCCCTACCACGCATCACTTCCAATGATGTCGCCACCATCGCAATTACAAATCCGAACCAATACACTTTCTTCTTATCAGCAAAGAAAGCAAATATTTTTTCCTTCATAGTTTTCATTTCGTTTGCTACTATTATTACCTTCCTGCAAGATCATCATACAGTTTCTGAAGATATGCCTGTGCTTTCTGCAGATTTTCTCCCTCAGAAGGTTTTCCTATATTGTATATTAACTTATTCGATCTGTTATCATACATAAAATGATTGTCCTTCGTAACCATTCCTACAGCATCGGGGAACGTGAAGAAGGCAAAATGTGGAGCTCTGACATCAAAGATATCCTTCGAAAAAGTGAACTCGCTATGGTCCACTTCAAGCATTGCCAAAAGCGTAGCCGGTATATCTTGCTGGCAAGCAATTGTAGGAACTTCCATGGGGTTTCTCACCCCTCCACCTACAATAACGAATGGAATATGATTGAAATATGGGGCAAAGCCATCAGGCTCCGGTTCTGGATAGCATCCAGCGTGGTCAGGAACAACCAGCACAATAGTTCGTGCCCAATCTTTTTTAGCCTTCATATCATCGATGAAACGTCCAAGTTGCTCATCAGTATATCGGAACGCATTGAGAGGACGGTTTGACAAATAATGATGTGGAACATCAAATGGTTCATGACTACTTGATGTCTGCACCACATGGAATGTGTTTCTTTTCAAGTTCTTTTCATTGTAGATATTGGATAAAGCCTTATCGAAAAGTACGCTATCATTCACGCCCCATTTGCCAGTTATGTCTTCTGCAGGGTAATCATTTTCCGAAATTACATTCATGAAACCTGTAGCCATAAGGTATGAACGCATATTGGTAAAGTTGGCATCGCCACCATATACATATTCCGTATAGAAATCTTTTGTCGACAAAGAACGGGCTATAGAATATAATCCGTTGGTCTTATGCGGATACTTCATGAGACTTGTAGTTGGTTGAGCTGGGTAACCACTTAGTATTGCCACAAGTCCTCGATCGGTACGGAAGCTGTTAGAATAGAAATTTGTAAACGAAATACCTTCTTTCATTAATTGCTCCAATCGAGGAGTGACACCTTCAAGTTTCCCTTCTCCACCACTCATGATATACTTATGGAAACTTTCAAGTACGACAACAACAACCTTTGCCCCACCCTTTTCGTCTTTCCCATGCAAAGCATTTAAGAAAGTCTCAGTAAGAAGGCCATCCATTGCTATGGAATCCGTACTTTCCTTTGTCCTTAACTTTGTAAAGGTCATATCAGAGAACAGTTTGGAAGCTTTCCCGTCATCCATATATCTGTATTGAGAAGCAAAGTCTTCCTCATGCGATATAGACTCCATTATGCTAAACAACGGATTTACTGCAGCATGGTTCAATCTCACATTCTCGCTAAAATAGACACTTCCAACATTATTGACAGAAACGCCAAACCCTCCTCTTATCGGAATAAACAGAGATGCTATGATAAGTAATATCGCAAAAGTTGCGACACACTTCTGTGGCATTCCTCCGTCAACGATATCGATAATACGCCTTTTCTTCTTGTCTTTCGTCGCAAGAACTACATCAATAATTCTCTTTCCTCCCAAGAAAAGCACAGCAGAACACAAGGTTAGCACCACAACACCACCTATAATCAGCACTATGCTTGCACTTGCCAAAGCATCTGCCGGTGAAGAAAGGAAATAGAATAATGGAGTTGAATCAAGTGGGAAGCCCCAATATCCATAGAGAATAATATTGCAAAGAAATGCCAATGAAACTATTATCGATGTTATGATAAAGTATATATTCCACACAATCTTCAATACTTTATGCCGTGTCCAAAGGCTTATTGCGATGAAAATAGCAGGAAAGATGGTGAGATACGCAGCAATGGCAAGATCAAGTCGCAGACCATATAAGATGATATTAGCAACGTCGGTGATACCAACATTGCCCATGACAGATGCATTCATTGTGAGGAAAAACAATTTCTCCACACCACCTGCAATGGTCCACAAAAAGAACACGCATATAATTGCAAATAATCTTTTTTGCATTATCTACCAAATATCAATTTATTCTCTGTCATTCTATAGAAATACGACTGCATGATAGCCTTCAGTTCGTTCTCCATATTTTTCTGTGTATCTCCTATCTTTCCAACCAGATTGGTCTTTAGCATCTTGTCTGTCTTAAACTTATACACAGCCTTTGTCTTCGTTCCATCAAACTGCAAGAGGTAATCTCCTTTCACAAACTGATAGATACCATTGAGATAATTCACCGCCCAAGAATTTTCTTGCGAAGTTTTCAGCAGATCCTTTCCGAATGCAACATAAGGCTTATCATAACCTAGATGGCCAAGAATGGTCGGCATAATGTCTATCTGCTGTGCAATCGCCATGCTTCTCTCAGGCTTAACCTCGCCCGAAGGGTCATAGATGATGATAGGAACGCTATAAAGTCCAAGATCCGTGCCATATTCAGGAGCTTCAACACCATTAGTATGATCGGAAGTCATCACAAAGATAGTATTCTCAAACCACTTCTCTTTGCTTGCCGATTCGAAAAACTTCCTCAGCGCCATGTCCGTATATCTTATGCACTTATGAATTGGATTGTCACCTTCCTCTTTGTAAGTATCCTTGTATTTCTCTGGAATCGCAAAGGGATGATGACTGGAAGCCGTGAATACAGCCGTCATGAAAGGTTCCTTCATCTCCGACATCTTCGTGCAGTAGTATTGCATGAAAGGTTCATCCCATATAGCCCAGGTGCCATCAAAGTCGTTATCTCCTCCGAAGCGCTTGTCTTCATTATATTCTGTACGACCATAATACGAGCCGAAACCTGTACTACGAGAGAAAGCCTGAAAGCCCATACTACCATTGGCAGCTCCATGGAAGAAAGCAGTTTCATACCCTTCACTACCTAATGTGCGTGCCATTCCACCAACATCATTCATTGACGCAGAGGTTAGCACAAACGGTTCCACGAACATTGGTATGCTGCTTAGTATGGAAGGCATACCGTCAATGGACTTCCTACCGTTGCAATAGGAGTATTCAAAGGTGAGGCTCTTATTTACAAGTTCATCCACAAATGGTGCATATCCATGGTCAAGACCATTGAGAGCACCTATATACTGTTTGCAGAAACTCTCAACTATCAATACGACTACATTCTTCTTCCTCATCGTGGTTACTTTTCCTTCACTTCCAGATGATTCAAGCATAGAACTATTATGCACAGGAGAATATACCTTATCAAGTTCTTCTGCTGTGAAATAGTTTGGTACCTGAAAAGTTTTTTGAGAAATAGTACGTATCAGCGAGAAAGGAGTATTGAGGATTGCCGCAGCTTCTTTTGGCGTGTTCACATACTGATTAGCATTGCTTATAGTAATAGGGCGAACTGCCGTGGTAAAACCTCCTCGCATACCTGCTATCGTAAGCGGGATATAAAGGAGAAACACAAGACCACCCAAGATGTAGTATTGCATTTTTCCCTTGCGTAGCCAGAGTTTTTCTTTCTTAACTTCAGGAGCAATATAAAGGCGCCAGAGTCCATAAATGACAAAAACACCAAGCAGAAGGAGATACCATTTCCTCATAACTTCTACGAAGAAGATGCCACTTAAGTTCGATTCATTGCCAAATTCCTTCAATACGGATATTGTTGTTCGTCTTCCAGTATAAGCAAAATAAACAGCATCGCAGAGATTAACAACAACGGCAATAGAATTTACAACAAAGAATACTATCTTTGCCACACTATACCATTTTCTGCCAAAACAACCTTGTTCTTTCAAATGAAATGGCAGAAGCATCATCACAGCATAGAGTATATTCGTATAGAGAATGGCAGAAGTATCAAAGAGCAGAGAACCACACATCAGTTCCATCATAGGGTTCTCTTTCAATGTGCTGCTGAAAACCTCCCAGTTCTCAAGCACATATGCCACCCTACAAATGAAGTAACTCACATAGACAAGCAATATATTGCCTATGAAAGCCACAACAGGGTTATATCTCTTTCCACTATATTTCTTCATTCAATAAATGGCAAATGGTAGATTGTAGATTGAAAATGGTAAATTGCAAATGGTAAATAGTACATGGTACATGGTAAATGGAACATGCCCTTACTTCTGCATATCATGCAGTTTATGATAATATCCATCCTTCTGCAGAAGTCCTTCATGTGTTCCTCTCTCCACTATTCTTCCTTCATGGAGCACACATATCTCGTCTGCATTCTTGATAGTTGAGAGACGATGAGCAATGGCAACGGTTGTGCGAGTCTTCATAAGTTTCTCAAGGGCATCCTGCACAAGGCGCTCTGACTCTGTATCGAGAGCAGATGTAGCCTCATCGAGGATGAGGATAGGAGGATTCTTCAGTATGGCACGGGCTATGCTGACACGCTGACGCTGACCACCAGAGAGACGTCCACCACGGTCTCCTATCATGGTTTCATATCCGTTCTCGCTCTCCATTATGAACTCATGAGCATTAGCAATTCTTGCTGCCTGCTCCACTTGTTCCTGCGTTGCATTATCCACACCGAAAGTGATATTGTTGTAGAAGGTGTCATTAAAGAGAATCGCCTCCTGGTTTACATTTCCAATCAGTTGTCGAAGATCATGGATGCCAAGGTCTTTCACGTTTATTCCATCAATGAGGACCTCACCTTTCTGCACGTCATAATAGCGAGGAATGAGATCAACGAGAGTTGACTTTCCTGAGCCCGACTGTCCCACGAGTGCCACAGTCTTGCCTTTCTCAATAGTAAGGTTGATATCCTTCAGCACCCAATGTGGCTCTCCTGTCTTATAGTCGTTATATGCAAACGACACATTTCTGAACTCTATCTGATGCTCAAACGATGCAATATGTTCTGGATTATCCTTCTCTGGCAGAGTATCTTCTGCAAGGAGAATCTTATCCACACGTTCCATTGATGCGAGTCCTTTAGGGATATTATATCCAGCTCTGGAGAAGTCCTTCAATGGCTGGATGATGGAATAGAGTATCACCATGTAATAGATAAAGATAGGACCTGACAAGGCATACCCACCAAGAACAAGCATACCGCCAAACCACAATACAATGACAATCATCACAGTACCTAAGAACTCCGACATAGGATGCGCCATCTGCTGACGTATGTTCACTCGCATTATGTTATTACGATAGTCCGTATTCACATTGTCAAAGCGATTGTTCATCTTATCCTCTGCGCAGAAAGCCTTAATAATACGGAGACCGCCTAAAGTTTCCTCCACCTGGCTCATCGTATCGCTCCACAAAGACTGTGCATGAATGGAATTACGCTTCAGTTTTCTGCCCACATAGCCCATGAACCATCCAAAGATAGGTACGAAAACAAGGGTAAAGGCTGTGAGTTGCCATGAAATGAAGATAAGCGTTCCGAAATATGCCACTATGAGAATAGGATTCTTGAACAGCATATCAAGACTTGACATGATGGAATTTTCCACCTCCTGCACGTCGCCACTCATTCTCGCAATAATATCTCCCTTACGCTCTTCGCTGAAGAAACTCAATGGAAGTGACGTTATCTTGCGGTATATCTGATTGCGAATATCACGCACAACACCTGTTCGGATAGGAATGATAGTGGCAGAAGAAAGGAAATAGGCACCAGTCTTCAGAGCTGTCATCACAGCAAGGAACAGACCTATGACCAGCAAAGTGTTCGACTCACCAATCTCTGTTATCAACTGCTGCACAAGATAGTTGGCATTGTTTCCCAAAACCTCCTTGATGTCTCCGCCGTCAAGAGCCATCCATTCCACTACCTTTTCTCTTTCCTCTGTCTGGAAAATAATCTGAAGGATAGGCACAAGTGCTGCAAAGGAGAACACATTCAATATTGCCGATAGTATGTTGAACACTATCGAAAGCACGAGATATTTCTTATATGGCGGTACGAAACGCTGTAATACTTTTAAGAATTCTTTCATTGATTTGTTTTTTTGTGAGTGCACAGGCGCGCACAAGAAAATAGGGAACGTCGCTCGCAGAGCGGTGCCCGTCTTTGATTTTCGAGTGCACGAGCGCGCACGAGCGAATAGAGTACGTCGCTTGAAAAGCGGTGCTCGTTTCTAATTTGCGAGTGCAAAGATACACATTATTTATAATATAAAGAAATTTTCCCCCTCATAATGACTATTTTTAAGGTTTTTATATTAATATTTCTCATACTACAAAATACAAACGTAAAAAACGCCATATTTTATTATGAAAACGATTGTGTGCGCACACAACCATTGATACAAATCAATTTAATCGCAAAAATATGCATTTTTTATTAGAATTGTTTGCGCACACAATTTATTATTCTTACCTTTGCATTGTCAAAAGGAAAAAAGGAGATTTCCAACAAAAATGACAGACAACCTCTGATCAAGGAAAAACCTCTGGAAAAGATTTCCTGATGACGCTCTTTGAAAGATTGTTTAGGTTAGTAGAATAATAGATTTAGGTTTTAGTTATTAGGTTTAAAGATTGTTTGACTCTTGGATAACAAAAGAAGACTGTGAAGTTTTCTTTCTTTTTTGAAAAGGATTTTAGTTAAACATATTTTTTAATGCGCTACGGCTCGTGAAGAGTAGTAGCGCATTTTTCTTGTGTTTACGAAAAGCAGCAAAAAGCCCTGGATTTTGAGAAGCATAGCTATAGACACAGAGAAGCATAGCTTCAGGCATCGAGAAGCTATGCTTTAGACACCGAGAAGCTATGCTTTACAAAAAAGAGAAAAGTGAAGAACAAATTCTTCACTCTTCATTCTTCACTCTTCATTAATATGCCTGCTCATGAACACCAGCCACAGCACGACCAGAAGGATCGTTCATGTTCTTCCATGCTTCATCCCATTCCAGAGCCTTTGCTGTAGAACAAGCGACGCTTGCCTCATGAGGCACAGCCTTTGCCGCACTCTCGCTTGGGAAGTGCTCCTCGAAGATTGAGCGATAGTAGTATTCCTCCTTACAGAGAGGAGTATTGATTGGGAAGCGCTCTGCAGCATGAGCCATCTGCTCATCAGTTACTGCCTGCGAGGTTATCTCCTTCAATGTGTCAATCCAAGAATAACCTACACCATCAGAGAACTGTTCCTTCTGTCGCCAAGCAACTGACTCAGGAAGCATATCAGCAAATGCCTCACGAACTACTTTCTTCTCCATAACGGTGCCTGGACACATCTTATGCTCTGGGTTGAGAGCCATAGCGACGTCGAGGAACTCCTTATCAAGGAAAGGAACACGACCTTCCACTCCCCATGCACTCAACGACTTGTTTGCGCGAAGACAGTCATAGAGGTGAAGCTTGCCAAGCTTGCGAACTGTCTCCTCATGGAACTCCTTTGCATCTGGTGCCTTATGGAAGTAGAGGTAACCACCAAACACCTCATCAGCACCTTCACCAGAGAGCACCATCTTGATACCCATAGACTTTATGACACGGGCAAGGAGATACATAGGAGTAGAAGCACGAACTGTTGTAACATCGTATGTCTCAATGTAATATATAACATCACGAATAGCATCAAGACCTTCCTGGATGGTATAGTTTATCTCATGATGCACAGTACCGATGTAATCAGCCACAACCTTCGCCTTGGCAAGATCAGGAGCACCTTTCAGACCTACAGCAAATGAGTGAAGTCGAGGCCACCATGCTTTCTCATTGCCTTCTGCCTCAACGCGATTTGCTGAGAATTTCTTTGCTATTGCAGATGTGACACTTGAGTCGAGACCGCCAGAGAGAAGCACACCATAAGGTACATCACACATAAGCTGACGCTTTACCGCAGCTTCAAGTCCGTCATGTACTGCATCAACGGCCTGCTTATAGGAAAGGGATGCTGTCTCTCCAGCCTCGCCACCACACTCCTGAGGCATTTTCTCCATCCATTCACGTGTGTACCAACGAGTTATTGTTTTAGATTCTGAGGTATAATAGCATCCTGGGAGGAATGGTTCATATTCATCGCAGAAGCCCTCGAGTGCCTTCAACTCAGATGCCACATAGGTCTTTCCATCCTTATCATGACCAATATAAAGAGGTATAACACCGATAGGGTCGCGTCCTACGAGGTATTGATCCGTTTCTTCATCATAGAGAGCGAAGGCAAATATGCCGTTCAACTTCTCAAAAATCCAAGAAGGATCATTTATGCCCATACGCTTCCAGTCACGATAGAGGGCTAGAATCACCTCACAATCAGAGCCTGTCTGGAACTCATATCGTCCTTCATACCACTTACGAATTTCGCGATGGTTATAGATTTCGCCATTCACAGCAAGAATAATCTTCTTATCTGGCGAGAAAAGAGGTTGCTGACCTGACTCTGGATCAACGATACTCAATCGCTCATGAGCCAAGATAGCAGAACCGCCAACGTAGATACCGCTCCAGTCAGGTCCGCGATGGCGGATCTTCTGACTCATTTTCAACGCTTTCTTACGAAGTTCAGGCGTCTGTGCCTGAATGTCAAGGATACATGCTATTCCACACATAATATTTAAACCTTTTAGTGATTGTTACTTAAGTTTGCTAATAGGATACTCGATGAAATTTGTGTTTGTGTTGTTGTTTCACTCCATTTTGTATCTTTATGTTTGAATTCTGGTGCAAAATTACAACATTTTGTCAATATTTCAAACTGTTTTCTATCATTATGAAATATCAAATTCTTCCATTGTTACTATGTGTTAGTATTCTACTTTTTGCAACTTTCATTTTGAAAGCAAAACAACGGAATTGCTATCATATCGTAAGAATACAAAAATATTTTTGCTCTAACGTTAGAAAAACTATTTGTTTTACGACAAAAAGTAGTAATTTTGCACCAGAAATAAGACGAAAGGCTGCTAAAACAATAAAACAAGCAACAAAACGTCAACAGCAAAAAGCTACTATATAAATATAATAAGGAATTAAGGGAATGAAGAAACAAACTGTAAAATTCACAAAGATGCATGGCGCAGGAAACGACTATATATATGTTAACACATTAATATATAATATAGAAGACCCAGCAAAAGCATCCATAGAATGGAGCAAGCCTCACTTCGGAATAGGTAGTGACGGTCTCATTCTGATTGGCGAAGCGACAGATTCTGATGCTGATTTCTCAATGCGAATATTCAACAACGATGGTTCAGAAGCAATGATGTGCGGAAATGGAACCCGTTGCGTAGCTAAGTTCCTGCACGACAAGGGAATGACAGACAAGAATCCAATTCGTTTGCAGACTCTTTCAGGCATAAAGATACTGAATCTTCATCTCGACAGCGAGGACAAAGTTGACACCGTTACGGTGGATATGGGAGAGCCAATACTGAAAAGCCCAGCACAATTTGGAGTTCATGGCGGACAGGCAAGCAATTGGGAACTGACGATAAAAGGACAGCAATTCATCGGCACCTTCGTATCAATGGGCAATCCACACTTCATCATCTTCGTGGATGATGTGGAGAACTTCGACATAAACACCTTCGGCCCTCTCCTTGAGCATCACGAGGTTTTCCCACAGAGATGCAACATCGAGTTCGCTACCATAAAGGAAGACGGCACGATACGCATGAGGGTATGGGAAAGAGGTAGCGGAATCACACTCGCCTGTGGCACAGGAGCTTGCGCAACAGCAGTAGCAGCAAACCTCACAGGACGCAGAGGTCGTGAGAGCGACATACAGATGGATGGTGGATTACTCCACATCGAATGGAACGAAGAAACAAATCATATAATGATGACAGGCCCTGCAGCCATCTCTTTCGAAGGAGAAATCGCCTTGCCAGAATAGAAAAGCCACCGTTCCCGACGGTTCTCCGTCGGGCTAAGGAAAAAAAGAGCAAACTTAACACAAAATAAAGAAATTAGAGCAACTATGGCATTAGTAAACGAACACTATCTTAAGCTATCGAACAACTACCTTTTTGTGGACATCGCAAAGAAGGTAAACGCATATAAAGTCTCTCACCCGAAGGCTCGCGTCATCAGCCTTGGCATAGGAGATGTTACTCGTCCTCTCGTTCCAGCCGTGATCGAAGCAATGCATAAAGCTGTCGATGAAATGGCGGAAAAAGCATCTTTCCGCGGATATGGACCAGAACGCGGATATGACTTCCTACGTGAGGCAATTATAAAGAATGACTACCTCCCTCGTGGAGTGCATCTCGACCCTAACGAGATTTTCGTCAACGACGGAGCAAAGAGTGATACTGGCAACATCGGCGATATCGTTCGCTGGGACAACTCCATCGGAATGACCGACCCTGTATATCCTGTTTATATCGACTCAAACGTGATGTGCGGACGAGCAGGCGTATTCGAAAATGGACAATGGAGCAATGTCAACTACCTGCCTTGCACAGCAGAGAATGGTTTTATCCCACAGATACCAGACCATCGCGTGGATATGATTTACCTCTGCTATCCAAACAACCCAACGGGTACTGTTCTTCCAAAGGAGGAACTTCGCAAGTGGGTGAACTATGCCATTCATAATGACACACTTATCCTCTATGATGCAGCCTATGAGGCATACATTCAGGATGAAGACATACCACACTCCATCTATGAGATTAAGGGAGCAAGAAAGGTGGCTATCGAGTTCCGTTCATACTCAAAGACAGCAGGCTTTACCGGAGTACGTTGCGGTTACACCGTGATACCAAAGGAACTCACCGCTGTCACTCTCGATGGAACACAGAGAATAGAGCTCAACCACCTGTGGGATCGCCGTCAGTCAACGAAGTTCAACGGCACAAGCTACATCTCTCAGCGCGCTGCAGAGGCAATCTATTCGCCAGAGGGAAAGAAGCAGGTAAAGGAGGTCATCGACTACTATATGACCAACGCAAAGATAATGTACAAAGCCCTGACAGCCATGGGCTTCGAGGTTTACGGAGGCAAGAACGCGCCTTATCTGTGGGTAAAGACTCCAAAGGGCGTTTCCTCATGGAAATTCTTCGAACAGGTACTCTACGGAGCAAGCATCGTATGCACCCCAGGCGTAGGTTTCGGACCATCAGGAGAAGGTTACGTACGCTTCACAGCTTTCGGAGAACGCGAAGATTGCGAAGAAGCAATGAGAAGACTTGCGGAGTGGCAGAATAAGTAAATAACCAATTATTTGGTTAATTAGAGAAAAAATCTTAATTTTGCACCCGCAAACTTAAACTTAGGTATTAATATTTAACTCAATAAAAGGTAAAAGACTATGGCAAATCTTAGATTTCAGGTAGTAGCAGAGGCATTCAAGAAGCAGCCTCTCGAAGTGCCAGCACCAGCTGAGCGTCCATCAGAGTTCTTTGGTAAGTACGTCTTCAACAAGCAGAAGATGTTCAAGTATCTCCCAAAGAAGGTTTATGACAAGATGCTTGACGTTATCGACAATGGTGCTCCACTTGATCGCGCCACAGCCGACAAGGTTGCAGAAGGCATGAAGAAATGGGCTATGGAGCTCGGTGCAACACACTGTACTCACTGGTTCCAGCCACTTACAGACACCACCGCAGAGAAGCACGACGCATTCGTTGAGCATGACTGGAAGGGTGGCATGATTGAAGAGTTCGAGGGCAAGAGCCTTGTTCAGCAGGAGCCTGACGCTTCTTCTTTCCCATCAGGTGGTATCCGTTCTACATTCGAGGCACGTGGTTACTCTGCTTGGGATCCAACATCACCTGTATTCGTTATCGGTGACACCCTCATGATTCCTACTGTCTTCATCTCTTATACAGGTGAGGCACTTGACTATAAGACTCCTCTTCTCAAGACTCTCCGCGCTGTGAATGAGGCAGCTACAGCAGTTGTAAACTACTTCAACCCAGAAGTAAAAAAGGTTGTTTCCAACCTCGGTTGGGAGCAGGAGTACTTCCTCGTTGACGAGGGTCTCTACTCTGCACGTCCTGACCTCCTCCTCACAGGCCGCACACTCATGGGCCACTCTTCTGCTAAGGATCAGCAGATGGACGACCACTACTTCGGTTCTATCCCTGAGCGCGTTGCTGCATTCATGAAGGATCTTGAGATTCAGGCTCTTGAACTCGGCATTCCTTGCAAGACACGTCATAATGAGGTTGCACCAAACCAGTTTGAGCTTGCTCCTATCTTCGAGGAGACAAACCTCGCTGTTGACCACAATATGCTCATCATGGCTCTTATGAAGAAAGTTGCTCGCAAGCACGGTTTCCGTTGCCTGCTCCACGAGAAGCCATTCGACGGTGTGAACGGTACTGGTAAGCACAACAACTGGTCACTCTCTACAGACACAGGCATCCTTCTCCACGCTCCTGGCAAGGACGAAGAGAGCAACCTCCGCTTCATCACATTCGTTGTTGAGACTCTCATGGGTGTATATAAGCACAATGGTCTCTTGAAGGCATCTATCATGTCTGCAACAAATGCTCATCGTCTTGGTGCTAACGAGGCTCCTCCTGCAATCGTTTCTTCATTCCTCGGCCGTCAGCTCACAGAGATTCTGAACCACCTTGAGGAGTCTGAAGATGACACTATCTCTATCGCAGGTAAGGCAGGTTTGAAGCTCGACATTCCTTCAATCCCTGAGCTTCTCATTGATAACACAGACCGTAACCGTACATCGCCATTCGCATTCACCGGTAACCGTTTCGAGTTCCGTGCTGTAGGTTCTGAGGCTAACTGCGCATCTGCAATGATTGCCCTCAATGCTGCTGTTGCTGAGGCACTTGTAGAGTTCAAGAAGCGCGTTGATGCTCTTATCGCTGCTGGCAAGGATAAGCACGCTGCTATCATCTCTGTTCTCCGCGAAGATATCAAGACATGTAAGGTTATCCGCTTCGATGGCAATGGTTACTCTGACGAATGGGTAGAGGAAGCTGCAAAGCGTGGTCTTGACGTAGAGAAGTCTGCTCCAGTTATCTTCGACCGCTACCTCGACAAGGCTTCTATCGACATGTTCGAGTCACTCAACATCATGAGCGAGAAGGAACTTGAGGCTCGTAACGAAATCAAGTGGGAGACATACACAAAGAAGATTCAGATTGAGGCTCGCGTATTCGGTGATCTCTCTATCAACCACATCATCCCACAGGTTATGGCTTACCAGACAAAGCTTGCTCAGAACGTGGCAGCCCTCAAGGCAATCTTCCCATCAGATGAGCTCTATGCAGTAGCAGGCAGCAACCTCGCTCTCATCTCTGAGATTTCTAACCGCGTGAAGGCTATCGAGGAAGGTGTTCAGGCACTCATCGATGCTCGTAAGGTTGCAAACAAGATTGAATCAGAGCGCGAGAAGGCTATCGCTTACCACGATACAGTTGAGCCTCTCATGGACAAGATCCGTTACGAGATTGACAAGCTCGAGTCAAAGGTTGACGATGAGGTTTGGACATTGCCTAAGTATCGTGAACTCTTGTTCATCCGCTAAAAAGAAAAAATAGAAATCCTGGAATCGATAGCATATCCAGTATTTCTAAATCTCAAAAAATACATTTAAGCAATCTATTTCTTTTATTGGTTGTTTAAGTTTGCTGAGCCGTGCAGCCGCGAGGTTGCATGGCTCTATTATTATATAAAAACACGCGCGAATGCGTGATTATCATTTTTTTTTACTAATTTTGCAACCAAATACCCTCTTCATTCTCTCGTACAGGGCTGGATAGCATGAACGGAAATGACGAAAAACAAAATATTGATGAGACTTTTACGCTCCTTTCGCAAGAGAAGGAGTGTCCCCCAGTCGTGTCTCAAGTCCAGGAGAATAGTCCCTCGGAACCTGAGCTTCATTGGTTTGTGATGCGTTCCACTTATAGTCGTGAGATGAAGGCAAAGGATATTCTTGAGAGAGATGGCATCGAATGCTATGTGCCAACTCGCAAGATAAGACGTTTTGAGGGGGAAAAACCTATCAATGAGAACATACCTTTAGTGCATAATCTGGTATTTGTCAGGACTTTTCGTGACTTCATGGATATCTACAAGCGACGTATTGAGACCACTTGTCCTCTACGCTATGCCATCGACAAATCCACGGCAAAGCCGATGATTGTTCGCGAAAAGGAGATGCAAGACTTCATGCGTGTTACCCAGGAGGCGAGTGACAGCATCCGCTATCTTGACGACCCGGAGGAACTTCTCCGTAAGGGGCAGGATGTAGAAATTATCACAGGTCCATTCACCGGCGTACAAGGAAAAATTGTCCGATTCCATCGTGACCGCCGCGTGGTCGTCTCCCTCGCTGGCCTCATGGCAGTAGCGATGAGCAGCATGCCTATCAGTTGGCTGAAAATAAAAGACAATGGCTGACATTATATTCGAGTTAATCCGTGTCGCATTAGGGAAGCAGGAATGCCTCTCGCGTTCTCTGTCGGAAGTAGAATGGCAGCGTATCTACAAAGAAATACAGCGCCAATCAATAACCGGCATCTGCATCTATGCCATTGATAAACTTCCTTCTAAGCAACAGCCACCAGAACATCTATTCACAAAATGGAAGGACGATGCCGCAGAAATATATCTCACCAATGGCATCATGGATGCCTATACGGCTAAGATATGGAAGAAACTGACACGCGACGGTCTTGATTGTGCAATCCTGAAAGGGCAGGGACTTGCTCCCTACTATGGTGAACTTGCAAAATATCGTCAGCCAGGAGATATCGACGTATGGGTGAAGGGAGGCTTTGACAAAGTGAATGCCTATGTGCAATCCACCATCCCGTCAGAAGTCACCGACTATCACCACTTCCATTATAACATCTTTGACTCCGCAGGCGTGGAGGTAGAACTGCATCATCGTCCTGTTCTCATGCGAAATCCTTTCGATAATATGAGACTTCAACGTTGGTGCGATACCTTTGACAAAGAATCGTTCCTTCTTCTTGAAGACAAGAACTTTGCCATCCCCTCAACGGGATTCAATCGCATTTTCCTCATCATCCATGCCTATAAGCACTTCATTTTCGATGGCATTGGCATTCGTCAGGTAATGGATTGCTATCAGCTTCTACGCAACACCCAGCCTAACGAAGATGAGATGCAGACATTCCGCAACCTCCATCTCCTCCCCTTCCTCCGCGCCATGATGTGGGTCTTCGCCTATATCTTCGAAGGATGCAAAGAAAACGAGATTACAAAAGAAAGATTCCCATGGATGCTCTGCAAGCCTGATGCGAAAGAAGGCAAATTTCTCTTGCAGGAAATCCTCCAGTCAGGAAACTTTGCCCAAAATGACTCTCGCTATAATTTCAAGCATTTATCCAAGCTCCGTTTCCAAGCAAAGCACGGCATTCATTTCCTCACCCACTACCCTTCCGAGATTCTATGGATGCCCCTCTGGCTCCCCTGGCACCAATGCTGGAAACTAAGCAAGAGAATCGCCAACAAGCGAAGATAGTCATCACCAAACTCAACAGAAATTCAAAACACCCTTCACCCATCACCGACACCGCCTATCCCTCTTAACATCAACGTATTACAACGGTGATGAGTGGGTGATGAGTGGTGATGAGTCAAAAACAACCCATCACCCACCTAACATACTGACACACAACATCTTTCAACCCAAAGGTGATGGGTGATGAGTAAATACATAAATTCATTTTCCTTCAGTCAGAAATGACGATATCAACACCGAATTCAACAGAAATCAAAATACTCTTCACTCTTCATAATCCGTACATAACATATTGACTCACAAATCAATACACCAATGAAGAGAGAATGAAGAGTTATGCATAGATCTAAACTCTTATGAAGAGTGCATGAAGAGTCGCCAACCACTCTTCATACATCTATTTACTTTATGTTCAATAAGATACAGGTTATTTATGAAGAGTGAAGAGTTAAAGCATAAATTCATGGTTCTTCACCACCTAAATTGGTGAAGAACCAAAATTCATTGAGTTTGCACACCTAAAGCATTGAGTTAGCATGCTTAAAGCATGGCTTTAGAGGGAGAGAAACTATGAAACGACTATAACATCACTCAAAGTGGACTTTAGGGAGAGTTCAGGGAGAGTTTAGGGAGAGTTGGAATAAACCCTCCCTGTTAATAACCAACTATACATCAACAATATACATTCCATTCAGGGAGAGAGGGAGAGATTGAAGAAATTCTTATTTTTCTACAAAATAGACCTTCCAAACACCCCACCCCTATTTCACAGCAACAGCAGTCGAGAAGCATAGAGTTAGAGGATGAAAAATTATGAAGCAGGAAGAAACTGTTAAAGTTAACAATGATTTTCAATTTTAAAAGACACGCACATAAAGTTGTAAATAATAAATTAGCTCATGATTCTATATGGGCAATATTTGGTAATGGTTTAGGCAATGCACTTATGCTTTTAGCTGGCATTGTAATAGCTCGATTACTAGGGAAGGATTTATACGGAGAATATGGGATTATAAAAACAACCATGTTCTATATAGCATCCTTTACAACCCTTGGACTTGGAACTACGACAACCAAATATATCGCAGATTATATAAATTCTAACAAAAAGTACACCAAATGTATAGTAAGAGATTCATTAAGAATAACATTATCTTTCAGTTCCATTATAGCAATCACTTTAATTCTCTTTTCAAATAACCTTGCAGATTATTTAAATGAACCGAAACTATCCTCTGCGTTTCGTGCTTTAGCTATTATCATTGTATTCAAAGCTTTTACAACTACTCAAATAGGCATTCTTGCTGGATTTAAAGAATTCCGTCATATAGCGATCAACAGTTTAATTTCAGGATGCTTCATGCTTGCAATCTGTATTCCAACAACTTATTTGTATGGATTAACAGGATCACTTGCAGCTCTGCTCTCATCTCAAATCCTAAATGCCGTTATCAATCATATATCAATACAAAAAACAAACAGTATACACGAGTTTGAGAAAGAGAAGAATTTCACCAAAGAACTACTTTGTTTTACCTTTCCTGTTGCTCTTCAAGAAAGTTCATATACAATTTGTCATTGGTCGGCAATTCTATTATTAACAAAACTATCCAATGTTGGAGAATTAGGACTGTACACAGCTGCAGATCAGTGGAACATCATAATTCAAATGATACCTTCTCTTATGAGTAGCGTTGTTTTATCCTACCTATCAAGTACAATTAATGATGAAAATAGACATTACAAAACTGTAACATTAATGCTTACTGTTAATTTAACATGTTCGATTATTCCATTCCTTATAGTTTATTGTTTCGCAAAAGAAATATCTTTCTTATATGGGGAGAGTTTCAGTGAGATGAAAAACTTACTAAGAATCATAACATTCGCAACTATCTTTGAAGCAGGTGCAAATGTTTTCAAATCTGAGTTTTTAGCAATAGGAAAAACCTGGGCTCTTTTCCTAATTAGACTTATGAAAGACCTGATTTTAGTCAGTGGTACTTTCCTCGTACTTACATATACACACGGGATTAGTGGTGCAAGATGCTTTGGATATGTCAACATTATCGACTCATGTTTCTTTTTTGTCGTTTGTTGGATTACTTATCTATTCTTCAAAAAGAAAAAAACAAACATTAAAGTATGCTAACATATTTATACCTTGCCAATACTATCATATGTATTTGGCAATTGCTTTCATACAACGAAGAAACATTCTCTCTCCATAAGATTGTCCATATATTTATACTTATTTTTTTTATTCTTGCAAATTATCTTCAATATAGTATGGGGATAAATTGCACATCACTTCCAACAATATTCAACGAGAATAGTTATACTCATTTCCAGTTAATTTTATTGTTAATATTAGTATTGTACAACCTTATCTATTTGCTATCCAGAGGATTATACAATTTCAATGACATTTCGGAAGACATTGAAGAAAAAGTTACGACGAATAATAGCAAGATCCTATTACTTTTCTCATTCGCTGCACTTTCACTTACAATTTTAACATACCTCGATCAACCACTCCTATTATTTGTACGAGGACTTGAAGACGAGATAATTGAAAATGAAGATACAGGTAATTCATTAGACTTAATTATATCCAAGTTTATAAGACCTATTCCCTGGTGTTGCTATATGTATAGCAAATTATCAAATTCAGGAACTCGAAAATATAACTACACTCTATTCTTTATCGTATGTCTGACCCTTTTCCCCCTAGGACTGGCAAGAAACGCCGTTGCTATGTATTGGTTACCCATTTGTATTATGAACATACGCTTCATATACAAGAAGTACATGTTCACGGCATGTTTGATATGTGGAGTATTAATAATTTTCCCATTCCTAGGAAATTTTAGAGCATTCAATGGTGTAATCGAGATGGATTGGGATATGGACTATTTGACAACCATGAATTTTGACGCAAGCCAAATGTTTATGGCTACAATGGACATGGATATTATCACTTATGGAACCCAGCTCATTGGAGTTTTATTGTTTTTTGTTCCTCGAGCAATTTGGCCAGAAAAACCAATAGGAAGCGGACACTACGTTGCAGATATCCAAGGAGCGTTTTCTAATGTATCCATGCCTTTTTGGGGGGAAGGATTCATAAACTTTGGGTATATTGGCATAATCCTATTCACAATATTTCTAGCTCTTTTTACCTCTTATTCAGACAAAAAGTATTGGCTATCCACTCGTTTAAAAAAAACTAATGCTAACCAAGGGTACTATTTGATACTAGTTGGATCACTAATTTTCATTTTGAGAGGAGATTTATTAAGTAGTATTGCATATACTACAGGAGCTTTACTAATCTATTTCTTAATTTGCAAGAGTAAAAAATACATTTAGCAAAACATGTGTAAATTAGTTTTCTTCTCAAACTATATGAATCATCACCAAAAACCATTGACTGATGAACTATATAGATTAACAAAAGGAGATTTCATTTTTGTTGCCGTTGGTAAAGTATCAGAATGGCGTAAAGAGCTTGGGTATTCTGATATGTCTAACATTCCTTATGTATTAAACATTAATGATAACTTAAGGAATAAAATTCAAGCATTAGAAATCGCTAAAAATGCTGACGTTGCGCTATTTGGAGGAGCAGATACTATAGATTTCAAAATACATAGATGCAAAAATAACCCACGTGGCTTATCATTTGAAGTTGACGAAAGATGGTTTAAAAAGGGACTTATAAACCTGTTGTCTCCACGATTGCTAAAATGGTTTTGGTATTACCACACACTTTTCAAGAAATGCAATATATACAAATTGTGTTCTGGCGCATATACAGCAAAAGACATGAGTCTATTGTTTGCATTCAAAAACAAATGTTATAAATGGGGATATTTCCCACAGGTTAATCATTTTGACATTGAAAATGTATTAAAAGAATCGGGTACACATATTACAAAAATCATGTGGTGTGGTAGATTTATTAAATGGAAGCACCCAGAATTGCCTATATTGCTGTGTTATAAGCTGAGACAAAAGGGATACAAGATAACCCTAGATATGTATGGAATTGGAAATAGACTAAAAAAATGTATTTCATTGGCAAACAGACTAAAAGTAAATGATATTATTTCATTTTGTGGGAGTGCTAAGAACGACGTTGTTATTCAAGAGATGCGTAAACATTCAATATTTTTATTTACCTCCGATAGAAATGAAGGTTGGGGGGCTGTTGCTAATGAAGCGATGAGTAACGGCTGCACTTTAGTAGCCGCAGACAAGATCGGTTCCGTTCCATATTTAATTGAAGACGGAATAACTGGATGTATATTTAAAGGATCAAGCCCATACAAAGGATTATGCAATTTTTGGATAAGCTACGACACAAAAGCGCTCAATTCTTTATTAGAAAAAACTGAATGGGTAATTAACAATCCAAATAAAAAAAACAATATCACAGCTAAAGCATATCATAAGATAGAATGTATATGGTCTCCTGAGAATGCAGCCCATAATCTGTTATCACTTATTGACATATTAAAAACAGGCAAACCCATGACGATAACAGAAGGACCATGTTCTTTTGCAAACTAAGTATTTTCTATTTTCCCCAAGTATTAGTCGATTTTTTTTAGAATGAAAAAAATAGAAGAAAAAGAATTAAAAGAATTACAATTAGACATATTGAATGACGTTCACGTGTTTTGCATCAACAACGACATCAAATATTCTTTATCCTTTGGTAGTTTATTGGGAGCTATCAGGCACAAAGGATATATTCCTTGGGATGACGACATTGACATTATGATGCCAAGAGAAGATTATGAAAGATTCATCAATACATATAAACATGATTATTTCAAAATCGCAACTTCTTCGACTATGTCTGATTACTTTCACCCATATGCAAAAGTCTACAATACCCAAACAATCGTACAAGAATTTGTAGAATACAAATCTTCATACGGAATAAATATTGACGTTTTCCCTATAGATAAAATGCCTGACAATAATTTCACATTAAAAAGAATGTTCTTTAGAAAAAAAATTTTGAATCTCATTTACAATCTAAAAATGGTTTCAATAAATAAGAATAGGTCTTTTTTTAAGAATCGTATTTTATCAATATCACACATACTACTAAGACCAATAAAGATGAACGTTTTAGTAAACAAGATGGAATGCATTTCAAAGAAATACGACAATAGAGAAACAAGTAGAAGTGGAATATTCACCCCTGCGGACAACACATTGAATAGCATCACTGACAATAACGTCTTTGCTGAATACATTGAAGTTCAATTTGAGGGAAGATATTTCTGCATAGTCAAGGACTTTAACTCTCTTTTACATGCTTTTTATGGAGACTACATGAAATTGCCTCCTTTAGAAAAAAGGATTACACATCATTCATTTGACGCATGGTGGAAGTAAACCTAACAAGCATGCCTAAACTCTTACAGATAAACGTCGTTGCGAACTGGGGCTCTACGGGAAAGATTGCCGAGAGTATCGGAAACTTGTGTATTTCTCAAGGATGGGAAAGTTTCATCACATGGAGAAGATACATGAATCCAAGTCAATCAAAACTTATTTGTGTCGGAAGTAAGTTAGAGATGTATCTACATGGCGCACTTTCTTTGTTTGACAGACATGGTTTGGGGAGTAGGCATAGTACAAAAAAATTAATACAACAAATTAAAGACATACAACCAGATATTATTCATCTGCATGTAATACACGATTATTATATTAATTATCCGATTCTATTTAAATTTCTCAAAGAATTTGGAAAACCCGTAGTGTGGACGTTTCATGATTGTTGGGCTTTCACTGGACATTGTGCTTACTTTGAGGCTGAAGGATGCAAGAAATGGAAGGAATGCTGCCATCATTGCATAAACCTAAAAAAATACCCTCGTTCTTTCATTGATAGAAGCAGAAAGAATTTTCTTCTGAAGAAAGAATGTTTTACCAATACCCCTAATATGGTCATCGTACCTGTATCTAATTGGTTGAATAACCTTACAAAACAGTCATTTTTGAAAGATATTCCTACAAGAGTTATACATAATGGTATTAATACAGAAGTCTTTCATCCTATAGAAAATACTAATGTACGTAAGAAATATAATATAGATAAAAACAAGCAAATTATTTTAGGGGTATCAAGTTTATGGGAGCCAAGAAAAGGACTTACTGACTTCATTGAACTTTCCAAGATAATAGACAAAAGTAGATATCAAATTATTCTTGTTGGAATAGACAAGAAAACAAAGAAGAGAATTCCTATAGATATTATTTGTATAGGAAGAACGGACAACGTAGGTGAATTGGTATCTTTATATTCTGAGGCTTTGGTATTCTTAAATCCTACTTATGAAGACAATTTCCCTACGGTAAATATAGAGGCATTAGCTTGTGGTACACCTGTAGTAACTTACAATACTGGGGGAAGTATAGAAGCTGTGGATGAAGAGACCGGTTTTATAGTTGAGCAGGGGGATATATCCGGCCTTTATAGATGTATCAAACAAGTAGTGAAAAGCGACAAAGACACCTATATTGAGAAATGTCGGAAAAGAGCAGTAAAGTACTTTGATGCAAAAAATTGCTTTGCAAAATACATAAAACTTTATTCCATATTAATCAAACAAAAAACAAGTCTAATTTAAACACCATGAATAATAAAGTTTTGGATAATAATATTTGAAACAAATGACAAGAGTAATAACCTATGGTACTTATGATTTACTTCACCAAGGCCATATAAATCTTCTAAGAAGAGCGAAAGAACTGGGTGACTATCTAATTGTTGGAGTAACAAGCGACTCTTTCGATCGTGCCCGCGGAAAACTTAACGTCCGCAATAATGTTCTGGAGCGAGTTGAGGCGGTCAGAGCTACAGGATATGCAGATGAGGTTATCATAGAGGACTACGTGGGACAAAAGATTGATGACATCCAAAAATACAATATAGATATTTTTGCAATAGGATCTGATTGGGAAGGGAAGTTTGACTATCTTAACGAATTCACGAAGGTAGTCTATCTTCCAAGAACAGAAGGGATATCATCAACAATGCTTCGTGCAGAAAAAACAAAAGACGTAAAAGTAGGAGTTGTTGGCTGTGGTCGTGTGGCACAACGATTTCCTACAGAAGCAGATGTTGTAAGTGGCATTTCTGTTGTCGCTTGTTATGACACTAATGCAGAAGCCATGAAAAGCTATACAAACAAGTTCAAAGATGTGAAGGAATGCAATTCATACAAATTAATGCTAAACAAAGTGGATGCAGTATATATAGCAACTCCTCATCTTGAACATTATGAATGTATAAAAGCTGCACTAAACGCGGGTAAACATGTTCTATGTGAAACGCCTATGGTTTTAGACGGCATCCAGGCTAAAGAATTGTTTGAATTAGCAGAAAGCAAGGACGTTATTCTGATGGAGGCAAACAAAACAGCGCATTGCCCTGCCTTTAATCATCTTATAGTTATGATTAAAAGTGGCGTGATAGGTGATGTCGTTGATATTGAGGCCTCTCTCTCACAATTGCTTGATATAAATGGCCGTGAGTTTGATCCTAACCAAGCAGGAGGAGCATTGTATGAACAAGGCAGTTATCCTTTACTTCCAATCATCAAATTGATGGGATGTAATTATAGGAATATAGATTTCTACTCACGTATGGAAAAGGGAGTAGACATATACACCAAAGGAATAGTACAGTATGAACATGCCATATGTTCATTCAAAGTTGGATTAGGTGTAAAAACAGAAGGTGATCTTGTGATCTCTGGCACTAAAGGTTATGCATATGTTCCTGCTCCATGGTGGAAGACTGATTACTTTGAACTCAGATTTGAGGACCAAAATAAAAATCAGAAATTCTTCTATAAATGGGATGGATTTGGTCTTCGTTATGAGATTCAAGAATTTATTTCGTGTATTGTGAACAAACGTTTTTCGTCCGCAAGGTTGAGAAGACGTGAGAGTGTAGAGATGGCATCTATTATGAAGATGTTTGGTAATAAAATTAATTCTTGCATGATATAATGATAAATTTCACTGTTGGTCCTGTACAGTCTTCTGATGCTGTACTTGCTATAGGTGCCGAACAGGTGCCATATTTCAGGACTTCGGAATTCTCCCAAACAATGTTGGAGAATGAAAGATTAATAAAAAAGTTCGCACATGCAACAGATGATAGTCGCGTAGCGTTTATGACATGTTCCGGGTCTGGCGGCATGGAGACAGCAATAATAAACTGCCTAAACAAAAATGATAAAGCTCTTGTCGTAAATGGTGGTAGTTTCGGTCAACGTTTTGTTGACTTGTTGACTCTTCATGAGATTCCTTTTACAGAAATAAAACTGGAACAAGGCAAGGCATTAAAAACAGAACATCTTGCAGAATATGAAGGACAAGGTTACAGTGCTTTCCTTTTTCAGAAACATGAAACATCAACAGGTGTACATTATGACATAGATTTGGTTGCAGATTTCTGCAAACGCAATGGTCTTTTCCTTATTGTTGACACCATATCAACGTTCTTGTGTGATCATTTTGATATGAAAGGAACAGAGACAGGAGTAATGATTACCGGCAGTCAAAAGGCTCTTGCTTGTGCTCCAGGAATAGCAGTAATGGTACTTGCACCTTCTGCATTAAAAAGAATAGAAAAGAATAAATGCTGCTGCCAATATCTTGACTTAAAACTTGCACTTAAGAATATGGAGAGAGGACAGACTCCATGGACTCCAGCTGTGAGCATTCTTCGTCAGATAAATGTACGTCTAAAAGAAATCGAGGAAATGGGAGGTGCAGAAGCAGAGATTGCACGATGTGCGAATCTAGCTAAGTACTTCCGTAACAAATTGGAGGAAAACAATCTACCTTTTGAAATAGTTTCTGAGAGTTTGAGTAATGCAGTAACTCCTTTGCATCCAAAGACACAAAGCGCTAATGAAATATTTCTGAAGATAAAAGACGAATATGGTATGTGGATTTGTCCGAATGGTGGCAGTATGAAAGATACAGTGTTTAGGGTGGGACACATTGGTTGTCTGACAGCAGCTGATTATGACAAATTAATTAGTGCATTTATTGACCTAAGAGACAAAGGTTTTATCTGATATATGGTTGCAAGCAACTTACATGTTTAATAAATCTATTTAAAATAGTATTATTTGAAATAAATTTATTAAATTTGCATCCTAATGGATGTTTTTATAGAAAAAATCAATTATGAACATACCATTTATTTTTGGCAAGATAGCTCATGGTGAGAAGAATCTGACAAGTGCATCCGTTCTTTCCTGATACAACCTCGGATCATCTGCAAATGTTAAGAATTTGCGTAAATCACTTATGGACAAAGACCTGATAGATATATCTGATGATGGCACGCTCGTTATGCAAGACCCATTGCTGGAATGTTTTGTAAATAGAAAAAGATAAAGCCTATACATTATAGGAGGTATGCCACACCTATCTCGTGCAGAAGCCATAAAGCGAGGGATAAAGGTGAAGCCTGTTATCCATCGCATGACAAGAAGGAATGTTTGTCACAACTACTTCCTGCCAGGGACGTATGGCATTACGATACACCTGCTGGCAGACGAGAAAGGATTGTTGGAGCAGGGGGCGATATTGGGAGAGATAAAGGGGAATGTATCGGTAGCGATGACGTTGGAGAACGGAGAGAGTAATCCCGAGTTCCCAAGGATATACTTATCTGATGTGGGGCGTCTCGTTGAGAGGAAGATACTGGATATCGGGACGCATAAGTATGAGGAATATGTGAGGGTGACGAACTACTGTATTATACCTACGCATATACATCTTACTCTGGAAGTGACAAAACCTCTTCCGAAGCAACTGCTGAAGAAGGGTGGATATAAGCAGATCCACATCGGGCATATTATAGGATATTTCAAAAGTGGCTGCACGGGATGGTTCCGCAGATGGATGGATGGTGAGAGCGTGGAGGAGATATTCGCCAAGCCGACATGGAGGGATGTGCATGGTGATGCAGGAGATGGTACTCAACAGATAACTGTTGAGAACAGGAAGGCAGAGGACAGGGACGCAAAGAGATGCATGCTGTCGCTATGGGATGAGAACTATAACGATAAGCATCTATATACACAGAAGAGAAGAGATATATGGGACAGGTATGTGGATATGAACGCATACTACTGGAAGCTACAGATGGATTATCCTCACCTTTTTGAGCATAGAATGCATATAAAGATTGGTGATACGGAATATTCATCGTATGGATGTTTCTTCTTGTTGAGGAGAATGGATAGAATACAGGTGTTCTGTCATCGTGCAGCGAGAAAAGGTATGCTGACAGCAGAGGAGTGGAAGATAATTGCAAACAACATCACCAGTGGAAGGAAGACAACACGTGACTATGAGGAGAGAGCGAGAGAACTGAAACTTGGGAGAATATCATGGGATTGGGTTACATCACAAGATCCGAACTGTATTGTTCCAATACCATATATAGAGACAACGGCTTTCAAAGAACAGAAGGCAAAAATATTTGAGGAATGCATCAATGGTGGCGTTGCCGTATCGCCTGCTATTAGCGAGGGAGAAAAGGACATCTTCTACTCGCTTTTACAGGAAGATCTGCCTTGTATAAAATTACAGGACAAGCCATTAGCAAAAGGCGAACATGCAAACAACAAAGACAGGGAGTATTGTTCAAAAGGCTTGTTGCTCATTCTAGGTCCATGGGAGATTGATGACACAAATATGAGTTTTGCTTCAAAAGACAGTAAGCATTTCCGATTTCATAATCTTAATGGAATGGTAGAAAAGCTATGTCAAGAAGGAGGAACTGAGAATATGCATATAAACAAAAGCGAGTTGACGGAAAGCTGATAACAATTAACAATTGGCGATTGACAGTTGACAATTGACAATTGAGAATAGACAATTGACAATAATAACAATTCGCGGACAAGATTTTCTTTTATTTAAGCATGAAGATATCTATCATCACGGCAACATACAATAGTGGAAAGACAGTTCGCGATACGCTAGAGAGCATATTGCGACAGTCTTATTGCGACTACGAACTCATCATAAAAGATGGTGGGAGCAAGGATGATACGCTGAGGATTTGTCGTGAATATGAGGAAAGATTTAAGGGAAGGATGCGCATTTTCTCTACTCCAGACAAGGGCATATATGATGCTATGAATCAAGGAATATCTTATGCGAAAGGAGATGTGGTAGGCATCCTAAACTCCGACGATTTCTATACTAGTGATGACATCTTGGAAATAGTGGCAAGAACTTTCATGGAGAAACCCGAAACAGATGCTATCTATGGTGATGTGCACTATGTAGAAGAGGAAGACTTGAAGAAACAGGTAAGATATTACTCGAGTAAGCACTTCAGAAGAAGTTGGATGAGATTGGGGTTTATGCCTGCACATCCAAGTTTCTATTGCAAAAAGAATGTATATGACAAGTATGCATTAAATGAAGAAAAAGATGATGAAGGCATAAGCATTAAGAGTTATTTTGACATCTCCTACAAGATAGCTGCAGACTTTGAGAATCTTTTAAGGATGATTTTCATTGGTCGTATAAAGTGCGAATATATAGAGAAAGACTTTGTAACCATGCGCATTGGCGGAGCCTCATCAAGCGGCATAAAAAGCCATATTCAGATAAACAAAGATCATCAGCGTGCATTAAGAGAGAATGGTGTATATTCCAATATATTTCTGTTATCACTAAGATATATATATAAGGTAATAGAGATTATCAAAGGATAAGAAATAGTGAACATAATCATTATAGAAAGATTCTCACGTCTACTTAAGAGAAAATACAACTAACTACAATATGAACATTTATTTACTATATGGCATAGCATTTCTTTTTTCCATAGGAATGGGGGTGCTTGTCATTCCAAGAATTATCAGTATCTCGCACGAGAAGAAACTGATGGATGATCCGAATCATCGCGATGTACATAATACGCCGACACCACGATTTGGAGGTATCGCATTTGTGCCGATCATCATTATGGCAGTATTTGCATTCAACTGTCTGTGCGCAAAATACTCTGACTTAGACATCATGGAATATGATGCGACAACACTTATGCAGTTGCAGGCTTTCGGCATAGGTATTATGTTGTTGTATCTTGTGGGCATAGCAGATGACCTTGTAGGAGTAAACTTCAAGGCAAAGTTCGCTTCGCAGATAGTGGCTGGTGGACTCCTTGCTGCATCAGGACTATGGTTAGACAATGACATGAGTCTCTTTGGATTAAACAATATACCTGCCTGGATAGGTATGCCTGTGAGCATATTCCTTGTGGTGTATATAACAAATGCGATAAACCTGATAGATGGTGTTGACGGTTTGGCAAGCGGTATCTGTATATTGACATTTGCCTTTTATGCTTTCATCTTTGCTGTACAGGAAGAGCATCTTTTCGTATGTGTCAGTCTTGCCACATTGGGCGTTCTTTGTGTATTCTACATTTTTAATGTATTCGGAGGAGAAGGGCGAACACTTAAGAAACTTTTCATGGGTGACACTGGCAGCCAGACACTTGGTTACACGATTAGCTTCCTAATACTAAGCTTAGCTCAATATGCAGGTCAGCGCGTGTTTGTCGTTACAGGTGCGATGTATGCTGCTTTCGCACCATTGGTAATTCCTCTTCTTGATATTATCCGCGTAGTATATGCAAGATACAGAGACCGTGTT
Organism: Prevotella sp.; assembly: GCA_045627725.1. Classification (GTDB taxonomy): domain Bacteria; phylum Bacteroidota; class Bacteroidia; order Bacteroidales; family Bacteroidaceae; genus Prevotella. The sequence continues at coordinate 28,527 of JAZQOH010000018.1, read as the reverse complement.
CCTTTGTTTCAACCAGACAGGAGGCATATCCATCACAAACTGTTACGTGCAGGTCTGTCATCTACAATGACTATGGTCACGCTCCTATTGCTCACTATGGCGTTTATAGGTCTCAACGTAGTTCTGCCATCATTTTTCCGAAGTACCTGGGTGGTATTAGGCAACGCGACGGCATGGATTATCATGCACCTTACAATCAACTATTTCATCAGAAGAAATGAGACAATACACCCTGAAATAAAAGAGAAATTCGCAAACCCAAAGGGTACCATCAAGGGTGACAAATGGAAACTTTAGAAAAGCTAAAGGGGTTAGAGGTTAGAGAATAAAAATAAAAATAAAAATAAAAATAAAAACAAAATAAAAATGAAACAAACGTATCTATTCCTGATTCTGCTGCTCCTTGCAAGCTGTAAGGGCGCAGAGAATGTGGCTTACTTTCAGGACATATCAGATGGGCAGGAGTTTAATCTCTGCCATGTGACGGATCTGAGAGTTCAGCCGAAAGACAAGATGACCATCGTTGTAAACAGTTCCGACCCGGAGATTGCAGATCTTTTCAATCTGCCTATCATGGCACGAAGAGTGGGAAGTTCCAACAATATCAGCGGACAGTATGCCCTATGCACATACACCGTGGATGAGAACGGATACATCTCCTTCCCTATTCTCGGAAAGATAAAGGTGCTGGGTATGGTACGTCAGGAGATTGCGAACTATATCCAAAAGGAACTTATCTCAAGAAACCTATGCAAGGATGCTTTGGTCACTGTTGAGTTTGAGGATCTATTTATAAATGTCATGGGAGAGGTGAACCGAGCAGGAAGATATGAGATGACTCGCGACAACTACACCATCCTTGACGCTCTTAGTGCTGCTGGAGACCTGACAATCACAGGACAACGTGAAAACGTTACCGTCATTCGTCACGACAATGACAAGACACAAACATACGTCCTGAATCTCAACGATCTCAGTAGTATGACAAAGAGTCCTGCATACTATATGAAGCAAGGAGACGTTGTATATGTAGAGCCTAACGATTATCGAAAGCGTCAGACAACTGTTAATGGCAACAACGTGAGAAGTACCAGTTTCTGGATTTCTCTCGCATCACTGCTCACCAGCGTCGCAGTATTGATTTTTAAATAAAAGGGTTCTATACTACGAGATTTCGACAACTCGACTACTCAATAATACTAAATAATGAATAACTCTATGGAACAGAATACAAATATCCAGAGACCACAGAACGCGAAGAAGGAACTTGATTTTTCATTGCGTGACCTGTGGATGCTCAGTATCACACATTGGCATTGGTATCTCCTATCTATTACCATTTGCCTTTTGCTGGCATCATACTATATCTTAAGCACTCCAAAGGTGTATTCCCGTAAAGCATACATAGAGGTGAAAGAAGATGATGCGAAGCGAGGCAGTTCTATCATGAAGAGGATATCATCTGCTGCAGACTTCGGTATGATTGATAATTCTTCCAACGCCAACAACCAAGTATACAACTTCATGATGCCAATACTTGCACTTGAGACAGCGCAACGTCTGCACCTTGACTTTGATTACTTCGCTGATGGGCTCTTCCAGAAAAAAACACTCTACGGCAACACTTTGCCAATAAAGGCTAACGTGGCAAACATAGATGACAAGACGACTCTCAGTTTCACCATCGATGTTACTCCTTCCGGGCAACTCACTCTTTCCAACTTCACACGCGACACTGAGAAATACGACAGCAAGGAAGTGAAAGGCAACATAGGTCAGGTACTGAAAACACCTATAGGTCTTATTACCATCACAAAGACTCCTGACTTCAACGTGAAGAAAAACAGACGCATTCTTGTTCGCAGGAATAGTCTTTATGCCGTCCAGAACAGTATAACCTCACGTTTGAAGGCATCACTTGTCAATAAACTTGCAACGATTCTTGAACTCTCGTTCACTGATGTATGCCCACAGCGAGCAGAGGACATCATCAATACTATTATCTTAGTAAATAATGAGAACTGGATCAAAGATAAGAATCAGGTGACTATATCAACGAATCAGTTTATCAACGAACGTCTGAAGGTCATTGAGCAGGAACTTGGTGGAGTGGACAACGATATCTCTTCTTATATGAGTGAGAATCTCATTACAGACAATAAGACTGCTGCCACTCTCTTCCTCAACGAATCAACTGAGGCGAACAATAAAATCCTTGAACTCAACAATCAGTTGTATATGATTCGCCATGTGAGAGCATACCTGCAGAAAGGGGGCAACGACCAGCTCCTTCCTGAGAACTCAGGCATAAAGGATGCATCTCTGGAGAAAGCCATCAACGACTATAATCAGTTAGTTCTTCGTCGTAAAGGTATTCTTGCAAACTCGTCAGAAGCCAATCCTCTGGTGCAGAAGATTGATGATAATCTCCTTGCTATACGCCAAAGCGTCATCGAAGGACTTGATAATCAGAACACGCTTATCAACTCGCAGATAAAATCGCTCAGCGGCGCAGTATCATCAAACACAAGCAAGATATCTAATGCTCCACGTCAGCAGAAATACATCCTTTCAGTAGAGCGACAGCAGAAGGTAAAAGAAGCGCTTTATCTCTTCCTACTTGAGAAGCGAGAAGAGAATGAACTTTCACAGGCTTTCACAGCATATAACACACGCATCGCGAACCCTCCAATGGGTAGCAATTTACCTATAAGTCCGAAACCTACACTCATTCTTCTCATTGCCCTTATGGCAGGTCTCATCATCCCTGCTGTCATACTCTATGCAATAGAACAGATGAATACTAAGGTTCGTGGACGTAAGGATATTGAATCCCTCACAGCACCTTATCTGGGTGAAATTCCTTTCTTCGCTCTTACCAAACTCAAATGGTGGCAGAAAATACTTAGAATAAAGCCTGAAAGTCTAACTGACGTCGAGAAGAAAAACATCAAAGTACTTGTTAGTCCTGAAAACAACAATATGATCAACGAGGCGTTCCGAGTTGTTAGAACAAACCTCAGTTATATGCAGTCAGGCAAAGATCAATGCAATGTTGTTATGATAACGAGTTGCAACCCTGGCAGTGGTAAGAGTTTCTGCACAACAAACACAGCTTCTTCCTTTGCCGTAGCTGGAAAGAAAGTACTTGTGATAGACCTTGACCTTCGCCGTGCCTCTCTCTCCAGTGTAGCAAACAATCCAAAGGATGGTATAAGTAACTACATAGCAGGATTCTCTTCTACATGTTTTGAGTCAAAAATAGAAGGTTTCGATGACATGACCATCATTCCTGTAGGCGTATTGCCACCTAACCCTGCCGAACTACTTCTCAATCCGCGTTTGAAGGAATTTATAGACAGCAAGCGTAGTGAATATGATTATATCTTCCTTGATTGTCCTCCTGTTGAAATAGTTGCCGATGCCAGCATCATAAGTAAGTATGCTGATATGACAATATTCGTCATCCGTGCAGAACTCATGGAACGAGAGATGCTTCCTACAATCCAGCGCTATTACGACGAGAAGCAATATCCTAATCTTGCTATTCTTCTCAATGGTACATCAACATCCCGTGGCCGCTATGGATATCATTACGGCTATCATAACTATGGCTATGGATATGGTTATGGATACAAGTCATACATAAAGAAGTAAAGAATACTCTCCTCCTCCCTAAAGGGAGAGAACTGGAAAGTAACAACAAAAAGAGGACTTGCAAGTCCTCTTTTTGTATATAACATAGCATAGCTACTATGCGCTATATTTATTCAGCCTCTTCTTCTGGAGAGAATACAGAATCGAAGATTGTAGTCTCCTTAGAATACTGAGTTGTTGTACCTACCTCTGGATTTACATCAAGAGAACCAGCGAGAAGAGTCATAGCCTTGAGCTTTGATTCGCGAAGAGCAGGTGTTTTATATGTCTTTTTCATTTTTATATTATTTTTATATTTTTACTTTTGAAAGCAACCTCCAATACTCCCCCTCGGGGGATATAGAGGAGGCTATTACTTCTTGACTACTACCTTACCATTAACGATAACCATGCCCTTAGCGTCAGCATTTATGCGCTGACCAGCAAGGTTATACATCACGTTGCTCTTTGCCTGAGCATTTACAGTATTGATGCCTGTAGCAGCCTCACCTTCCTTCACTATTGCGATCTTAGCAGGAGCAGAAGCCGGAACTACGAGATATGCCTTGTTTGCAGCGAGAGTTGTACCCTCAAATGCATAGAAACCAGCCTTGCTGTTCTCATAACCGAGAACGCAAACTGTGCCCTCAGTGATAGAAGAAGTAGCGATATCAGTAGCAGTACCCTTAAGGTCGTTGCTTGTTATTGCAGCAGCGCCAGTGTTAGAGAATTTAATCATTACATCTCCTTCACCTTCAATAATTACGCCTGTATTTGCAGGGATAATACCATTTGCAATCTCTACAAGTGAAACTGTGCTTCTGTCTGAATTGTATGTAGCTGTATAAACCTTACCATTTGCAACAAGACCTTCCATCTCGTTGTAGAATGTTGCATAACCTACTTCTGAAGCAACAGTAACAGTAGCTATTGTTGCTGGGCGAGTGATAGTGAAGTTGTTGAAGTATGTTGAGTTGCTTGTTGCACGGAAGACATTGAATGTAGTCTCACCACAGATACCATCACCCTGTGCGACTGTATATGAGAAGTTTACATCAGCAGCAGCCTCACCAGGATAATCAGTAGAATAAGCATCAGCTGTAGCGAACTTAAGACCACGAGCTGCAGCAGACATTTTTGCTGTGATAACATCACCAGCCTGAAGTGCTTCGTCAAGAGTAACAGTGAAGAATGTGTTACCATTTGTCATACAGAAACCATCCTTAGTAACAAGGTTCTTTGCACTTTCCTGACCATTAGAAACAGTAACAGAACCACCATTGATTGTAAGATTTGCTGCCGAAGGAAGAGCTTCATGATCTGCAGAAGCCTCGATAGAAACATTACCTGTTGCAGCAGTCTTCATAGAGAAAATAGTAGTAGGTGCATAAGACTGCTTAACAGTGGACAATTCAATAGAAATCTGAATCTGGTTACCAGAAGGTGTAAATGATAATTCTGTCACGCCAGCATCAAAAGTAAATGTTTTTTCGAAGGCTTCTTCACTTGAGAATGGAAGATCATCAGTGATTGTTTCACCGAAAATAGAACCTAACTGAGCATGATTATCTGATGCCGTATAGTTACTACGAGCTCTTACCTTTGCTGAATAAATCTTTGTTCCTTCAGGAATATTGATAGTGTATGTTACACCAGCTGAACATTTCATGCCAGTGTTGTTATCCAAAGAAGCATAGCCTTCCCCTTTGCCCTGAGACAAACTCATGGTAAGACCATTCTTGAAATAATAGGTTTTGTTATCAGGAGCCGCAAATGCATACTCAGTATGATTCAATGTATAAGTATCTGCTGCAACAAAAGCATAAGGCACCATCACATTTACTTTGAAAGAACCCTCTCTAACACCATTTGCAGCAGCTTGGTTTACTGTGATAGAAGCAGCACCACTGCTTACGGCAGTAATAATACCATCATTGGAAACTGTAGCAATAGAAGTGTTAGAAGAAGAATAACTTACTGCACCTGTTGAAGAAGTCGTATATGTTATCTGTGAAGTTGCATCCTTAGCCAGAACAACATTCTCAGCTGATGTACATGCTAAATCGGAAGCTGTACCTTCCTCTTTCTTTACTACAATCTTTGTTATATAAGTTGCTCCAGAACTTCTTAAGATCTTTACAGATGTCTTGCCTTCTCCTACAGTTCCACTATACTTGCCAGAACCTGCAGTCAATGTGATGTCATTAGACGTAATTACCTGTCCAGAATAAACTTCTACTGTCTGTCCTTCTGTAACTGGGATTATGATATATGCACTACCACCATTGAAGCAATAACCAGTCTTACCATCATAATACACACGAGACTTGTCACTACCGCATGTGTTTATGGTCAAACCACCTAAAAAAGCAGGAGTTTCGTCACCGCCGTTAGCATTAGACTTAAACATCTTCTTAGATGTATCTTCGGCCCAATTACCAGAAGACAAATCTGCACACATAGCTGCAGTAACCTTTGTGAAATCCCATGTTGTTGTAGTACCATCAACGACCTTGATGGTGCTTTGTCCCATGGCTACAAGTGAGCAAACTAAGCTCACGAAAAAGAATAGTAGTCTTTTTTTCATAATTGTTTTTTATTTGTTATTTTGATTTAATATTTCGAGTTAATATTGGTATATAGATTAAAAAAGGCACTCGTCACGAGTGCAAGAACTTAGTTATATACATACGCGCTATGCACGCACACAAAAATTTGGCACAAAGATACGAAAAATAGCTGGAAATACCAAACAAAATAAGGGGGATATTATAAAAAAAGGAGAAAGAACATACCTTCGAGGCACAGCGAAGGTATGATTATCTAGAGTTTTCATTGGAAAAGACAACACAACCGCACGCAGTCATTTTGCAAGATAAAAGCGTTGATATTACAATACGAAAGGGGCGCTTTTACCTACCTAAAGCGTTGAGTTAGCACTCCTAAAGCACTGAGTTAGCACCTCTAAAGCTATGCGTTAGCTATTGCGAAGCTTAGTTCCATGATTTTTAAATTATTTTTTCGTAAAAATAACTGCACAACTACACGCGAGGGGTAAACAGCTTGAAAGTCAGAAAGGTATAGCGTGCAGTTTTATAAATATAACTGCACAAAACTGCACGCTCTGGCTTTATTTGTTCTTTGCCGAGTTGTCAAGACTTGGTTTCAACTCATCAGGAGAGTCCTTGGTAAACATATCCACCTCGCCAGCAACCTTGGTGAAGAGCTCCTTGACAAGTTCCTTGCGCACATCCCATGTTGGCTGGAAACTATTGGAGTTCATATAGTTGAGGATGGAGCGACGCATCTGACGAGCAGCAATACGCTTGTCGAGATTGGAGGTAATATCCATTGTGGTCATCATCAGTTTGCCATTGCCCACATTTGCCTCGAAAAGCATACCTATCTTACGTGATACGAACCATGTGTCGATGCTCTGCACGATAGGCTGGAAGTCGCGATGGAAATTGGTGAACTGCATCACCTGAGCATTGTTGACAAGTTCCCACCATTGCATATCGGAATGGGTATCGGTAGGGAATAGGGAGAAAGCTCCGTTGTTGTTGTCAACATAGATGCCTGTAGTGTGAGGAGGGCGCATCTTAAACCACGATGTATTCCAGAAGACAGGAGTGAACTGCTGCTTCACCTCACGACCGTATGTCACCTTACCTGCAGCGCAGATAAGCACTTTGCCACCAGCGTTAAGGACCTCCTGCACCTTTGCGTTGTAGCTATCGGTTACATAGACATTGCCCTCATAGCAGTCGATGAGTTTGTATGCACCACCTGCCTGCGCGGAAGAGTTTTTGTAGTTTGCCTTGTTTACATGTGGATACACCCAGATGTTCCAATGGTTAGTACCCTCACTACCTGCATTGGCACGAAGAGTGAGCTTCTTGGGGGAGGATATGCCGCCGAGCGGCATATTCACAACGCTGCCCACACCAGATGCAAGGACATTATTGCCATCCTTTATCTCCCATGTGAGATCTGGCAGTTGCTTTCCAGAATAGTTAGCAACAGATAGTTCTGCAGCAAAAGTCTCTGTATTCTCGTATGTGAACTTAGAGAATTTTGCCAATGGAACAACGGAAGAATTGAATTCATGGAAGTCTTCTGCCGTGCAATAACCCTTGTCATCAAAGAACACATCGGTGACACCCACGAGAGCAGAGCCTTGACCTGAATAATCATTAAGCGAGAGCATCTGGTAACCAGCATACCGAGGAGTACGAAGGATGCGTTCTGTCTCATACTTATAGCAGAGCAACTGCAACTTTCCCGAAGCATTAAGGAATTTCTTTCCCATAGCCTTCATGCCATTATCGCGAAGGAGATCACGGAATATCTCGAAATTCTTTGCCTTATGCACACCTTTATACTTTATTATCTCTTCAAAGTTAGGGAAGGCACACCACTGTCCCATCTCATGAGTAACAAAAGGAACGGTGATAGGAGTTCCAGGAGCATCTTTACCATTATATACAGATATCTTATCCGAAAAGTCAGCCATAGACTCTGGCTGGGAGTTCTTCCAACTGTCAAGACCTCTTGCACCAGCCTTGACGGCAAACTCTGCCTTTGGCTGCCATGCCCATCCTCCACCTACAGAGAAGCCTGCATAGATGTGGCGAGGGTCATACTCCTTGATGAGAGGCACCTTCTCATTGCACCATTTCACCCAGTTTCCTGCAGGTTCATTGCCAAAGGCAAAGAAGGCGAACGAAGGATGATTGCCATACTCGTCGCAGATACGGACAGCCTCATCATAGAGGTAGGTGTCGATATACTCCCCCCTACTCAGCTTCACGCCATGATTAGGCCATGAAGGACCTTCCGGCTGGATATAGAAACCGACCATGTCGGCAGCAAGGAAGGCAGCCTCAGGAGGGCAATAGCTATGGAAACGCATGTGGTTGAAGCCATATTCCTTGCATCTGCGATAGATACGAAGCCATGAATCGAGGTCGGTAGGAGGATATCCAGTAACAGGGAAGAGGCAATTCTCTACGGTTCCACGAAGCAATATCTCATTACCATTAACGTAGAACATCTTATCGCGAATTTCAACCTTGCGCATACCGAATACTTCTTCCTTGACGCATGAAGTCTTTTTGTTCAAGACCTTCACTATCAGACGATACAGTTGAGGGTTGAATTCATCCCACAAAAGCATATCATCACCCAAATTAAAGGTGATTGTTTGTTCTATCTCGCCAGAAGCTGGCATATTGAATATCACAGGCTTTGCCTCTACGACATGCTCTTTCTTCGTATTGAAGGCAACTGCCTTCACATCCAGAATCAGCTGTTCAGGCTTGTTACGCAAAGGATTGAGGGAAATCTTTGCTGTCACCTTCCGCGCATCAACATCGGTATATATCTTAACGTTTTTGATATATGAAAGCGGGCGCAGTTCCATCTTTCCCACAATACCATTCCAGCATCCTTGCGTCTGGTCAGAGACAGAGTGGGAGTCGTTACCCACATTGACTTTTAGCGGATCATTATCGATACAGATGGCGATGGTGTTCGTTCCTTTATGCAGATAGTTCGCAACAGAAAATACATGAGGTACGGACAATGAGTTGACAGGTTTTCCACCAGTATCTACCTTTACTCCATTCACCCACACCTCACTTATGATATGAGGGCGTTCAAGGAAGAGCTGATAATCAGTCACATCGCCAACATTCACTGTACGCTTATACCATGCTTTACCCACATAATGCTTATCAGGAGTGAGGAAGAAAGGCAGTTTCATCTGTCCTTCTACACGATATTTCTCCATATAGGGATTGAAATAATAGGAGGAATCATATAGAGAGCCCACCCACTGAGTATTGACAGAAATATCATCACCTCTCATACGTTCCGTCATGGAAGCAGGAAGCTTAATCCTATCATTGAACTGGAAAGCAGGATCATACCATCCTTCTTTCTCGCCAACTCCCTGTCGATCAACTTGAAACTGCCACTCCCCTGCAAGAGATATTACATCCTGAGCATTGGAATTGCCTGATAGAAAACATATAAAGAAAAGCAATAATATTCGTATTCTTTGATGCATTTTGTCTATGATTATATAGTATTTAGGTTTGATAATTGACTGCAAATATACAAAAAAATACCATAACAAAAGAATTTTTTATCACAAATCACACCAAAAGAGGGACTTAAGTGATGGTTGAATTATAACTTCCGATGTTTTTTGTTTTATATAACAAAATGTGGGCGGACCTGTCCATCACTGGAAAGTCCGCCCTGAGTGTGTTGTGTTATTGAGAATTAGGGAATGGAATCTTATGAAAGCAGCGCGTTTACCTTCTTCGCAGCATCGCGTCCACTTGCCATGGCACGAACTACAAGGGAAGCACCGTTGGCAGCATCACCGCAAACGATGACATTCTTTGGAAACTCTGGCTGTTGTGGCTTGAGGAAGCCCATAGCGAGGAATACAATCTCTGCCTTGATGATCTCTGGCTCACCAGCCTCAACCATGATAGGACGACCACCTTCTGGGTTTGGTTTCCAGTCGATTGGCTGAACGCGAACACCTGTGAGCTTGCCATCTTCGCCAAGGAATTCGAGTGAATTGATATTCCAGCGACGCACGCAACCTTCCTCATGAGAAGATGTTGTCTTGAGTGTGCGTGGCCAGTTAGGCCATGGGTTTTGAGGATCCTCCGGACCTTCAACAGGCTTTGGCATAATCTCAATCTGGGTAACGCTCTTACATCCTTGACGATGGGATGTACCGATACAGTCAGAACCGGTATCACCACCACCGATAACGAGTACGTTCTTGCCCTTTGCAGTTACGCGTTCCTCCTTAGAGAACTCCATGCCAGCAAGCACACGGTTCTGCTGCGAGAGGAGTTCGAGAGCGAGGTGAACGCCTTTCAGCTCGCGTCCAGGAATGTTAAGGTCGCGTGCTTGTGGAGTACCTGTACAGATAACGTAAGCATCAAACTTACCAAGAGCTGCCTCCATGTCAGCCTCCGTGATCTTATCACTCCCCTCGGGGAGCTGGAGGGGGCTATTATACTTGAACTCAATGCCTTCCTCTTCAAGGAGAGCGATGCGGCGATCAATAACAGCCTTGTTGAGCTTGAAGTTTGGAATGCCATAGCGGAGCAAGCCGCCAGCTGCCTCATTCTTCTCAAATACAGTTACCTTATATCCCATCTTGTTGAGACGATTGGCTGCAACAAGACCTGCAGGGCCGGCACCGATAACGGCTACTGTCTTGCCATTGCGCTCATACTGCTGAGCAACGATATAATTCTCGCGCCATGCTGCCTCTGTGATGGCTGCCTCATTCTCACGGTTTGTCGTTGGAGCGTGGTCGGTAAGATTGAGCACGCAAGCCTTCTCACAGAGTGCAGGGCAGATACGTCCTGTGAACTCAGGGAAGTCATTTGTCTCATTCAAACGGAAGTATGCTGTCTTCCAGTCACCCTTATAGAGTGCATCGTTCCACTCTGGCGCCTTATTGCCGAGCGGACATGCCCAATGGCAGAAAGGTACACCACAGTCCATGCAACGTGATGCCTGTTCCTTACGATCATGTGTGTTGAGTGTCTGCTCAACTTCACTGAAATCTTTTATACGGTCATGTATAGGTCTATAACCTGCCTCTTTACGAGGAACGGTTAAAAATGCTTTTGGATTTCCCATGTCTTTTTAGTTGTTTATTATCTGCATATTGGCAATCTTTTCCTGAAGTTCGCGCATCTTCTCTTCCTGAAGAACGCGCTTGTACTCGATAGGAACAACCTGGATGAAGTCCTCGATGTATCGGTTCCAGTCATCGAGCATCTTGCGAGCGAGGGCAGAGCCTGTATAGAGATAGTGCTGACGGACGAGTTCGTGGAGTTCCTTACGAGCAGAAGCCTCTTCAACGAGGTTGATCTCCACCTGATCCATGTTACAGAAATAGTCGAAGTTATGGTTCTTGTCCCATACGTAAGCCACACCTCCTGACATACCAGCAGCGAAGTTACGACCTGTCTCACCAAGAACAACGACACGACCGCCTGTCATATACTCACAGCAGTGATCACCAGCACCTTCTACAACAGCAACGGCACCAGAGTTACGAACAGCGAAACGCTCGCCTACCCTACCGTTTACATAGAGCTCACCAGTTGTTGCGCCATAGAGACCTGTGTTACCTGCGATGATGTTATCCTCTGCAACGAAATCGGCATTTGCACGAGAAGGAGGGAGGATAGAAATGCGACCACCAGAGAGTCCCTTGCCGAAGTAGTCATTAGCCTCACCTTCGAGCTTGAGGTTTACACCCTTAACGGCAAATGCGCCGAACGACTGACCTGCAGAGCCCTTGAACTTGATGTTGATAGTTCCGTCAGGGAGACCAACCTCACCATACTTACGGGCAATCTCACCAGAGAGCATTGTGCCAACAGCACGGTCGGTATTCTTTATCGCATAGTCGAGATTTACCTCTTCCTTATTATCTATAGAAGACTGACATGCCTTGATGATGTCGAAATCCTTTACGCCCTCAACCTTTGTGAACGCACCACGATCCCAGTAGAGTGGCTTGTCGCTTGGAGTCTTATAGAGCAGACGAGAGAAGTCTATTGTGCCCTGCTTTGTAGTAGGGTCGCTTGGCTTAACCTCGATAAGGTCTGTGCGGCCGATGATCTCCTTAAGGCTGCGAACACCAATCTCTGCGAGATACTCACGAACCTGCTCAGAGAGGAATGTGAAGAAGTTCACTACATAGTCAGCATGGCCGCGGAACTTTGCGCGAAGCTTCTCATCCTGGGTAGCAACACCTACAGGACATGTATTGGTGTTACACTTACGCATCATGAGACAGCCGAGGACGATCAATGGCAGAGTACCGAATGAGAACTCATCAGCACCGAGCATAGCCATTAAGATTACGTCGCGTGCAGTCTTGAGCTGACCGTCTGTCTGGAGACGTACCTGGTTACGAAGACCGTTGAGAACGAGTGTCTGCTGTGTCTCAGCAAGACCAATCTCAGGGCTTATACCAGCAAAACGCATTGATGAAGCAGGGCTTGCACCTGTACCACCCTCTGCACCAGAGATGACGATGAGGTCTGCCTTTGCTTTTGCCACGCCGGCAGCGATAGTGCCGACACCACTCTCTGCCACGAGCTTAACGCTGACAGCTGCTGTTGGGTTGATATTCTTCAGGTCAAAGATGAGCTGTGCGAGGTCCTCAATAGAATAGATATCGTGGTGTGGTGGAGGTGAGATAAGAGTGATTCCAGGGATAGCGTTACGTGTCTTCGCAATGATCTTGTTCACCTTGAAGCCAGGCAGCTGACCACCCTCACCAGGCTTAGCACCCTGTGCCACCTTAATCTGTATCTCTTCTGCATTCACAAGGTATTCAGCTGTTACGCCGAAACGTCCTGATGCAATCTGCTTTGTCTTAGAAGAAAGGCTGATGCCGTCAACACTTGTGTGGTAACGAGCATTATCCTCACCACCTTCACCAGTATTAGAACGAGCACCGAGCTTGTTCATAGCGATGGCAAGCGCCTCGTGTGCCTCTATAGAAAGAGCACCGAATGACATAGCACCTGTTACGAAATGCTTAACGATAGATTCTACAGGCTCTACCTCTTCCAGTGGAACAGGCTGTGCAGCCCTCTTGAAACCGAAGAAGTCGCGGATGAAGATTGGCTTTTCCTTCTCGTCAACGCTCTGTGCCCACTCCTTGAACTTCTTATAAGAACCAAGGCGAGTAGCAATCTGGAGGTTGGCGATGGTTTCTGGATTCCAAGCATGCTCAATACCATCCTTACGGTAGTTGAAGAGACCGTTGTTAGGGAGGAGTTTTCCTTCTACGGAGAATGCGAAGCCTTCATCATGGAGACGGATAGCATCCTTTGCAATATCGCGAAGACCGATACCACCGATTGTTGACATCTCAGTGCCGAAGTATTTCTTGAGAAGGCTCTCTGAGAGACCTATTGACTCAAATATCTTCGCACCGCGATAAGAACGGATAGTAGAGATACCCATCTTCGACATTATCTTCTTCAAGCCCTTGTCAACGGCCTTGATATAGTTCTTCTCTGCTGTAGCATACTCTTCCTGCACCTTGTGTGTCTTAACGAGGTTGTCAAGAACGGCAAAGGTCATGTAAGGACAGAGAGCACTTGCACCATAACCGAGGAGCAATGCTGCATGCATCACTTCACGAATCTCACCTGACTCAACGATGAGGGCTGTCTGTACGCGCTTCTGTACGCTGATAAGATAATGGTGAACAGCACTTACAGCGAGCAATGAAGGGATGGCTGCATGCTTCTCGTCGATGTCGCGGTCGGTGAGAACGATGTAGTTTACACCATTGTCAACACTTTCCTCTGCCTTCTTGCAGAGGTCATCGAGAGCTGCACGAAGTCCACTCTCACCCTTCTCTATCTCGAAGAGTGTTGGGAGCTTGATTGTCTTGAAGCCCTTATAGCGGATGTTACAGAGAATATCGAGCTGTGTGTTTGTGAGTACTGGCTGTGGGAGGCGCACCATCTTGCAGTTTGACTCATCAGGAGTGAGGATGTTAGTACCTACTGCACCGATGTACTCAGTGAGAGACATCACGAGTTCCTCACGGATTGGGTCAATAGCTGGGTTTGTTACCTGGGCGAACTGCTGACGGAAATAGTTGAAGAACACCTGTGGTTTATCGCTGATAACAGCAAGAGGAGTATCATTACCCATGGCAGCAACCGGCTCCTGACCGTTGGTACACATTGGGATGAGAGTCTTGTCGATATCTTCCTGACCGAAGCCAAAGGCGCGAAGCTTAGCGTCATAATCCTCAACGGAATTCTCCACCTTACGACCAGACTTCAGTTTCTCAAGCTGTATGCGGTTTGTTGAAAGCCACTGCTTGTAAGGATGCTCACCAGCAAGCTTTTCCTTTATTTCGCCATCATAGTATATCTTGCCTTCCTGTGTGTCGATGAGGAGAATCTTACCTGGCTGGAGACGTCCCTTTGTAACGACATCACCTGGTTCGAAGTCCATCACACCTACCTCAGAGGCAACAACCATCATACCCTGCTTGGTGATAGTGTAGCGAGAAGGACGAAGACCGTTACGGTCGAGCATACCTCCGGCATAGCGACCATCAGAGAACATAAGGGCAGCAGGACCGTCCCATGGCTCCATGAGGATAGAGTGATATTCATAGAATGCCTTCAAGTCATCAGAAATAGGGTTCTTGTCGTTGAATGACTCTGGCACAAGGATAGCCATTGCCTGTGGCAGAGACATACCGCTCATTACGAAGAACTCAAACACATTGTCGAGACTTGCAGAGTCAGACATATCCGACTGAAGGATAGGACGAATCTCCTTGACGTCGCCAAGGGCTGGCGAAGAGAGTACCGACTCACGTGCCTGCATCCATCCGCGGTTACCACGCACGGTGTTTATCTCACCATTATGACACACATAGCGGAAAGGCTGTGCGAGCTTCCACTTTGGGAAGGTGTTGGTAGAGAAGCGCGAGTGAACGAGAGCGAGACCTGAAGTGAAGTAGTTGTTTGAAAGATCTAGATAGTAGCGGCGCAACTGTCCAGAGGTCAACATACCTTTATATATAATATCGGTACAAGAGAGCGAACAGATGTAGAAGTCCTCGTCATCTATGCGATTCTCTATCTTCTTACGTACCTTATATAATATACGGTCAAACACAGGAGCATCCTCATCGGAAACACCTGTTACGAAGATCTGCTTGATGTCAGGTTCCACGTCGCGGGCACCAACACCAAGTACCTCTGGATTAGTAGGCACATTGCGAAGATGCATCAAAGAGAGACCGACACGCTCAATTTCCTCTATTACGATAGAGAGAATCTCTGCCTGACGCTTCTCATCTTTTGGAAGAAAGACGATACCAGTACCGTAACGTCCCTTCTCCGGAACAGGAATACCTTGAAGAAGAATAAACTCGTGAGGTATCTGCAAAAGGATACCAGCACCGTCACCTGTCTTGTCGCGCGTCTCTGCACCGCGATGCTCCATATTCTCAAGCACCTTCAGAGCGTTATCAACAAGCTCATGACTTTTGTTTCCGTGGATGTTAACCACCATGCCTACGCCACACGCATCGTGTTCGTACTCGGCATTATACAATCCATTTCCCATATAAACGTTAGTTTTTTATATATTAATTATCCATTCCCTTATGATTATTATGACTTTAAAAGTTCTTTCTTTATTATCTTTTTACCACAATAACCACGATATTTCTATCAATTTGCTTGCAAAATTACAAAAAATCTTTCTTTTTGCCATAAGAAGACGGATATTATTTATACATAAATTATCTACTTTTTGCGTCGTATTTACAATCTGTAAGGTTACAAGAAAATATAAATAGCAAATCGTAAGCATTATGTATAACATTGCTTACGATTTACTATTTCACCCTAAATTGTTGTTTTTGGCACGCCTTTTTTAGCGCAAAAGTCCTTCCAAAATCTCTCGCGAAACCTTTACTATCGTGCCATGTTTATGCCATGAAGGAAGGGATATTCGCTCTGGAATAGGCGTAAAAGTATGGAAATCCGTTGTTATTACCGCTCCATATTCCTGCGGGCGATACTGATCATAGTAGATAATCCACCCATCTTCATACGGAATTGCACATGGACCTTCGGAATAAGTCCTGCCGAACGTCTGCGATGGTGAGTGGAAAGGACCGTATGGAGAATCGGAGAAGACGCAGAAGAGGTTGCTATAACCAGGTTTACGGTTATCCTTCACGATTAGGACATAATCCTTCGGCGCTCTCTTTAGCAGAAAACCATCGATGCTATTGAAACCAGGATCGTAGTAAGGCTTTGTCTCGGAGAAAGTGACGAAGTCCTTCGTGGTGCAATAGTACATTCGGTGACAGGCATTGCTACCTTTCCTGTCCTCATCGGTATAATCATCTGGACTTATCTGCGAGGACCATATTATAAGGTATTGTTCTTTGTCATCGTCATAGAAGAGTTCGGGCGCCCATACGTTATTGGTCTTTGTGGAATCCATAACGCTTATCTCTCTGTGTTCCGACCAATGGATAAGGTCACGAGAAGAAGTATATCCGAAAGACACATTTCCCTTCCATTGCGTTGTCCACACAAGATGAAATACCCCATCTCTCCCCCTTATTATAGAAGGATCGCGCAATACTGACTGCGGGGATGGTTTGAGCCACACACCAGGAATGCTGTCCCAATGTAATCCATCCTCGCTATAGAGGTATCGCAAACCCTCCGTCGAAGGTTCGCGGAACGAAGTGAACAGCCACACGTCATCAGCCTTTGCCACACAAAACAAGTACAGCAACGAGCAAATCATTATGATTTTTTTATACGACATCGCCAGAATTTCCTTTTGAGACCATGAGACCTATGATTTCCTTATATTGTGCAAAGATAAGTATTTTTTCTTCATTTATGACAAATTTCATCGTTTTTTGAAAAATATCATTCTTTTATTTGGGCTTTCCAATATAAGTTTATACCTTTGCAGAAAAGAAAATCGCTAATCTAAACAATAAATCAAACTAATAAAAAACAAAACAAATGTATCTATTAGGTTATGACATAGGCACATCATCGGTGAAGGCTTCACTCGTTGATGCACAAACAGGACAGACAGTAGCAAGCGCACAGTATCCTGATGCAGAGGCTCCAATCACTTCAAAGCAGGCAGGTTGGGCAGAACAGGAACCACAGATGTGGTGGGAAGAACTCGTGCAGGCAACAAAGCGCGTGGCAGAGAAGGCACAACAGGCTGACTCTCTTGCTCAGGTGGCAGCAATCGGCATCTCTTATCAGATGCACGGATTGGTTTGCGTAGATAAGGAAGGTAACGCTCTCCGTCCTTCTATCATCTGGTGCGATGGTCGTGCAGTACCTTATGGCAACGCAGCTTTCGAGGCCATCGGTGGCGAGAAGTGTCTTGAGCATCTGCTCAATTCTCCTGGTAACTTCACAGCAGCTAAGCTTGCATGGGTGAAGGAGAACGAGCCAGAGCTCTTTGCAAAGATAGATAAGATAATGCTTCCTGGCGACTATATCGCTATGCGCCTCTCTGGTGGCGATAAGAAGACTACCATCTCTGGTCTCTCTGAAGGTATGTTCTGGGACTTCAAGAACAATGAGGTTAGCAAGGACGTGATGAACTATTTCGGTTTCCCAGAGAGCATCATCTCAGAAATCGTTCCTACCTTCTCGGTGCAGTCAACCGTTTGCGAGACTATCGCTGCAGAACTCGGCATTCCTGCTGGCACTCCTATCTCTTATCGTGGTGGTGACCAGCCAAACAATGCTCTTTCACTCAACGTAATGAAGCCAGGTGAGATCGCTGCTACTGGTGGTACATCTGGTGTTGTATATGGTGTCCTCGGTGAGGTAAACTACGATCCTAAGTCGCGTGTAAACACATTCGCTCACGTAAATCATAACCAGCCTAACACTCGTCTCGGCGTTCTCCTCTGCATCAACGGCACTGGTATCCTTAATGCTTGGATGAAGCGCACCGTGGCTCCAGAGGGAATCTCATATCCTGCAATGAATGATTTGGCAGAGTCGGTACCTGTAGGCGCAGAAGGATTGTCGGTTATCCCATTCGGTAATGGTGCAGAGCGCGTTCTCCAGAATGAGAATCCTGGCGCTTCTGTTCATGGTATCAACTTCAACATCCATACAAAGGCACACATGCTTCGCGCTGCTCAGGAGGGTATCGCATTCTCATTTGCCTATGGTATCGAAATCATGCAGCAGATGGGCATGGAGATAAAGACCATCAAGGCTGGTCATGCCAACCTTTTCCTCTCGCCTCTCTTCCGTCGCACTCTCGCAGCTGTCACCGGTGCTACTATCGAACTCTACGAAACAGACGGTAGTGTAGGTGCTGCTTATGGTGCTGGTATCGGTGCTGGTATCTACAAGGATAGCGACGATGCTTTCAAGACTTTGAAGCATATTGCTACAGAGCAGCCAGTTGAGGATGCAGAGCCATACAAGGTTGCATATAAGAAGTGGGTAGCTTGCCTGGAGAAGTAAAGCCCCACCCAACCTCCCCAAAGGGGAGGAGTGTTGGAATGTGAAACAAATCAAATGCTTGTTATAAGCAAGTGGCAATAAAAAAGAGTTGATGCAGAATTTTTGCATCAGCTCTTTTCTATAATAGAATGTTACATGATTACGTGTAGATGTGGTGCGTCTTAGCCTTCAAATGTATCTAAGACTCTCCCCCTTGGGGGAGTAGGAGGGGGCTTATCCTCCTCAAACCTTCCATCATCTGCTGTCTTGGACAGGCAATATTGATGCGAACAAAGTTCTTTCCGTCAACAGGATCATACATAGTGCCGCTATTGAGCTGCACCTTCGCTTCATGGAGAAGGCGCTCAACAAGAGTGTCGGCATCCATCTCAAGGGAAGAAACATCCACCCAAACGAGGTAAGTGCCTTCGAGAAGGGAGATAGGGAGTTGGGGAAGATGCTCTGCAAAGAAAGTTTTCAGCGCCTTATAGTTTTCTGTAAGGTAAGCACAAAGGTCAGTAAGCCATTCCTCCCCTTCGTTATAAGCTGCCATAAGTCCTGCTACACCGAAAGGATTTACATCGCATACCTCATTTATATTAATGGCGCGGTCTATTTTTTCGCGAATAGCAGCATCACTGCAGATGATGTTTGCTATCTGCAATCCTGCAGTATTGAAACTCTTTGATGGTGAGGTGCAGGTTATGCTGTTGTACAAACACTCGTCGCTGACACTTGCAAAAGGCACATACTTTCGTCCGTCAAGACAGAGTTCATTATGGATCTCATCAGAGACAACGAGGACACCATGACGTTGGCAGATGTCATTCACACGGAGAAGTTCCTCCTTTGTCCACACACGACCTGCAGGGTTGTGAGGGTTACAGAGGATGAGAAGCTTCGCCTTAGGGTCAGAGGCTTGCGCTTCGAGAGCGGCAAAATCCATCTCGTAGGTGAAGAGGGCCCCCGATGAAGAGCAGATACCCGACGGACAACCGTCGGGAACAGTGGCAGCAGGCACAGGGGATGCGCAGCCTAAGGAAGCAGATATAATCCCTGTGCCCGATGTTTTTCCATCGGGAGCCGCCGCAGTTTTTCTTATTAAAGGCGCATAGAGTGCTTCACAACCATTATTTCGGATGGAAGAAAAGAAGCAGTTATAGACAGGTGTCTGCACAATAACCTTATCTCCAGGCTCGCACATCGCCTTAATGATGACGCTGATTGCAGGCACTACGCCAGAGGTATATTGTATCCAATCTCGCTGTATGGTCCAGGAATAGCGACGCTGAAACCAGTTTATGACGGCTTCATAATAGGCATCTGGCACGAGAGTATATCCGAAGACACCATGAGCAACACGTTTCTGCAACGCTTCGATGATGCAAGGAGCTGTCTGGAAGTCCATATCAGCCACCCACATAGGTATGATATCATCCATACCAGCCTCATCCCACTTATAGCAACCACTATTGCGGCGATTTGTTATCTTGTCAAAATCGTACATTCCTTTCCTTTTGCGAATTCATCATATGTTATCTTGCCTATCTCATCGGCGATGATAGTACCCGAGATAGGGTTCTTTATCTCTGTTATCGCTCCTTTTATGTCTGCCTTAATACTGCAAGAATCCTCAAAGGCGCGGTCACAAGCAGCATCGAAGGTGCAGTCTTCGAGCGTGATGCCATCAATATAGCAGAGAGGTTGCTCGCCTGCAATATGGCAACGCACAAGGCGAACATTCTTTGAATGCCACGCAAGGTATTCACCATCAAGAACAGAGTCATATACCGTCACGTTCTCACACTCCCAGAAAGAGTCCTTCGTTGTTATCTTGGCATTATGAATCTCCACGTTCTTGCAATACTGGAACACGTATTTTGAGTCGGAAACGAGTCCATCAACATAGATATCCTTGCAGAACATGAATGGATAAGTGCCTTCGTGGAGAGTGATATTCTTTATCTTCAAACCGTTGATCTTCCAAAAAGTCTCATCAGCATCGTTGAGGGTTACGTTCTCAAGAGAGAGGTTATTCATCTCGCGGAAGAACTTTGGAGCATCAATAACGCAATCCCTCATTACCATATCGTTGCTATACCATATAGCAGAGCGGGAAGGAACGTCGAAATAGCAGTTCGTTATCAGCGAACCATACACATGCCACCAAGGGTACTTTCCATAGAACTTACAATTATCTGCCTCAATATTACGACAGCACTTTATCCCCGATTCTCCATCAGTGATTACAATATTCTCCAGGCGAGTATCCTCGATGCCAAAAAGAGGTCGCTCACCTCCGAATGTTTGATCTTTTATTACTTTCATTTTGGATAGTTAGAATTGGAAAAAAGGCATGTGCCCAAAGAGCACATGCCTGTATCTCGACTCTGCGGAAAATCACAGAGAACAGTGCGATGTTTAGAGATTTGGATTCATCTCAGCCCACTCTGCTACTGGTGGGATGATGCCGAGAGAGATAATCTCATCAACCATCTTCTGGAGGTGAGCATAAGAAGACTGAAGTGCAGCCATCTCTTCTGATGTGCCTTCAGGCTTTGTGAAGTGAACACCTGTAGCGTCGATTGTTGTAGGCATAGCCATCATAACATTCTTGAAGCCGCACTCGTCGCAATTTACATAGCAACCTGCAGGCCATGTGAACTTCTCGCCACCCATAGCGCCCTCTATCATCTTCACAGCCTGGTATGCAGGGCTCTGGAATGAAGAACGGCCACGGAGCTTGATGATGTTAGAACCACCCTGGATAGTCATGTGCTTGATCTCAGCCCAGCGCTCCTCAGCTGGCATCATGTCAGCGAGAGGCTTGCCATCGATGAGAGCCTTAGAAGCGAATACAGCCATCTGCTCGCCGTGACCACCGTATGTGTAAGCGTTAGTTACCTTGTCCTGCTGTACGCCGAACTCCTGAGCGAGCTGCTGCTGGAGACGTGTAGAGTCGAGAGCAGCGAGAGAAGTGAGCTGGTTTGGCTTAAGGCCAGAGTGGATGAGAGCTGTGAGAGCTGTAACGTCAGCTGGGTTGAAGATAACAACAACGTGCTTTACGTCTGGGCAGTACTTCTTGATATTCTCACCGAAGTCAGCAGCAATCTGACAGTTACCCTTGAGAAGATCCTCACGAGTCATACCCTCCTTACGAGGAGCACCACCTGAAGAAATGATATATTTAGCGCCTGTGAAAGCCTCAGCAGGATCTACTGTATAAGAAAGGTTTGCACCTGGGAAAGCGCAGTGACACATTTCATCGTAAACACCATGTACGCCTGGCTCATAGATATCATAGAGACAGATGTTTGGAGTAAGACCGAGCATAAGAACGCTCTGAACCATGTTAGAGCCGATCATGCCACCAGCGCCAACGATAACGAGTTTTTCGTCTGTTAAGAATGCCATAATGTTTAATATTTAATGATGATTTAATATGCTAAAAAAGGTAGTTTCTGCGTTTGACATACACATTTTTCCACCAAAAACAATGCAAAGATAAGAAAAAAAACATCAACATTCTTATTTTTCCTGATTTCTTTTGTATAAAAGAACAAAAATTCATATCTTTGTAAAGTCTAAATTACAAAACAATCTAACGTACATCTAAACTATGAATAAAATAAACCAGAGAATAGAAGCTTTGCGAGAAGTGATGCGCCGCGAGAAGATAGACGCTTTCATTTTCCCAAGTACTGACCCTCACAACGGAGAATACGTTCCCGAACATTGGATGAGCCGACAATGGATTTCAGGCTTTGATGGTTCAGCAGGCACAGCCGTCGTCACCCTTCATGAAGCCGCACTATGGACAGACTCGCGCTATTTCATCGCTGCCGCCGAACAACTCTCCGGCACGGAATACGTATTAATGAAAAAAGGACTTGAGGGAACACCTACCATCTCTGAATGGATAGCAAGGAAGCTTTCCGTAAGCGGTGGCACATGTGTCGGCATCGATGGTATGGTAATGGCATTCAACTGCATTGACGGCCTTATCAACAGGATGCGAAACAGCGGAGGCATCACGGTTCGTACCAACCTCGACCCACTTTCCTATATTTGGAAAGACAGACCAATGATTCCACTCCACCCTGCCATCGTTCATCCTATGGAATATGCTGGCGAGGAAGCATCGTCAAAACTTGCTCGTATACGAAAGGTCATGAGTAAGAAATGCGTTGACGGACATCTCGTTACAGCGCTCGACGACATTGCCTGGACCTTGAATATAAGAGGTAACGATGTGCATTGCAGTCCAGTTGCCGTAAGCTATCTTCTGATAGAGAAGGAAAAGGCAACGCTCTTTATCGATGCGAAGAAGATTGAAGGTCAGGAAATCAGAAATCATCTCTCCGCAGCAGGTGTTTCCATTGCCCCATATGGGAGCATCAAGCAAGCATTGGAAAAGTACAACGGATACAACATACTCATCGACAAATACAGCACTTGCTACACCCTCGTCAATAGTATAAAGGCAAAAATCGTCTTTGACGAATCTCCTATTCCACAGATGAAATCCCTGAAGAACGCCGTCGAGATAGAGGGTTATCGTAAGGCTATGAAGCGTGACGGCATTGCTCTGGTAAAGTTCCTGCGCTGGCTTAAGCCTGCCGTAGAGGCTGGTGGAGAGACGGAGATGAGCATAGACCGCAAACTTACCGCACTTAGGGCTGAGCAACCTCTTTTCCGCGACATAAGTTTCGACACCATAGCCGGTTATCAGGAGCATGGTGCTATAGTGCATTATGAGGCAACTCCTGGAAGTGACGTTCAGCTTCGCCCAGAAGGTTTTCTTCTTCTAGACAGTGGAGCACACTATGCTGACGGCACGACTGACATCACCCGCACCATTGCTTTGGGTCCCATAACCGAGGAACAGAAGAAGATATACACCCTTGTTTTGAAGGGAAACATTCAGTTGGCAATGCTGAAATTCCCAAACAACGCCTCTGGCACACAACTTGATGCTCTGGCACGCAAGGATATGTGGCGAGAGGGAATGAATTTCCTCCACGGCACAGGTCATGGAGTAGGCTCATATCTCAATGTTCACGAAGGCCCTCATCAAATCAGAATGGAGTGGAAACCAGCACCTTTGAGGGCAGGAATGACCGTCACTGACGAGCCAGGACTTTACCTTGAAGGTCGCTTCGGAGTGAGAACGGAGAACACCATGCTCATCACTCCTTACAAAGAGACCGAGTTTGGCAAATTCCTTCAGCTCGAGCCTCTCACCCTCTGCCCTATCGACACAATACCAATCATCAAGGAAATGATGACAAAAGAAGAGATAGAATGGCTCAACAACTACCATCAGAGGGTAAAGGAAGAACTTCTCCCATTGCTCGATGACGAGGCAGACAAGCAATGGCTCATAGAGGCGACAAGAGGGATATAATACGTTTTTTATAAAATAATTTATAATACATTTCGGTTTTTTCAAAAAAAATCGTACCTTTGTCCCAATTTAAGCAAACCAAAAACAACCAATACAAAGAAATAATTTATGAGAGTTATCATTGAACCAACTTACGACAAATTGTCGAAGTGGGCTGCAGATTATGTAGCAAAGAGAATTATCGAGGCTAATCCTACACCTGAGAAGCCTTTCAAGTTGGGTTGTCCAACAGGTTCTTCACCTTTAGGACTCTACAGAGAGTTGATAAAGAAATATCAGGCTGGCGAGCTTTCGTTCGAGAATGTCATTACATTCAATATGGACGAGTATGTCAATCTTCCTGAGGACCACCCAGAATCATATCACTCTTTCATGTGGACAAACTTCTTCTCTCACATCAACATCAAGAAGGAGAACGTACATATTCTCAATGGTAACGCAAAAGACCTCATGGCAGAGTGTGAGTCTTACGAGAAGGCTATCGAGGAAGCAGGTGGCATCGACCTCTTCATGGGTGGTGTAGGTCCTGACGGTCACCTCGCATTCAACGAGCCAGGAAGTTCTCTCACTTCTAAAACTCGCATCAAGACTCTCACAACGGACACTATCATCGCCAACAGCCGCTTCTTTGACGGCGACCTCAACCTCGTTCCAAAGCAGGCTCTTACCGTTGGTATCGGCACCGTTATGGCAGCGAAGGAGGTTCTCCTCGTATGTAATGGTCACCACAAGGCTCGCGCTCTCCAGCACATCGTTGACGGCGAGGTAAGCCATAAGTGGACAGCAAGCATGCTCCAGATGCACCCACACGCTATCGTTGTCTGCGACGAGGCTGCATGTGATGAGCTCACCGTTGGCACATACAAGTACTATCTCGACAAGGAGAGAGGCAATTTGTAATATACTGACAGAAAATTGCCAGTGATTAACAGATAATTTTCTGAACATTTTTTGGTAATTTTCTTTCAGATTACTCTCAACCACAGAGGTCATAAAAAATCAACTTAAACAAACCAATAATGAAGAAACAGCTGAAGAAAGTACTGGTATTAGGTTCCGGTGCATTGAAGATTGGACAGGCTGGTGAGTTCGACTACTCTGGTTCGCAGGCTCTCAAGGCTCTCCGCGAAGAGGGAATCCGTTCCGTTCTCATCAACCCTAACGTAGCAACAATCCAGACAAGTGAGGGTATTGCCGACAAGGTTTATTTCCTTCCTGTAAACACTCACTTCGTAACAGAGATAATAAAGAAGGAGCGTCCTGATGGCATCATGCTCGCATGGGGCGGTCAGACAGGTCTTAACGTAGGTACAGCCCTCTATCAGACAGGTGTGCTCAAGGAGTATGGCGTTGACGTACTCGGCACAAGCGTAGAAGCTATCATGAACACAGAGGACCGCGACCTCTTCGTTCAGGAACTTAACAAGGTTGACCTCAAGGTTCCTGTATCGCAGGCTTGTGAGACAATGGAGGATGCCGTTGCTGCAGCTCAAAAGATTGGCTACCCTATCATGATTCGCTCTGCATACGCTCTCGGCGGTCTTGGCTCAGGCGTTTGCCCTACAGAGGAAGTATTCAAGGAGATAGCAGAGTCTGCATTCACCTTCGCTCCTCAGGTACTCGTTGAGGAGTCACTCAAGGGATGGAAGGAGATTGAGTTCGAGTGCATCCGTGATGCTAACGACCATTGCTTCACCGTTGCCTCAATGGAAAACTTCGACCCACTCGGCATCCACACTGGTGAGTCTATCGTTGTAGCTCCTACATGCTCTCTCACCGATGAGCAGGTGAAGATGCTTCAGGAGATTACCATCAAGTGTGTGCGCCACCTCAACATCGTTGGTGAGTGTAACATCCAGTTCGCCTTCAACGCAGAGACAAACGACTATCGTATCATCGAGATCAACGCTCGTCTCTCTCGCTCTTCTGCCCTCGCTTCTAAGGCTACAGGTTATCCTCTCGCTTTCGTTGCTGCAAAGATTGCTCTCGGCTATACTCTTGACCAGATTGGCGAGATGGGCACTCCTAACTCAGCATACAAGGCTCCTGAGCTCGACTATATGATTTGTAAGATTCCTCGCTGGGACCTTACCAAGTTCGTTGGCGTAAGCCATAAGCTCGGCTCTTCGATGAAGTCTGTAGGTGAGATTATGTCTATCGGCCGTTCTTTCGAGGAGATGCTCCAGAAGGGTCTCCGTATGATTGGTCAGGGTATGCACGGCTTCGTGGGCAACGAGCACACCAAGTTTGAGAACCTCGACGAGGAACTTGCCAACCCAACAGACCTCCGCATCTTCGCCATCGCTCAGGCTCTTGAGGATGGTTACACCATCGAGCGCATCGAGGAACTCACAAAGATTGACCCTTGGTTCATCGAGCGCATGAAGAACATCGTTGACTATAAGCACAAGCTTGAGGGATACAACAGCATAGAGGAAATCCCTGCTGACGTTCTTCGTCAGGCTAAGATATGGGGTTTCTCAGACTTCCAGATTGCTCGCTTCGTTCTCAAGAAGCATGAAGGCAACATGGAGAAGGAGAATCTCGCCGTTCGCGCTCAGCGTAAGAAGCTCGGCATCCTCCCTGCCGTTAAGCGTATCGAGACCGTTGCCAGCGAGCATCCAGAGCTCACCAACTATCTCTACATGACTTATGCTGTGGAAGGCCACGACGTTAATTATTATAATAATGAGAAGAGTGTCATCGTTCTCGGTTCTGGTGCTTACCGCATCGGTTCTTCCGTTGAGTTTGACTGGTGTTCGGTAAATGCTATCAACACAGCTCGTAAGTTGGGTTATAAGTCAATCATGATTAACTACAACCCTGAGACCGTATCTACCGACTACGATATGTGTGACCGTCTCTACTTCGATGAACTCTCATTCGAGCGCGTTCTCGACATCATCGACCTTGAGAACCCTCGTGGTGTCATCGTTTCCGTAGGTGGTCAGATTCCTAACAACCTCGCTATGAAGCTGCATCGTCAAAGTGTGCCAATCCTTGGTACAAGCCCTGTGAGCATCGACCGTGCCGAGAACCGTGGTAAGTTCTCTGCTATGCTCGACCAGCTCGGTATCGACCAGCCTAAGTGGAGCGCTCTCACAAGCATGGATGACGTGCAGAAGTTCATCGATGAGGTTGGCTATCCTGTTCTCGTTCGCCCTTCTTACGTGCTCTCTGGTGCTGCCATGAACGTATGCTATGACGACGACGAACTGAAGCGTTTCCTCACAGCTGCTTCTGAGGTAAGTAAGGAATATCCAGTTGTTATCTCTCAGTTCATGACAGAGACCAACGAGATAGAGTTTGACGGTGTTGCACAGAACGGTGAAATCGTGGAGTATGGTATCTCTGAGCACGTTGAGTACGCTGGTGTTCACTCTGGTGATGCTACCATGGTATTCCCTGCACAGGACATCAAGTTCGCTACTATCCGCCAGATAAAGAAGATCTCTCGCGCTATTGCCAAGGAACTCAACATCTCTGGTCCTTTCAATATCCAGTTCCTCGCAAAGGGTCGCGACGTGAAGGTTATCGAGTGTAACCTCCGTGCTTCGCGTTCGTTCCCATTCGTCAGCAAGGTATTGAAGCGCAACTTCATCGAGACAGCCACAAAGATTATGCTCGATGTTCCATTCCAGAAGCCTGACAAGTCTGCCTTCGACATCGACCGTATGGGCGTAAAGGCAAGTCAGTTCTCATTCGCTCGTCTGCAGAATGCTGACCCTGTTCTCGGCGTTGACATGAGTTCAACGGGTGAGGTAGGCTGTATCGGCGACTGCTATGAAGAGGCTCTCCTCAACTCAATGATTGCTACTGGCTATAAGATTCCTTCAAAGGATAAGGGCATCCTGCTCTCTACTGGCAGTGCTAAGGAGAAGGCTTCTCTTCTCGATGCAGCTCAGGCTCTCGTAAAGGCTGGCTACACAGTCTATGGCACAGAGGGTACAGCGAAGTATCTCAATGAGAACGGTGTTGCTGCAACTCCTGTTGCTCTTCCTGACGAGGAGGCTAACGGCAAGGAAAGCGTTATGCAGATGATTGCTGACCATAAGTTCGATCTTATCGTCAACATCCCTAAGAACCACTCAAAGCGCGAGCTTACCAATGGTTATAAGATTCGTCGTGGCGCTATCGACCACAACACTCCTCTTATCACCAATGCCCGCCTTGCTTCTGCCTTCATCGAGGCATTCTGCGAACTCGCTCTCGGCGACCTTCAGATTAAGTCATGGCAGGATTACGAATAAGCTAATCCTGACTTTATAAAAGCATTGGGGTCGTGTCAAAAGTAACTGGCACGACCTCTTTTTGGTTTTATACGTCATATATCTTTGAAGGGGCACATTTTTAGGCTGCTATCCTAAAATTGCGATTTTTAGCTTCGAGGCGCGTTATATGAGGTCTATTAGGCCT